>JAEUSV010000158.1 GCA_016788485.1 Flavobacteriales bacterium
CCGCGCACCGTGGTGTCCGTGCTCAGCGGCCCGGAGCCACAGCGCACGATGCTGGAGGAGCGGTTGCTCGCACAGCTCACGCATCTGCCGGGCCGGCACCTCCTCGTACGCGGGAAGCCGGCCACCCGGGGCGAGCGGCAGTTCGGCAACGTGCACATCACGGACCACCTGAACGCCACCGACCTGCGCAATGCCTTGCGGGGCGCCGAGCTCATCGTTTCGCGCAGCGGCTACACCACGCTCATGGACCTGGCCATGCTCGGCCGCTCGGCGCTGATCGTGCCCACGCCCGGGCAGCCGGAGCAAGAGCACCTGGCCCGGCTGCATCAACGCACGGGCCGCTTCCTCGTGCAGCACCAGCATGCCCTGGACATCGGTGCCGCGCTCGGCCGGACCATGGCGCCAGCTACGCCACACGCCTCGGGACCGGCCTTGGAACGCGCCTTGCAGGAGCTCGCCGCGCTGCTCCAGCGGTAAGCCGGTGGGCGGCTACATTTGACCGTCATGCATCGTTCCGCATTCACCGCACTGCTCGCCCTTGCGCTGCCCTGCCTGGTCCACGGCCAGGACGACCTGGACAAGCGTCTCCGTGACCAGCAGGCGCAATACGACCAGCTCCGCCAGCAGGAGCAGGCGCTGAAGAAGCCCATCGAGGAGACCAAGCTCGCCATCATCCGGCGCGACCTGAAGGCGCTGGGCCTGCCCGCGCTGGCGGCCGGCGACCAGGTGATCGAGCACCCCGGCCACATGCTGGTGTACAGCGAGGCGCACGAGCAGCCCAAGTGGACCGCGCACATCGCCAGCACCGACCTGGTGACCGGCAACCTGGCGCGCATCGACACCTTCCTCATGGACCCCAAGGTGACCACGGGGTCAAGCACGGTGGAGGACTACTGGAACAGCGGTTTCGACCGCGGCCACCTGGTGCCCAGCGCCGACATGCGGTGGAGCCAGGAGGCGCTGGCGGCCACCTACCTGTACAGCAACATCAGCCCGCAGCGCCCCGAGTTCAACCGCGGCAGCTGGAGCGACCTGGAGGACTGGGTGCGGCGCACCGTGCGTTACGGCAACGAACGCGTGTTCGTGGTGACCGGTCCGGTGCTGCGCGATGGCCTGCCCACGATGAACAACCCCGGTCACAAGAACGAGGTGCGCATCCCCGAGCTCTTCTTCAAGGCGGTGGCCGACCTCGATGGGCCCGACAAGAAGATGATCGCCTTCGTGATGCGGAACGGCGTGAACGAGTATCCTGTGATCAGCTATGCGGTACCGGTGGACAGCGTGGAGAAGCTCACCGGGCTCGACCTGTTCCCGGCGCTCGACGATGCCACCGAGAACGCCCTGGAGGCCCAGCGCGACCCGCAGGCCTGGTACCATGCCGGCGACCCCTTCCTCGGCGAGGTGGAGCCCATGAAGGTCCCGCTCCCGAAGGGCATGTTCAACACCGTGCAGGCGAAGTACCAGGTGGGCAACACGGCCACCATCTGCGGCACGGTGGTGAGCACGCGGCGCACCGCCAAGGCCAACGCCATCTACCTGAACCTCGACCGCATGCACCCCGACCAGGTGTTCTACGCCACCGTGTGGGACTACAACGGGCCGAACTTCCACTACGACCCCGAGACCGCGCTGCTGCACAAGAAGGTCTGCATCACCGGCAAGGTCACGTTGTACGACGAGATCCCGCGGATCAGCGTGAACAACGAGAACGAGATCCTGCTCTGGGACGAGATCGTGAAATGAGGTGAAGGGCCCGGTGCCCGGTGCCGCCGGCGGGTACCTTTGGGGCATGTGCCCGAAGCTCCTTCCGCCTTCCCTGCTGTGCGCCTCGCTCGTCCTGTTCACCGCCTGTGGTGGTGGCGGGGAGGGCGGGACGAACCCGCCCGCACCATCGGCCGGAGGCCCCTTGTTCACGGCGCTGGGCGCCGACGTCACCGGCATCGACTTCACCAACACGCTCACCGAGAGCCCGGAGGTCAACTACTTCACCTACGTGTACGCCTACAACGGCGGTGGCGTGGCCGCTGGCGACGTGAACAACGACGGGCTGGTGGACCTCTACTTCACCGGCAACCAAGTGCCCGACCGGCTCTACCTGAACAAGGGAGGCATGCGGTTCGAGGACGTCACGGACAAGGCCATCGGGCCGCTGGCGGCGGCGGGGTGGCGCAGCGGGGTGAGCATGGCCGACGTGGACGCCGACGGCTGGCTCGATATCTACGTGTGCCGCAGCGGTCCCACGAGCGACACGGCGCTCACGCGCAACCTCTTCTACCGCAACAACGGCAACGGCACCTTCACCGAGATGGCCCACGCCCTCGGCATCGCCGACACCACGCACAGCACGCAGGCCGCCTTCTTCGACGCCGATGCCGACGGCGACCTCGACCTCTACGTGGCCAACCACCCGGCCGGTCGGGTGCGCGGCCTCAGCAACTTCGCCGCCATCCAGGCCGTGCAGGACCGCACCGCGCCCACCGACCGCTTCTACCGCAACAACGGCGGCCGCTTCACCGATGAGACCTACGCGGCCCATGTGCAGAACTACGCGTACAGCCTGGGCCTTGCCATCGCCGACCTCGACAAGGACGGCCGCCCCGATGTGTACGAGGCGAACGACTTCGACGCGCCCGACCTGCTCTACACCAACCGCGGCGACGGCACCTTCGGCGAGCAGCTCCAGTTCCGCATGCGGCACATCAGCAACTTCGGCATGGGCTGCGATGTGGCCGACTACAACAACGATGCGCTGCCCGACATCATGACGCTGGACATGACGGCGGACGACCACCGGCGCAACAAGACCAACATGGGCAGCATGAGCCCCGAGCGCTTCTGGGCCAACGTGCGCGGCGGCTACTTCTTCCAGTACATGGTGAACACCCTGCAGCTCAACAACGGCAACGGCACCTTCAGCGAGGTGGGCCAGCTCGCCGGCGTGGCACGCACCGACTGGAGCTGGGCGCCGCTCTTCGCCGACCTCGACAACGATGGCTGGAAGGACCTGGTGGTGACCAACGGCTTCAAGCATGATGTGCGCAACAACGACTATGCGCGCACCACCTACGACAAGCTGCGCACCGGCGCCGATTTCTACGGCACGCTCGACCTCATCCCCAGCACCAAGCTGCGCAACTACCTCTTCCGCAACAACGGCGACCTCACCTTCGCCGACAGCTCGCAGGCCTGGGGCTTCACCGAGCCCTTCAACAGCAACGGCGCGGTGTACGCCGACCTCGACAACGACGGCGACCTCGACCTGGTGATCAACAACCTCGACGACAAGGCCGGCGTGTTCCGCAACGGCACCGAGGCGAAGTTCCCTGACCGCCACTGGCTGCGGCTGCAGCTCGAGCGCGGCGGATCACCGGCGCTCGGCGCGCGGGCCACGCTGCGCCACCGCGGCACCGTGCAATACCAGGAGCTGTACCCCGTGCGCGGCTACCAGAGCACCGTGGAACCCGCGCTGCATTTCGGGCTGGGCACCGCGGCCACCATCGACACCGTGGAGGTCCGGTGGGCCAACGGCGCCATCACGCTGCTCACCCAGGTGAAGGCCGACCAGCTGCTGAAGCTGAAGGAGGCCGAAGCGAAGCCCGCGCCGCCCGCGCCCGCCGCGCCGCCCACGCTCTTCGCCGAAGTGAAGGAGGGGCTGACGAAAGGCATGGTGCACCGCGAGAACGAGTACAACGACTTCCAGCTCGAGGTGCTGCTGCCGCACAAGCAGAGCGAGGTGGGGCCCATGCTCGCCACCGCCGATGTGAACGGCGACGGCCGTGACGATGTGTTCCTGGGCGGCTCGTTCATGCAGCCCGGCGCGCTCTTCCTGCAGGGTACCGACGGATCCTTCACTGCCGCGCCGTCGCAACCGTGGAAGGAGGTGTCCGCACAGGAGCAGGTGGGCGGGCTGTTCTTCGACGCCGACCGCGACAAGGACGCCGACCTGCTGGTGATCGCCGGCTCCAACGAGCTCGACCTGCGCGACGAGGCCTACACGCAACGCCTGTACCTCAACGACGGCAAGGGCGGCTTCCGCCCGGCGACCGACGCGCTGCCGGCGCTGATGACCAGTGGACAGCGTGCCGCAGCGGCCGACATCGACGGTGATGGCGATCAGGACCTCTACCTCGGCGGACGCCAGACGCCCGCGCACTACCCGTATGCGCCACGCAGTTACCTGCTGGTGAACGACGGTCGTGGCCGCTTCACCGATGCCACGCAGCAGCTGGCACCCGAGGCCATGGGACCCGGCATGATCACCGCCGTGGTGTTCGCCGACACCGACAACGACCGCGACCCCGACCTGCTGCTGGCGGGCGAATGGATGGGGCTGCGGCTCTTCCGCAACAATGGCGGCCGCTTCACCGATGCCAGCACCGCCTCGGGCCTCGGCGCCCTCAAGGGCTGGTGGAGCAGCCTGGCCACGGCCGACCTCAATGGCGACGGACGCCTGGACCTGATCGCCGGCAACCTGGGCTGGAACAGCAAGTTCCACGGCACCGCCGAGCACCCCGTGCACATCTACTGGGCCGACTTCGATGATAACGGCCGCCATGACATCGTGCTGGCCAAGGAGAAGGGCGGCAAGCAGCTGCCGGTGCGCGGCCGTGAGTGCAGCAGCCAGCAATGCCCGCAGATCCTGCAGAAGTTCCCCAGCTACGAGCAGTTCGCCGAGGCCGACCTCGGCCGCATCTACACGCCAGAGAAGCTCGCCACCGCGTTGCACCTCGAAGCGAACTGGATGTGGAGCTGCGTGCTGCTCGCCAAGGCCGATGGCACCTACGAGCCGCACAAGCTGCCCACCATCGCGCAGGTGTCGCCGATCACGGGCATCGTGGTGCTCGATGTGGACGGCGACGGTGACCAGGACGTGGTGTGCGCCGGCAACAATTGGGGCGCCGAGGTGGAGACCGTGCGCTACGACGCCGGCATCGGCTGCGTGCTGCTCAATGATGGCAAGGGCGGGCTCAGCGCCATGCCGGCCACGCGCAGCGGCCTGTTCGCCTGGGGCAACGTGAAGGACCTGGCCCTGGTGCGCCGCAACGGCCGGCCGCTGGTGCTGGTGGCCAACAACAACGAGCCCCTGCAGGCCTTCGAGCTCAGGGCGCGGTGATCAACGGGCGGCGGCCAGCGTGAAGCTGAAGGTGGTGCCGCGGCCCTCCTCGCTGCGCACGCTGATGCCCTGTCCGTGCGACTCAACGATGTGCTTCACGATCGCGAGGCCGAGGCCGCTGCCGCCCTCGTGCCGTGCGCGGCTCTTGCCCACCCGGTAGAAGCGCTCGAACAGGCGAGGCAGGTGCTCCGCACTGATGCCGATGCCGTCGTCGCTCACCTCCACCAGCACCTGCTCATCCTCCAGCGGGAACGCGCGCACCTCGCAACGACCACCGTCGCGGCCGTAGTTGATGGCATTGGTGAAGAGGTTGAGGAACACCTGCGCCATGCGGTCGCGGTCGGCCATCACCCAAACGGGCTCGGGCATCGCGCACACCAGCTTCACCTGCTTCTCCCGTGCCTGGATCTCGAGTTCGCTGATCAGCCCACGCACCAGTTCCGCCAGGTCCATGCGCACCATGCGCATCGACATCACCCCGCTCTCCAGCTGGGTGATCATGTCCAGGTCCTCCACGATCTTGATCAGCCGGTCCACCCCGTTGCTCGCACGGTTCAGGAAGTCCCGGTTCACCTTGGCATCCTCCAGCCCGCCTTCGAGCAGGGTGAGGATGTAGCCCTGGATGTTGAAGATGGGCGTCTTGAGCTCGTGGGCCAGGTTGCCGATGAACTCGCGCCGGAACTGCTCGCGCGCCTTGAGCTCGGTGATCTCCTCACTGCGCTGCTCCGCCCAGGCCGTCACCTCACTGTCCAGCTCGCCCAGCACGTCCGCATCGGGCTCGGTGCCCGCACGTCCGCCCGCGGTCATGCGGATGTCGTTGATGCGGCGCAGGATCAGGCTCACGCGGGCCTGGATGAAGCGCTTCACCAGCAACAGGGTCGCGATGTACGCGGCCACCACCGCCACCGCTGCGGCAGGCAGCAGCCCTGCCGGGATGCCCTGCCCCGACAGTACCAGCAACAGGACCACCAGGCCCAGGGCGGCCAGGATGGTGGTGGCCACCAGCAGGGCCGTGCGCCGGGGGGTCAGGTGGGGCATGCGGCCACGAAGATACCGCCCACCGGCCACGCAAAGCCTTGTCCGGCGCGGACTTCCGGAAGCCGACCGGCTTAACCTTCAGGAAACATGGGGGCTCTAGCTTCGCCCGTTCAGTCCGTCCACCTCCATGGAATTCGGCCTCCTCGAACTGCTCACCCTCGCCGGGGCGTTGGCGCTCTTCATCCACGGGATGAAGCTGTTGAGCGAGGGCCTGCAGAAAACGGCGGGCGCCCGCATGCGGCGCGTGCTCGACACCATGACGCGCAATCCCGTGCGCGGGGTGCTCACGGGCTTCAGCACCACGGCCATCGTCCAGTACTCGTCGGTCACCATCGTGATGGTGGTGAGCTTCGTGAACGCCGGCCTGCTGAGCCTGCGACAGAGCATCCCCGTGATCATGGGCGCCAACATCGGCACCACGCTCAAGTCGCTGCTCTTCGTGTGGGTGGGATTCGCCAGCCTGAAGCTCACCGTGGTGGCCCTGCCGATCCTGGGCGTGGCCTTCCCCCTGCTCTTCCTCAAGGGCGGGCGCATCAAGGCCGCCACCGAGGTGCTGCTGGGCATGGCGCTGCTCTTCCTCGGCCTCGACCTGCTGAAGGAGAACGTGCCGCACTTCAGCGCCGACGCGCTGTCCTTCCTGCACGACCTGGCGGACAACGGCGCATTGAGCGTGCTGCTCTTCGTGCTCATCGGCGCGGTGCTGGCCATCGCCGTGCAGAGCAGCTCCGTGGCCCTGGCCCTCACCATGGCCATGTGCCAGAGCGGCACCATCGGCTACGAGATGGCCGCGGCCATCGTGCTCGGGGAGAACATCGGCACCACGCTCACGGCCAACATCGCGGCCCTGGTGGCCAACGCATGGGGCAAGCGGGCGGCCCGCGCGCACCTGCTGTTCAACGTGATCGGCGTGGGCTGGGCCCTGCTGCTCTTCGGCCCCTACCTGCGCGGCATCGACCTGCTGGTGCAGGCCGCCACCGGCGCCTCGCCCTACACCGCCCCCACCGCCGTGCTCTGGGCGCTCACCTTCCTGCACATCAGCTTCAACCTGATCAACACCCTGCTGCTCATCAACTTCGTCCCCACCATCGAGAAGCTGGTGACGCGCATGGTGCCCTCCCGCGGCGAGGTGGACGAGGAGTACCGCCTGGAGTACATCGAGGACCCCATGATGCCGCTGAGCCCCGAGCTGTCGCTGCTGGAGGCGCGCAAGGAGGTGCTCAAGTTCGGCCGCCTCACCCAGCGCATGCACGGCATGCTGCGCGACCTGCTCATCGAGAAGGATGCCGGAGAGCGCACGCGGCTGCTCGAGCGCATCGCCAAGTACGAGGACATCACCGACCGCATCGAGGTGGAGGTGAGCAAGTACCTGACCAAGACCGGGGCCGAGGCGCGCAACGAGGAGATGAGCGAGCGCGTGCGCGCCCTGCTGGCCATCATCGGGGACCTGGAGCGCGTGGGCGACATCCTCTTCCAGATGAGCAAGAGCGTGGAGCGCAAGTCCGATGAACGCCTGTGGTTCAGCCCCGAGCAGCGCCAGAGCCTGCTGGAGATGATGATCCTGGTGGACCGCGCCTTCGAGGTGATGCTCGAGAACCTCGGTGCCGACGACGAGCGCGTGAAGCTCGACGCCGCCATGGAGGCCGAACAGCGGATCAACCAGCTGCGCGACCAGCTGCGTCGCGCCCACCTGAAGAGCGTGGAGAGCGGCGACCACAACATCAAGAGCGGCATGGTCTACAACGACCTCTTCAGCAGCTGCGAGAAGGTGGGCGACCACCTGATCAACGTGAGCGAAGCGCTTGCCGGTGAGGTATGAACAAGTAACAAGGGTCGAGTATCAAGTCACAAGGGCCGAATGACCTTGTGACCTGCCACCTGTCGCTTGCGACTTGATACTTGTGACGTGACCCTCGGGCCTGCTCAGGGCACGATGATGCGATCAGTGTACACCACGTTGCTCTCGTGCAACGCACGGTCCACGAGCTTCACGCTGTAGCGGATGGTGTCGCCGGTGGTGCCCGGAAGCGTGGGCCAGGGCTTCAGCGCCACGGCGATCTCGCCCTCCAGCGCCTTGTTCTGCCCCGTGGGGGTCACAACCGGAACGCGGTAATACAGAGGCAGGGTGAAAGGGAACGGCGCGCTCCACACGTTGTTCTCCAACGTGTAGTA
The DNA here is from genome assembly GCA_016788485.1 of Flavobacteriales bacterium. Classification (GTDB taxonomy): domain Bacteria; phylum Bacteroidota; class Bacteroidia; order Flavobacteriales_F; family PHOS-HE28; genus PHOS-HE28. Next base: position 8,321 of record JAEUSV010000158.1, read on the forward strand.
CTCGATGAACAGGTTGTGGTAGTACGGCTGGCCCGGCGCGTACACCCCGTTGGTGTCGCCCTGGCCCAGGCCGATGTCGCCATCGCCATCGGTGAAGGTGATCACCACCGACGCGGAATCGCCGAAGCTCTTGAACTCCTTGTAGAGGATCGAGGGCTCCACCGGGAACTCCTCGGTCTTGAGGCAGCCCCCCAGCAGCAGGGCCACCGCGGCGGTGGCGGCTAACTTGCGGGCGGTGCGGGCTTCGGTGCGCATCATCGCAAAGGTAAGGTCCATGCAGCCCGCCCCGCCCCCACCCTACGCCGCACTGGCCGAGCGGGTGTTCGCCGTTGACGGGCCCGAAGCCTTCAACGCCCTGGCGCTGGAGCTATTTCACCTGCACGCCGCCCACAACCCCGTGTACCGTGGATTCCTGCAGGGGCTGCGCCGCGACCCTGCCACCGTGCGCACCGTGGCCGACATCCCCTTCCTGCCCATCGGCGTGTTCCGCAACCACCACGTGCTGCTCGAAGGCCTGGAGCCTGCGTTCAGCTTCACAAGCAGCGGCACAACAGGTGCGGTCACCTCCACACACCTCGTGCCCTGGCCTTCGCTGTACGAACGCTCCTTCCTGCGCTCGTTCGAAGCCGTGTACGGACCGGTGAACGAGTGGCGGATCCTGGCCCTGTTGCCCGCCTACCTGGAGCGCAGCGGCAGTTCGCTCGTGTACATGGCCGAAAAGCTGATCGCACGGAGCGGCGATCCGCTGGGCGGCACCTACCTGTACCAGTACGACCGGCTCGCCGATGTGCTCAAGCAGAGTGAAGCAGAGGGAAAGAAGACCCTGTTGCTCGGCGTCACCTTCGCGCTGCTCGACCTGGCGGAAAAGCACCCGATGCCCTTGCGCCACACCACCATCATGGAGACCGGTGGCATGAAGGGGCGCAGGCCGGAGCTGGTGCGCGAGGAACTGCACGCCATCCTGCAACGGGCCTTCGGCGTTCCAGCCGTGCACAGCGAGTACGGCATGACGGAACTGCTCTCCCAGGGCTGGAGCACCGGCCAGGGCCTCTACCGCTGCCCCCCATGGATTCGTGCGGTGGCGCGCGGCACCGACGACCCCTTCGAGCGGCCAGCACCCGGCCGTACCGGCGGGCTCAATGTCATCGACCTCGCCAACATCGCCAGCTGCCCCTTCATCGCCACGCAGGACCTCGGCCGCGTGCATGCCGACGGTTCCTTCGAAGTGCTCGGGCGCTTCGACTTCAGCGACCTGAGGGGGTGTAATCTGCTGGTGGCGGACTAGCCAACCACCTTCACCAGGAAGTAGCTCTTCTTGCCACGCTGCAGAAGCAGGAAGCGGTCGCGCAGGAGATCGGCGGTGTTCACCACCCGGTCCTCGGCAGCCTTGGTGCGGTTCACGCTAACGGAGCCTTCCTTCAGCGCACGCCGCGCCTCGCCCTTGCTGGGCAGGAACCCGGTGGCATCGCTCAGGAGGTCGGCGATGGGAATGCCCGCAGCGATGCGGTCGCGCGGCACTTCGGCCTTCGGCACACCTTCGAACACATCGAGCAGTTGTTGCTCGCTGAGCTGCGCCAGCCCGTCCACATCGTTGCTGAACAGGATGCCACTGGCGCGCACGGCGTCCTGCATCTCCCCCTCCCCGTGCACCAACCGGGTGATGTACGCGGCCACCTCCTTCTGCAGGGTGCGGCGGCCGGGGTCCTTGGCGTGCTCGGCGATCAGCGCTTCGCACTGCTCCTGCGGCCATAGCGTGAAGATGCGCGCGAGCTTGGCGGCATCGGCATCGGCGGCGTTGAGCCAGAACTGGTAGAACCTGTAAGGGCTGGTGCGCTTCGCATCGAGCCAGATGTTGCCGCCCTCGCTCTTGCCGAACTTGCTTCCGTCGCTCTTGGTGAGCAGCGGCGTGGTGACGGCGAAGGCCTCCCCTCCGGCCATGCGGCGGATGAGCTCGGTGCCCGTGGTGATGTTGCCCCACTGGTCGCTGCCGCCCATCTGCAACCGGCAGTCCAGCTCCTTGTACAGGTGGAAGTAGTCGAAGCCCTGCACCAGCTGGTAGCTGAACTCGGTGAAGCTGATCCCGGTCTCCATCCGGTTCTTCACGCTGTCCTTGGCCATCATGTAGTTCACGGTGATGTGCTTGCCCACCTCGCGGATGAAGCGGAGGAAGCCCATGTCCTTGAACCAGTCGTAGTTGTTGACCAGCTGCGCGGGGTTGCTGATGGCCGGGGAGAAGTCCAGGAAGCGCTCGAGCTGGGCGTGCACGCAGGCCTGGTTGTGGCGCAGCGCGTCCTCGTCGAGCAGGTTGCGCTCGCTGCTCTTGCCGCTGGGATCGCCCACCATGCCGGTGGCGCCTCCCACCAAGGCGATGGGGTGGTGACCGCTCTGCTGGAAGTGCACCAGCATCATGATCTGCACCATGTTGCCCACGTGCAGGCTGTCGGCCGTGGGGTCGAAGCCGATGTAGCCCTTCGCGGGCCCTTGCAGCAGGTACTCCTCGGTGCCGGGCATGCTGTCGTGCAGCAATCCGCGCCAGCGCAGCTCCTCGATGTGGTTGCGAACGGTGCTCATGGATCTGGGCCGCGAAGGTACCCTTCGGAAGCCTCAGGGTGACAGGGCTGCAGCAGGGGCGGCCGCGCTTGGCCCCTTGTCACTTGCTACTTGTCACTTGGTCTACCTTGCCCCCGCAATGGACCTGGTGACGGGGGGAACGGGCATCGTGGGGTCGCACCTGCTGCTGCACCTGCTGGAGCAGGGGCGCGCGGTGCGGGCCACCCGGCGCGCCGGGAGCGACGTGGAGGTGGTGCGACGCGTGTTCCGCCACTACCGGCCCGACGGCGATGCGCTTTTCGACCGAATTCACTGGGTGGAGGCCGACCTGCTCGATCCCACCGCCGTGCGCGAGGCCATGGAAGGTGTGCAGCGGGTCTACCACGCCGCGGCGCTGGTGAGCTTCGACCCGCGCGACGAAAGGGCCCTGTTCAAGCAGAACACCGAGGCCACGGCCCGCGTGGTGAACGCCGCCCTGGAGGCCGGTGTGCAGCGCCTGCTGCACGTGAGCTCCACCGCCACCATCGGCAAGGCCGCGCAAGGCCTGGCGGCCGACGAGCAGAGCCCCTGGACACGCGACAAGCGCACCAGCCCCTATGCCGTGAGCAAGCACGAGGCCGAGCTCGAGGTGCAGCGCGGCATCGCCGAAGGCCTCGACGCCGTGATCGTGAACCCCTGCGTGATCATCGGTCCGGGGAAGCCGGGCCGCAGCAGCATGACCATGGTGGAACGTGTGCGTCGCGGCACCGCGTGGTTCCCGCCGGGCAGCAATGCCGTGGTCGACGCGCGCGATGTGGCGGCCTTCAGCGTGGCCCTGATGGACAAGGGCGCCACCGGCGAACGGCACCTGCTCGTGGGCGAGAACCTCACCTACGAGCAGCTGTTCGGCCTCATCACCGCGGCAGCGGGCAAGCCCGCCCCCACACGCCGCATCCCCGGCTGGATGTTGCAACTGGCCTGGCGGATGGAACGGCTGCGCACCCTCTTCGGCGGCCGGCCCTTCATCACCCGCCACACCGCCCACAGCGCGCTTTCGCAGCGCCGTTACGACGGAACCAAGGCCGCAACGGTCACGGGACTTGCCTGCCGCTCGGCGGAGGAGGCGGTGCGCAACGCGGTGCGTTACCTGGGCTGAGCCGTAGTGTCCGCCGCGGGCCGGTCGGCACCCGGGAACGGCACGCCGCGCGCGGCCATGCTGTCGAGCTCAGCGAGGACCTCCTCGTAGATCGGTCGCATGAGCAGCGGGTGCGCACTGTACCAGCGGAAGGTGCTGTCGAAGCGGTCGCGCGTCACCCCTTCGCGCTCGAAGAGCTCCTGGTAGAGCGCCGGTCCACGGTCGTCGGCCATATGCTCGATGACGCGCTCGTGGTTGATGCGAGCCTCGATGAGCTCCGCCCCCAACAGCAGGCGCTTGAAGGTGTCGCGTTCGATGAGCCCGGGGGGCGGCGCCTCTTCACCGGCACAACCCGCCACGAGCAGCACCAACGCGAGCAGGCGCCTCATCGGTCGAAGCGCAGGCGTTCGCCGCGCACGGTGCGGTCGAGGTGACCATCGGCGTACACGTGACGGCCGTTCACGAAAGTGTGCTTCACACGGGACCTGAAGGTGGTGCCCTCGAAGGGGCTCCACCCGCACTTGTACAGCAGGTTCGAACGGTCCACCGTCCAGGGGGCGTTGAGGTCGACGAGCACGAGGTCCGCGTGGTAGCCCTCGCGGATGTAGCCCCGTTCCTTCACCTGGAAAAGCCGCGCCGGCGCATGGGCCAGCTTCTCCACCGCCAGCTCGAGCGTGAACACGCCCTGGTGCACCAGCTCCAGCGCGGCCACGAGCGCATGCTGCACGAGCGGTCCGCCGCTGGGGCACTTGGCGTAGGGCTGGGCCTTCTCCTCCAGGGTGTGCGGCGCGTGGTCGGTGGCGAGCACGTCGATACGGCCCTCCACCACGGCGCTCCGGATGGCATCACGATCGGCCCGCGTCTTCACGGCGGGGTTCCACTTCACCAGTGCGCCCTTGTCCGCATAGGCCTGCTCATCGAACCACAGGTGGTGGGTGCAGGCCTCGGCGGTGATGCGCTTGCCTTCGATCGGCCCCGGCGAGAACAGCTCCAGCTCGCGCGCGGTGCTGATGTGCAGCACATGCAGGCGTGTGCCGTGCGCGCGGGCGAGCGCCACGGCGTTGCTGCTGCTGCGGTAGCACGCCTCGTGGTCGCGGATCACCGGATGCTGTTCGACCGGGATGTTGTCCCCGAAGCGCTCCAGCGCACGTTGCATGTTGGCGCGCACGGTGGGCTCATGTTCGGCATGGATGGCCAGGATCATGTGCGCCTTGCGGAACAGGCCCTCCAGGGTCTCGGGGGCGTCCACCAGCATGTTGCCCGTGCTGCTGCCCAGGAAGGCCTTCAGCCCGCAAACGGTGCGCGGGTCGGTGCGCAGCACCTCGTCGAGGTTGTCATTGGCCACGCCCATGTAGAACGAGTAGTTCGCCAGGGAGGTGGCATGGCCCAGGGCGTACTTCCGCTCCAGCAGCTCCTGCGTGAGCGTCTGGGGCACCGTGTTGGGCATCTCCATGAAACTGGTGATGCCCCCGGCGACGGCGGCGGCACTGGCACTGCCGATGTCGTCCTTGTGCGTGAGGCCCGGTTCACGGAAATGCACCTGGTCGTCGATGGCGCCGGGGAGCAGGTGAAGGCCCGAGGCGTCGAGCTCGTGCACGCCGGCCGCCTGCCCGATGCCTTCCGGGGCCACCCGCTCGATGCGGCCGCCGCGCACCAGCACATCGGCGTGGCGCACGGTGCCCTCGTTCACCACGGTGGCGTTGCGGATGAGCAGATCGTTCATCGTTGTTGGATGGTCTTCATGCGCCACACGCCGATGATGGCCTCGCGGAAGATGTTCGCGCTCATCTTGCTCTTGCCCTTCTGCCGGTCGATGAAGGTGATGGGCACCTCGGCGATCTTGAAGCCGGCCAGCTTCGCCCGGTACTTCATCTCGATCTGGAAGGCGTAGCCGATGAACTTGATCTCGTCCAGTGCGAGCCGCTCCAGCACGTGGCGGCGGTAGCAAACGAAACCCGCCGTGGTGTCGCGCACGCCGAGCCAGAGAATGCTTCGCACATAGAGCGACGCGCAGTAGCTGAGCAGGATCCGGTCCCACGACCAGTCGCGCACATGCCCACCCTTCACGTACCGGCTGCCCACGCTCATGTCCGCCCCCTCATCGGCGCAGGCCTTGTACAGGCGCACGAGGTCGTCGGGGTCGTGGCTGAAGTCGGCGTCCATCTCGAAGACGAAATCGTAGCCCCTGGCGATCGCCCACTTGAAGCCCGCGATGTAGGCGGTCCCCAGGCCGAGCTTGCCGCTGCGTTGCATCAGGTGCAGGCGGTCGGGCCAGCGCTGCTGCAGGTCCTTGACGATGGCGGCGGTGCCATCGGGCGAGCCATCGTCGACGACCAGCGCATGGAAAGCGGGCTCCAACCGGAACACATGACCGAGGATGTCGGCGATGTTCTCCTTCTCGTTGTACGTGGGGATGATGACGAGCCGTTCGGGCACCGGACAGGGATGGCCGGCAAAGATAGCCGAAGCCCCTGCGGCAGGCCTCCCGGGATGGTGGCCCCATTTAACATCCACGTAAGGCCGCGGAACGGTCCGGCGCCCTACTTTTGGCCACTTTTCCGGTGCCGCCGCCCAGGGGTGGTCCGGGAGCCGATCAGAAAGCCCAGCGACCCCTCCTTCGCGACCATGCGTTCTACCTTTTCCCGTTCCATCCTGGCCGTCGGCCTGCTGCTCTGCGGCGGCGCGGCGGTCGCACAGGTGGACAGCTCCATCGTGGTGGCGCCCGACACCGGTTCCATGAACCAGGCGCGCACCCCGGTGTTCACCATCACCTCCGACGACCTGGACTCCGAGGTCGGGCAGCAGGACGTGTCCGGCATCCTGCAGAGCTCGCGCGACGTGTTCACGAGCACGGCGGGCTTCAACTTCGGCCTGGCGCGCTTCCGCATCCGCGGCCTCGACCCGGAGAACACGCTGGTGTCCATCAACGGGGTGCTGGTGAACGACCTGGAGAGCGGCTGGGCCACCTGGAGCAACTGGGCGGGCCTGAACGACGTGACGCGCTGGATGACGGTGCGGTCGGGCATCAATCCCTCGCGCTACAACTTCGGCGGCATCGCCGGGTACAACGAGATCAGCCTGCGCGCCAGCGAGCTGCGGAAGGGCGTGCGCGTGAGCTACGCCAGCAGCGACCGGGTGTACCGCAACCGCGTGATGGCCACCTACAACACCGGCCTCATGAGCAACGGCTGGGCCTTCAGCGCCAGCGCCTCGACGCGTTGGGCCGAGGAAGGTTATGTGGCCGGCACCTACTTCCGGGCGGCCGCCTACTTCCTGGGCGCGGAGAAGAAGATCAACGACAAGCACAGCCTGGGCTTCTCGGCCTTCGGCGCGCCGATCGAGCAGGGCCGCCAGATCCTGGGGTACGAGGAGCTCTACGGGCTCACGGGCGACAACTTCTACAACCCGGCGTGGGGCTACCAGGCCGGTGTGAAGCGCAACTCGCGCGTGAGCATCGACCACAAGCCCACCTTCCTGCTCACGCACTACTGGACCCCCGACGAGCGCACGCAGGTCAACACGAGCGCCATCTACAGCTTCGGGCGCGACTCGCAGACCAACCTCAACTGGTACGACGCCGAGAACCCCAAGCCCGATTACTACCGCTACCTGCCCAGCTATTGGGCCCAGCTCGACCCGAACTACGCCTCGCAGCTCGCCGCGGCCTGGCAGACCGACCCCAACACCCAGCAGATCAACTGGGACCAGCTCTACTTCGCCAACGGCAAGAACCTCTTCACACTGCAGAACGCCGAGGGTATCCAGGGCAACGACCTCACCGGCATGCGCAGCAAGTACATCGTGGAGGAGATGCACACCGACCCCACGCGCCTGGGCATCAACAGCGTGTGGAGCCGCGACCTCGACGATACGCGCCACCTCACGGTGGGCGGCAGCTACAATAAGCAGGTCACCCACAACTTCAAGGTGCTCAACGACCTGCTCGGGGGCGAGTACTGGGTGGACATCGACCAGTTCGCCGACCGCGACTTCAACGACACCACCCTCTCGCAGAACGACCTGAACAACCCGAACAACGCGGTGTACCAGGGCGACCGGTTCGGCTACGATTACGACATCCACGTGCGCCACCTGAACGTCTTCGGCCAGTACGAGCTGAAGGGGGCGAAGGTGGAGGGCTACGTGGGCGCCTCGATCAGCAGCACCGGCTTCTTCCGCGATGGCAAGTACGTGAACGGCCGCTTCCCGGAGGAGTCCTTCGGCAAGAGCGACGAGCTCACCTTCTTCAACATGGGCGTGAAGGCCGGCATGGTGTACAAGCTCAGCGGCCGCCATTACCTCACCGCCAACGCCGCCGCCCTCACGCGTCCGCCCACCGCTCGCACCGCCTACATCAGCCCCCGCACGCGCGACGCCGTAGTGGAAGGGATCCAGGACGAGAAGGTGTTCAGCGGCGACCTGAGCTACGTGGTGCGCATGGCCCGCCTGAAGGGCCGCGCCACCGTGTACTACGCCCAGGTCAACGACCAGCTGTGGTCGCGCAACTATTACCACGACGACTTCAACACCATCGTGAACTACACGATGAACAACGTGGACCAGCAGCACTTCGGCACCGAGATCGGCGTGGAGGGCAACCTCAGCAGCACCTGGGTGGCCACGGCGGTGTACGCGGGCGGCAACTACTTCTACGACTCGCGCCCCACGGCCACCATCACGCGCGACAACAGCTCCGAGATCTTCGACCAGCGCACGGTGTACTGGCAGAACTACCGCGTGGGCGGCGTGCCCCAGACGGCCGCGTCGCTGGGCCTGAAGTACAACAGCCCGAAGTACTGGTTCGTGGGCGTGAACGCGAACTGGTTCGACGACATCTACCTCGACCCCAACCCGGACCGCCGCACGAGCGAGGCCCTGGAGGGGCTGGTGACCGAGGACCCGCAGTGGGCCGAGCTGCTCACGCAGACCAAGCTGGACCCGGGCGGCACCATCGACCTCTATGGCGGCAAGAGCTGGATGTTCAAGCGCAAGTACCGCCTGGCCATCAACGCCACCATCAGCAACCTCCTCAACAACACCGACCTGCAGATCGGCGGCTACGAGCAGCTGCGTTTCGACCCGCGCGAGGTGGGCAAGTTCCCCAACCGCATCGGGTACATGTTCGGCCGCACGTATTTCGCCATGATCACCTTCAGCTTCTGACGCACCATGCGACACCTCACCTCCCTCTCCTTCCCCCTGCTCGGCGCCGCAGCGGCCGCCATGCTCGTGCTCAGCTCCTGCGAGAAGGAGTACGACACGCCCCCGCAGCGCACCATTCCCGAGGGCACCGTGCTCACCGTGGCCCAGCTGAAGGCGCTGTACACGAATGCACCGGTCCACTTCGACCCGGACAGCGCGCACTCGATCTATGTGACGGTGACCGCCGATGAGAACGACGGCAACTTCTACAAGAACGTCTACGCCCAGGACAGCACCGGAGGCATCTGCCTGCGCCTCACCAACAGCGGCGGCCTTTACATCGGCGACCGCATCCGCGTGTACCTGCCCGGCACCGTGCTCAGCCCCTACAACGGCCTGATGCAGCTGGACAGCGTTGACGTGGACAACAACACCGTGAAGCAGGAGACGCTGGTGCCCGTGACGCCCCTCAACCTCACGATGGACCAGCTCGACCCGGTGGCGCACCAGAGCATGCTCATCCGCCTGGACAGCGTGGAGTTCATCGCCAGCGAGGCCGCGGGAAGCACCTGGGCCGATGCGGTGAACCAGCAGACCGTGAACCGCACCCTGGAGGACTGCAACGGCAACCAGGTGCTCGTGCGCACCAGCGGGTACGCCAACTACGCCGGCCAGCCGCTGCCGCAGGGCAAGGGTTCCTTCACCGGCATCCTCGGTGTGTTCGGCAGCGACCTGCAGATGTACGCCCAACGTGTGACCACGGTGGACCTCACCGGTCCTCGCTGCCCCGGCCAGGAACTGCCCTTCTTCCAGAAGGACTTCAACGACGGCAGCCCCACCAGCGGCGGCTGGACCAACTGGAGCAACAGCACCGTGCTGTGGGGCACCAACGACATCGGCTCCATCGATGGTTCCTTCTACGGCCAGTGCAAGAACTACGTGAACAGCGCGAACATCCCCACGGAGACCTGGCTGATCAGCCCGGCCATCGACCTCACCGGGACCACGGCGCCCGTGCTTGATTTCGTGACCGCGTGCAACTACAACGGGGCGGTGCTGCAGGTGCTGGTGAGCACCGATTACACCGGCGGCGACCCCGGCGCGGCGTCCTGGACGGCGCTGCCCGCAGCCATGAGCCCCGGCACCTGGACCTGGACGCCCAGCGGCAGCCTGGACCTGAGCGCCTACAGCAGCACCAACACCCGCATCGGCTTCAAGTACACCGGCTCCGCCAGCGACGGCAAGACCTGGGAGCTCGACAACATCAAGATCACCGTGCAGTAGAACGGTGATCCCGTACAAGACCATCCGGATACGACCTTCAACCCCACGACCATGAGAAAAGCGTTACTCCTTCCGATGATCGCGCTGGCCGGCACGCTGCAGGCCCAGACGGTCTTCACCAGCGACCTCGAGGGCTGGACGAACAACCTGCCCGACGGGTGGGTCGGTTCGAAAACGAACATCAACACCGATAGCATCTTCCAGACGGCGAACAACCCCCACGGGGGCACCTACGCCGTGGAGCTGCACAACACCACACCGCACAAGCGCTTCACCACGCAGCCGGTGGCGGTGACGAGCGGCACCAGCTACACCATCAGCTTCTGGGTGCGCGGCCAGGGCCAGGTGCGCACGGGCCTGTTCGACGGTCGCCCCGGCGGCAGCTCGGGCTACGCCCCCTACAACGCCTACGTCACCGTGAGCAGCAACAGCTGGCAGCAGGTGACGCAGACGGTGACCTGCGCGTACGACACCACGGGCGGTGAGTTCATCCTCTCGGTGCTCAGCACCATCGCCCCCGACCACCTGGTGATCGACGACGTGAACATCGAGGTGGCCGGCCCGCCCGCGCCCACCAGCATCTTCGACATCCAGTTCACCACCGACCCCAACGGTGCCTCCCCGGTGACGAACCAGGGCGTGCTCACCGGCGGCCGTGTGGTGGGCGTGGTGACCGGCGCGGGTTACTACCTGCAGTCCGGTACCGGCGCCTGGAGCGGCATCTACGTGGTGGACGCGGTGAACGCCGTGAACCGCGGCGACAGCGTGACCCTCGGTGCCACCGTGGAGGAGAGCTTCGGCTTCACCCGCCTGAACAACGTGACGGGCTTCACCGTGGTGAACAGCGGCAACCCCGACCCGGCGGTGACCAACGTGAGCACGGCCCAGGCCAACACCGAGCCCTTCGAGAGCGTGGTGTGCAAGGTGACCAACGTGCCCTGCGTGGTGGCCCCCAACCAGTTCGGCGAGTGGAAGCTGTTCGACACCGACAGCCTCTACGTGGACGACCAGATGTTCGCCTACACCCCTGCGGTGGGCACGAGCTACAACGTGACCGGTCCGCTGTTCTACTCCTTCGGCCGCTACAAGATGGAGCCGCGCGATGCGAACGATGTGGAAGTGGCCAACAGCATCGAGGAAGGCCTCTTCGCCACCGCCACCGTGGGTCCCGTGCCCACGAGCGACCTGCTCAACATCGACCTGGGCGCCCTGGCCGGCAGCCGTGTGGAGTACACGCTGAGCGACCTCACGGGCCGCAGCCTGCTGAACGGCCTGCTCACCAACGGCCGCAGCACGCTCGACCTGTCCATGCTGCCCGCGGGCGGCTACCTGCTGACCCTGCGCACCAACGAGGCCGCCAAGGCCGTGAAGGTGCTGGTTCAGCACTGATCATCGACCGGACCAACAGGAAGCGGGGCGCCCAAGGGCGCCCCGCTTTCGTTCCGACCGGACGGTGCGCTCACTTGTCGCGCACCAGGATCACGAAGACCGGGAAGTGGTCGCTCCAGCCATCGGTGTAGGTGTCACCGACGAAGGTGCGGAAGGGATAGCCCATGAAATTGCCCTCGGTCTGGCGCAGGAAGGGCTCGTTGAACACGCGTGTGCCGTAGTAGCGGTAGCGCCCACCGTCGCCCGTCACCGTATTCGGGCTCAGGATGATCTGGTCGAAGAGGTTCCAGCTGTCCTGCCACGCGAGCGAACCGATGCCCTTGTTGTACAGGTCGTACATGGGGTTGTAGAAGCGCTTGCCGGTGGCCTCGCCCTTCACGCCGGTGGTGTTGAGGAACTTGCGCACGCTGGGGTCGACGGGGTCGTCGTTGAGGTCGCCCATGTAGGCGATGCGGCCGTTGGGGTGCGCGAGCATGAGCGAGTCGATGATGCGGCGGCCGAGCTCGGCGGCGAGGATGCGGTTGGGGCGCGAGCGCGCCTCGCCACCGCGGCGGCTGGGCCAGTGGCCCACGATCACGCTCAGCGTATCGCCATCGGCGAGGCCGGTCACCACGAGCTGGTCGCGCGTGCGGAACGCGCTGTCCGCCGGGTTCACCAGGCGGTAGCTGCGGTGGTGCAGCACGGTGAAGCGCGCGGGGTCGTACAGCATGGCCACGTCTACGCCGCGGCGGTCGGGCGAATCGTGGTGCACGATGCCGTAGTGGCGCGCGGCGATGGCCGGCGCCTTCACCAGGTCCTCGAGCACGCCGCGGTTCTCCACCTCGGCCATGCCCAGGATGGCCAGGCCGTTGAGGTCCTTCGCCATGGCGGCCACCACCTGCCCTGTCTTGTCCACCTTCCGCTGGTAACGCGAGCCGGTCCACTGCTTGTTCGCGCCCGGCAGCCACTCGGCATCGTCGGTGTCGGGCGAATCGATGGTGTCGTAGAGGTTCTCCACGTTGTAGAAACCGATGCAGAAGGGCACCATCTCCTTCTTGGCGGTGCCGTTGGACTGCGCGAAGGCACCGGCGCAGAGCGCTGTGGCGAACAGGGTGAACAGGGGACGGATCATGGCAAGGGCGGCCAAGTTAGGCCTTGGCGGGGGGCCGTAGGTGCGCGTGCATCAGGCTTCACGCGGGCTTCACCGGCAAGTTCCGGGCCACGGCCCACGGCCGGTCACTGCGCCACCGGGAAGTACAGCGCGTTGCGGTCGTTGTACCGGCGGATGAACTGGAAGAGCAGCTCCTCCTTGCGCTTCTTGGGGGGCACGGCGTTCCATTCCTCGTAGAGCACCTCGTCGCGCCTGATCAGGGGATCGAGCCCTTCGCTGGTGAGCGGCCGCAGCTCGCCCGTGGCCATGTCGAGCACGCGTTGTTCCTGCACTGTACGCGTAACAGGTCCGCCCATGGGGCTCATGGGACCGTAGTAACCCACGTTGCTCCAGTCGCGGTAGCTGCGCTCGTAGAGCACGTGGCACAGCGAACCCATCATGCCGATGCGGAAGAGCCCGTCGCCGGCGTGGATGTACACGGTGTTGTTGCTGCACAGGCCCCAGATGCGGTCCAGGTCCACCTGCACCAGGGCTCCGGTGCTGTCGCTCACGAACACCTGCCGGCCACCGGCCAGGTCGGGCAGCGGGGCGCCTTTCGCATCCTTCAGCCTGGCGAGGGGCAAGGAAGGCCGGTCGTCGCGCAGGTCCTCGAAACCGAGGTAGATGCCCTCGTGCAGGTCGAAGCCCGGCCGGTAACGCACCAGCACCGTGTCCTGCGCGGAACTCTGCAGCGCGCCGATCAACAGGGCGATCACCGACCAGGTCCTCATGCCACCGAACGGATCAGTTGCACCACTTCCTCCGGCGCCTGTGCATGCACCCAATGGCCGGCGTAGGCGATGGTCTCCACGCGGCTGTTCGGGAACTGCTCCTTGATCTGCGGCAGGTCCTCGCGGGTGATGTAGTCGCTCTGGCCGCCACGGATGAAGAGCGTGGGCGTGCGCACCGTCTCGGGCCCGATGGCCGCGAGGATGTCGGTGAGGTCGCGCGCGAGCACCGGCACGTTGAAGCGCCAGGCGAGCTGTTCGGGCGTGCTCCAGTAGAGGCTCTTCATCAGGAACTGCACCACGCCCGGCTCCGGCACGAAGCGTGCCAGATGCTCCTCCACCTCCTGCCGTGTGCGCTTGGTGGCCAGGTCGATGTCCTGCAGCGCGGCCAAGATGTGGTCGTGGTTGCGGGTGGTGTACTGGCGCGGACCGATGTCCACCACCACGAGCTGCTTGAGGATGCCGGGGTAGAGCTGCGCGAAACGCATCGCGGTCTTGCCGCCCATGCTGTGGCCCACGAGCACCACGTCGCGCAGGCCTTCGGCGGCGAGCAGCTCGAAGAGGTCCTCGGCCATCAGCGGGTAGGTCACGCGGTCGGTGTGCGGGCTGCGGCCGTGGTCGCGCGCGTCCACCAGCACCACCTCGTGGTCGGTGGCGAGCTCCTTGGCCACGGTGCCCAGGTTGTCGCTGCTGCCGAAGAGGCCGTGCAGGAGCACGATGGGCTGGCCGGAGCCCAGACGGCGGTGAAAGAGGGAAACGCTCATCGCAACTCCCGCAGATACAACCCCACCGTGTTCTCCAGCCCGAAGGTGAGCGCATCGCACACCAGCGCATGTCCGATGGATACCTCCAGCAGGCCGGGCACCTGCGTGGCGAAGTAGCGGAGGTTGGCGCGGTCGAGGTCGTGGCCGGCGTTGAGGCCCAGGCCCAGTTCCGCGGCGCGTTCCCCGGCCTTCACGAAGGGCTCCACGGCGGCGGCGCGGTCGGCGGGATACTGCGCGGCGTAGGGCTCGGTGTAGAGCTCGATGCGCTCGGTGCCCGTATCGGCGGCGTGGCCGATCTGCTCGGCGTCGGTGCCCATGAAGATGCTGGTGCGGATGCCGGCGCCCTTGAGGCGTGCGATCACGTCCTTCAGCAGGGCCTTCTGCCCGCGCGCGTCCCAGCCCGCGTTGCTCGTGAGCACGCCGGGGGGGTCGGGCACGAGCGTCACCTGCGCGGGGCGCACTTCCAGCACCAGGTCCATGAAGTCGTCGCTCGGGTAGCCCTCGATGTTGAACTCGGTGGTGAGCACCGGCTTCAGTGCACGCACGTCGCTGCGGCGGATGTGGCGCTCATCGGGGCGGGGGTGCACGGTGATGCCCTGGGCCCCGAAGCGCTCGATGGCGAGGGCGGTGGCCACCACATCGGGGTTGTTGCCGCCGCGCGCGTTGCGCAACGTGGCGATCTTGTTGATGTTGACGCTGAGGCGGGTCATCGCGTTCGCTATACCTTGCCCCCTCATTAGGGCGTTCAAAGGTAGGACCGACGCGCCCTGCAGGCCATGCACGCCATCGACCTCATCAGCAACGACATCCCCCCGCTGCGACCGGCGGACACCGTGGCGCGCGCGCTCGACTGGATGGAGGAGTTCAAGGTGAGCCACCTGCCCGTGGTGCACGAGCGCCGCCTGGTGGGCATGGTGAAGGACAGCGCCCTGGTGGACCGCAACGACGCGAAGGCCACCGTGGAGGAGCTGATGGACCGCGTGGAGGTGCCCTTCGTGCGCGGGGGCCAGCACGTGTACGACGTGATGAAGCTGCTGGTGGAGCGCGGCCTGAGCGTGGTGCCGGTGCTCGACATGAACGGCAACTACCTGGGCGCGGTGAACGAGCACATGGCGTTGCGCCGCCTGGCCGAAGTGACCAACGTGCGCGAGCCCGGCAGCGTGGTGGTGCTGGAGCTGAACCAGAACGACTACAGCCTGCAGGAGATCGCGCGCATCGTGGAGGGCAACGACGCCCGGGTGCTCAGCGTGTACTGCCACACCCTGCCCGACAGCGCGCGGCTGGAGGTGACCCTGAAGATCAACCGCGAGGACATCAGCGACATCCTGCAGACCTTCGAGCGTTTCGAGTACGAGGTGAAGACCACCTTCCAGGGCTCGCGCTTCCACGAGGACCTGCGCGGGCGGTACGACGAGCTGATGCGCTTCATCAACCTGTGATGCCCTTCCGGCGCCCGCCCATGCGCATGGCCCGGCTCCTCCCCCTCCTGCTGGTGCTGCTGCTGGCCGGGACCGCAACGGCGCAGGACAAGCGCCTGGTGGCCGGCATCGTGGTGGAGGGCAACAAGCGCACCAAGGAGCGCATCATCCTGCGCGAGCTCACCTTCCGCGAGGGCGACACGCTCACCACCGACGAGCTCTACGCGCGCATCGAGCGCAGCCGGCAGAACCTCATGAACACCGCGCTCTTCAACAGCGTGCTGCTCATGCCCACCTACCTGCCCGGCACCGAGGTCTTCGTCACCATCACCGTCAACGAGCGGTGGTACCTGTGGCCCTCGCCTATCCTGCAGCTCGCCGACCCCAACTTCAACACCTGGTGGCTCACCAAGGATCTCAGCCGCATCAACATCGGGGCCTACCTGTACCAGTACAACTTCCGCGGCCGGAACGAGACCCTTTTCGCCAAGGTGCAGTTCGGCTACGCGCGCCAGTTCGGACTGCGGTACAAGGTGCCCTTCTTCGACAAGCGGCAGCGCTGGGGCTTCAGCGTGGGCGCGCAGTACACCGAGCAGCGCGAGATCGCCATCGGCACGCGCGACAACAAGCGCATCCTCTTCAGCGAGCCCGACCGCAACGCCCGCAACGAGCAGAAGGCCGACGTGCAGTTCAGCCTGCGCCGCTCGCACGACCTGCGCCACTTCCTAACGCTCGGCTTCGTGCAGGCCGCGGTCACCGACACCGTGGCGCGCCAAAGCCCCGACTACTTCAACGACGGCGCCACGCGCACCCGCTACCTCGCCCTCGGCTACCAGCTGGTCCACGACGAGCGCGACTCGCGCGCCTATCCGCGCGACGGCCACTACATCGAGCTGCGGCTGTGGCGCTACGGCCTGGGGGTGCTCGACGAGCAGGCGCCCGGCATCAGCACCGCCTACGCCACCTACAAGCACTGGCAGAAGCTGAGCGAGCGCTGGACCGTGAGCCTCACCGGCAGGGGCAAGGCCAGCCTGGGCGGACCGGTGCCCTACTACGTGCAGCAGGGCCTCGGCTACGACGATTACATCCGCGGCTACGAGTACTACGTGATCGACGGGCAGCACTACGCCCTGGGCAAGGCCGATGCGGCGTTCGCGCTCCTCAAACCCCGCCAGTACACCGTGGACCAGGTGCCGTTGGAGGCCTTCCGCACGCTCTACATCGCGCTCTACCTCGACGCGTACGTCGATGCCGGGTACGTGTGGGACGAGCTGTACGACGACCGCAACTTCCTGGCCGGCAGCTGGCAGAGCGGCTATGGCGCCGGCCTCGACCTGGTGACCAGCTACGACCAGGTGCTGCGCATGGAATACAGCTGGAACGTCCTCGGCGAGGGTGGGCTTTTCCTACATTTCACCCAACCCTTCTGATCCGCATGCGCATCGGTGTCCACGGTCGTTCGATGGCCCCCTCCAACCTGCCGGCGGTGCTGCACGTGCTGGAGCGCATGCGCGCCCACGGGCTGGAGCCCTTGCTGGACGAGGACATGCGTGCCTGGCTGGCGGAGAACGGCCAGGAGGCCTCGGGCGGCGTGCTGGCCCGCGCCGGCGGCCGCCTGAAGGACGTGGACCTGGTGCTGAGCCTGGGCGGCGACGGCACCTTCCTCGGCTCGGTGGCCATGGTGGGCCGCGCGGGCATCCCCGTGCTGGGCATCAACCTGGGCCGCCTCGGCTTCCTGAGCAGCGTGACCCTGGAGGAGACCGACCAGGCCCTGGACGCCATCGTCAACGAACGGTTCACGCTCGAGGAGCGCAGCCTGTTGCAGGTGGAGGGCGCGCCGGAGCTGGGCGAGCACAACTTCGCCCTCAACGAGGTGAGCCTGCACAAGCGCGACAGCAGCAGCATGATCACCGTGCACGCCAGCGTGGGCGGGCTCTTCCTCAACACCTACTGGGCCGACGGCCTGATCGTGGCCACCCCCACCGGCTCCACGGCGTACTCCCTGAGCTGCGGCGGCCCCCTGCTCGACCCCCGGTGCGATGCGCTGGTGATCACCCCCATCGCCCCGCACAACCTCAACGTGCGCCCCTTCGTGGTGCCCGATAGCCATCCCATCCGGCTGGTGGCCGAGGCCCGCGGCGGCAAGTGCCTGCTGAACCTCGATTCGCGCAGCGTGACCCTCGAGGCCGGCACCGGCATCACCGTGTCGCGGGCGCCCTTCAGCGTAAAGCTGGTGCACCTGGACGGCCACGACTTCATGAGCACCCTGCGCACCAAGCTCACCTGGGGGCTCGATGTGCGCTCAGGCCCTCCCCTGCTACGGGCCGACGACTAAGCCGGGCCGGTCGCCAAACATTGCTAATTCGCCCCCTTCGGCCGGTCCGGTTGGCGGCAGGTGGCTAAATTCGCGGACCGAACGGCATACGAACTTGATTTTCAAGCCGTTGACAAGCGGATGCGCCAGCTGTTGACCCTCCTTGCCTGCCTCTTCCTTGCCGCGGCCTCCCGCGGGCAGGTGAGCGAGCTTGGGCCCACCGGCGGGGTCTCCTATTACATCGGCGACCTCAACCCGCTCAAGCACTACCCCAAGAACACCCATTTCGCAGGCGGGCTGGTGTTCCGCTACAACTTCAACGACCGCTACGCCTTCCGCCTGCAGGGGCTCTACAGCAAGCTCGAGGCCTATGACAGCGACAGTCCGGACAGCCTGCAGCTGCTGCGCAACCTCAGCTTCCGCACCAACCTGCTCGAGATCTCGGGCCTCATCGAGGTCAACTTCTTCAAGTACCGCAGCAAGGGCAAGGACAGCCGGAAGTGGACCCCCTTCGTGTTCGTGGGATTCGGCTACTTCCGCACCAACCCGCAGGCACAGTTGGACGACACCTGGTACGACCTGCAGCCGCTGGGCACCGAGGGCCAGGGCACCTCGAGCGGCGAGGACTACTACAAGCTCGACCAGCTGTGCATGCCCTTCGGCACGGGCCTGAAGTTCAACTTCGGCAAGGTGGACCTGCAGCTGGAATGGGGCCTGCGGCGCACCTGGACGGACCACATCGACGATGTGAGCGGCCAGTATGTCGACAACGCCCAGCTGGAGTTCGAGAGCGGCGACCTGGCGGCCCAGCTGGCCGACCGCAGCGTGCTGCGCGAGACCGGCTTCAACACCGGCAGGGCACGCGGCGATGTGCAGACGCGCGATTGGTACCAGTACACGGGGCTCACCCTCACCTTCCTGCTCACGCGCTTCACCGAGTGCGACGAGCTCTACATGAACATGGGCCGCCGCCGTTGAGCGGCCACACCGGACACACGTGGGCAACGCACAACAACAGACGACCGACGAGGCGCTCCGCGCGCGCATCGACCCCGAGCGGGTGCCGGCGCACGTCGCCATCATCATGGACGGCAACGGTCGGTGGGCCAAGCGGCACGGCGAGATGCGCGTGGTGGGCCACACCAACGGGGTGCGCAGCGTGCGCGAGACCCTGGTGGGCGCCACCGAGATCGGGGTGAAGTACCTCACCCTCTATGCCTTCAGCACCGAGAACTGGAACCGTCCACGCGCCGAGGTCGACGCGCTCATGGACCTGCTGGTGAACACGCTGATGAGCGAGCTGGACAGCCTGCACGAGAACGGCGTGCGGCTCAACGCCATCGGCGACCTCGAGAGCCTGCCCGGCAGCTGCCGCGCCACCCTGGCGGAGGCCATCCGGCAGACGGCGCACAACGACCGCATCACGCTCACCCTCGCCCTCAGCTACAGCGCCCGGTGGGAGCTGGTGAACATGGTGAAGCGCATCGCCACGGACGTGCGTGACGGCCGCGTGGACGTGGAGGCCATCGACGACGCGCTCGTGAGCGCGAACCTCACCACGGCCGGCATGCCCGACCCCGAGCTGCTGATCCGCACCAGCGGCGAGCAGCGCATCAGCAATTTCCTCCTGTGGCAGATCGCCTATGCCGAGCTCTGGTTCAGCCCCGTGCTGTGGCCCGATTTCCGGCGCGAGCACCTGTACCAGGCCGTGCTCGATTACCAGGGGCGCGAGCGTCGCTTCGGGCTCACCAGCGAACAAGTGGGACCGGCATGATTCGGTTGTTGCGTACGCTCCTTCTGCTGCTCGTGGCGGCACCCGCCCTGGGCCAGCGCCTGCAGGGGCCCGCGCTCGACTATGCCTTCCCGCGCGAGTACACCATCGGCGGCATCACCGTCACGGGGTGCGTGACGCGCGAGCCCAACGCCGTGAAGCTCTTCAGCGGCCTGAAGGTGGGCGACAAGGTGAACGTGCCCGGGCAGAAGATCACGGATGCCATCAAGAACATCTGGGACCAGCAGCTCTTCAGCGATGTGCGCATCGAGGCCGCCGAGGTGCGCGGGCAGACGATCTTCCTCAACATCACCGTGAAGGAGGTGCCCCAGCTGTCGTTCTTCAAGTTCACCAACGTGAGCAAGAGCGAGAGCGAGAAGCTGCGCGATGAGCTCACCCTGGCCCGCGGGCAGCAGGTCACCGAGGCCGCGGTGAAGGATGCGCGCGAGACCATCCGGCGTTACTACGTGGACAAGGGCTACCTGAAGGCGCGGGTGGCCACCCGTGAGGTGGGCAGCGATTCGCTCATGCCCAACAGCGTGATCCTCTACTACGATGTGGAGCGCGGCCCCAAGGTGAAGATCGCGGAGGTGAACTTCTTCGGCAACGAGCACGTGGAATCGAGCCGCCTGCGCAAGGCCATGCGCAAGACCAAGCGCAAGACCTGGTACAACATCTTCGCCAGTTCCAAGTTCAGCAGCAAGGAGTACGAGGCCGACAAGCGCGCGGTGATCGACGTGTTCAACGACAACGGCTACCGCAACGCGAGCATCGTGAAGGACTCGGTGTACTACGTAAAGGACGACCGGCTGGCGGTGGACATCCACATCGACGAGGACCGCCGCTTCTACTACCGCAACGTGTCGTTCACCGGCAACACCAAGTACACCAGCGACACGCTCACCAAGGTGCTCGCCATCAAGCGCGGCGACGTGTACAACAAGAAGCGGCTGGAGAGCAGGTTGTACATGAACCAGAGCGGCCAGGACGTGAGCTCGCTCTACATGGACAAGGGCTACCTCTCCTTCTCGCCACAGCCGGTGGAGGTGGTGGACGGCGACAGCATCGACCTCGAGATCCGCGTGCGCGAGGGCAAGCAGTACCGGATACGCAACGTCAGCATCAAGGGCAACACGAAGACCTACGATCACGTGATCCGGCGCGAGATCCGCACCAAGCCGGGCCAGCTCTTCGACCGCAGCGAGGTGATCCGTTCACAGCAGCAGCTCATCGGCCTGGGCTACTTCGACCCGGAAGCGACCACCGTGAACCCCAGCCCCGACCCGCGCACGGGCCTGGTGGACCTGGAGTACATCGTGGCCGAGAAACCGAGCGACCGCCTGGAGCTGAGCGGTGGTTACGGGGCAGGGCGCCTGGTGCTGACCCTGGGCCTCTCGTTCACCAACTTCAGCATGCGCAAGTTCTTCAAGCCCGGCGCCTGGACCCCGCTGCCCGCGGGCGACGGACAGACGCTGAACCTGCGCGCACAGACCAACGGCCGGGCCTTCCAGACCTACAGCGTGAGCTTCATCGAGCCCTGGCTCGGCGGCCGCAAGCCCAACTCCTTCAGCCTTTCGGGGTGGCACTCGGTGCAGACCAACGGGGCGGACAAGTACATCAACACCAGCGAAGGTCGCATCTCCAACCCGTTGTACCAATCGCTCAGGATCTACGGCCTCTCGGTCGGTTTCGGCAAGCGCATCCCCTGGCCGGACGACTACTTCTCGATGAGCAACACGGTGTCGTACCAGCTGTACGACCTCAACAACTGGATCAGCGCACAGGCCACCTTCGGCTTCCCGAACGGCAAGAGCAACGTGCTCGCGTACCAGTTCCGCCTCACGCGCCGCAGCATCTTCGCCCCCTTCTGGAACACGCAGGGTTCCGACATCACCTTCAGCGTGAAGCTGACCCCGCCCTGGTCGCTGTGGGGCTGGACGAACACCTTCCCCGAGGGCGAGGACATCGCGACGCTTGAACCGGCGGAGAAGTACAAGTGGGCCGAGTTCCACAAGTGGAAGTTCACCACGCAATGGTTCGTGCCCATCACGCGTCCGGCCGCCGGCGGCTCGCCCGACCGCAGGCTCGTGCTGATGGCGCGCGCGGGCTTCGGCTTCCTGGGCAAGTACAATACGCTGGTGGGCAACAGTCCCTTCGAGCGGTTCTACCTGGGCGGCAGCGCCCTCACCGGCTTCCAGCTCGACGGCCGCGAGATCGTGGCCTTGCGCGGCTACGACGACCTGTCACTCTCGCCCTCCAGCGGCTCCTTCCTGATCAACAAGTACACGGCCGAACTGCGCTACCCCATCAGCCTCAACCCGCAGGCCACCATCTTCGCCCTCACCTTCATGGAGGCCGGCAAGACCTGGCAGAGCTTCGAGCGCTACGACCCCTTCAACCTTTACCGTTCCGCGGGCATCGGCCTGCGCCTTTTCCTGCCCATGTTCGGCCCCATGGGCCTCGATTATGGCTGGCGCTTCGACGATGTGCCCACCCGCCCGGCGATGGCTCGCGGTCAGTTCCACTTCACGATCGGCATAGATCTTGGCGAGCTCTAGGCCGGATCGTCTAATTTCGACGGCTTCCAATGAACCCCTTCCTCCTCCGGATCGCCTTGATGGGCGCGCTCTTCACGGCCGTGGCCGCGCACGCCCAGCGCATCGCGTTCGTGAACACGAAGTACATCCTGGAGCAGATGCCCGACTACCAGGCCGCGCAAACGGAGCTTGACCGCTTCAGCGCACAGTGGCAGAAGGAGATCGACGACCGCTGGGCCCAGGTGAAGCGCCTGCGCGACGCCTACAACGCCGAGGCCATCCTACTGACCGAGGACATGAAGCGGCAGCGGATGGAGGACATCGAGAAGAAGGAGCGCGAGGCGCGCGACCTGCAGAAGAAGCGCTTCGGCGTGGAGGGCGACCTCTTCAAGAAGCGGCAGGAACTGGTGCAGCCGATCCAGGACCGCATCTACGAAGCGGTGAAGGAGGTGGCGGGCACGAGCTACGTGGCCGTGTTCGACATCGGCGGCATGGGCAACAACGTGCTCTATGCCAGCGACAAGTACGACAAGAGCGACAGTGTGCTCCGCAAGCTCGGCATCCAGCCGGGCAAGTCGGGCAGCAACAGCGGCGACCTGCGCGGCGAGGAACCGTCACCCGACGAGGAGGAGCAGGACAACGCCCAACCCCAGCAGGGCGGCCGCGATGGCGGCGGCGAGGCCCCGCCCCCCCAGAACCCCAAGAAGTGAACACCCCGACAACGATGAAGAAGCTAGTGATGACCCTGTGCATGGTGGCGCTCGCGGCCCCGGCCCTGTTCGCCCAATCGCCCAAGCTGGGTCACATCGACCGCCAGGCGCTGATGCTGATGCTCCCCGAGCGCAAGGACGCCGAGACCAAGATGCAGGCCTTCGCCAAGACGCTGGAGGACCGCCTGAAGGCCATGCGCACCGAGTACCAGACCAAGGTGGAGAAGGCCAACACCGATGCGGCCACCATGACCAACACCGAGAAGGAGATGGTGATGCGCGAGCTGCAGGAGCTTGAGCAGCGCATCGTGGACGCGCAGGAGAAGGCGCAGGAGGACCTGCAGAAACAGGAGCAGGAGCTGCTGGCCCCCATGGTGGACCGGACCAACACAGCGATCCGTGATGTGGCCGCCGCCGGCAACTTCACCTACATCTTCGACACCAGCGCCGGCATGGTGCTGTACTACGACAAGGGCGAGGACATCCTGCCCGCGGTGAAGGCGAAACTGGGCATCCAGTAAGCGCGATCGTGGCCGATACACGTCCCATCGGCATCTTCGACAGCGGCATCGGCGGCCTCACCGTCGCCCGGGCCATACGGCAGGCGCTCCCCACGGAGCGCCTGCTCTATTTCGGCGATGGGGCGCATGTGCCCTACGGGCCGCGGTCGGCATCCGAGGTGCTGGGCTTCAGCGCGGGCATCACCGAGTTCCTGCTCGCGCAGGAGAGCAAGCTGGTCGTCATCGCGTGCAACACGGCCTCGGCAGCGGCCCTTGCCCCCTTGCGCGAACGCATGCCGCACGTGCCCTTCGTGGGCATGGAACCCGCGGTGAAACCGGCCGCCGAGCACACGCGCACCGGCGTGGTGGGCGTGCTCGCCACCGTGGCCACCGTGCAGAGCGCGGTGTTCGAGAGCGTGGTGGAGCGTTTCGCCCAGGGCGTGGAGGTGATCCGCCAGGCCTGCCCGGGGCTCGTGGCACGCATCGAGGAAGGGGCCTTCGAGGCACCGGAGACCGAGGAAATGCTGCGCGGCTGGCTCGAACCCATGATGGCCCGCAACATCGACGCGCTGGTGCTGGGCTGCACGCACTACCCCATCGTGCGCCCGCTCATCGAACGCATCGTGGGGCCCGGTGTGCGCGTGATCGATCCCGCGCCGGCGATCGCGCGGCGCGTGGAGAAGGTGCTGCACATGAACGGTAGCGCCGCCCCCCCGGATGCCACCGGCGGTCTCGCCTGCTGGACCTCCGGCCCGGTGGTGCCGTTCCGCCTGATGTTGCAGCGGCTCGGGCTGCCCGTTGCGGATGTGCGCGCCGCCTGCTGGCAGGGTGACACCCGTGTCACTCCCTGTACCAGCCTGCGTACGTGAGGTAGTTCGCCGCGATCCGCTCGATCTCGTTCGCGCTGAGATCAGCGCTCACCGGTCCGATGCGCTTCGCAGGCACGCCGGCCATGAGGCTGCCGGGCTCCACCTTGGTGTTCTGCAACACCACCGCACCGGCCGCGATGACGCTGCCCGCACCGATGTCGGCGTGGTCCATCACGATCGCGCCCATGCCCACCAGCACCTTGTCGCGGATGGTACAGCCGTGCACGATGGCGTTGTGCCCGATGCTCACATCGTTGCCGATGGTGAGCGCCGCGCGCTGGTAGGTGCAGTGCAGCACCGCGCCGTCCTGCACGTTCACCCGGTCGCCGATGCGGATGCTGTGCACATCACCGCGCACCACCGCGTTGTACCAGACGCTGCAGTCCTTCCCCATCACCACATCGCCGATCACCACGGCGGTCTCGGCCAGGAAGATGTTCGCGCCGAAGGCCGGCGTATGGCCCTTGAGCGTGCGTACCAAGGCCATGGTCAATGCTTCTTTTCGACGGGCTTGCCGCAACCCTCCTTCTGGCAGCAGGCCGGCAGGTTGCGGAAGGCCTTCTCGTCGCCCGGCTGGTCGTCGGCGTAGTAACCGAGCTTGGTGATGGCCACGCGGATGCGCTCCGGCGAGGTCTTCTTCGCATCGTAGGTCACGTGCACCACGTTGGTGGCCAGGTCAAGGTCGGCCTGCTTCACGCCTTTCTCGTAGAGCAGCCCTTCCTCGATGGTCTTCTCGCACATGTCGCACACGCTGCTGGTGCGCACATCGAGGGTGGCGAGGCCCGTGTCCTGGGCGGTGGCCCGGCCGGCGATCAAGGCGATGGCCAGGGGGAGGAGGATGGATCGGATCATGGTCGGTTCGTTGTCGTTTATTTCTTGTGTAGGACGTGCCGCAGGCCGGCGTAGATCATGGCCTTGTTGGTGGGCCCCCAGATCATCGACGCATCAAAGTACGGGCCGAAGGGGTCCTCGGGGGCGATGATCTGGCGCATTTGCAGGGTGCTGGTGAGGTTCTCCCCGCCCACGTACACCTCCCACGCGCCCGCCACCCAGGTGACCTGCGCGTTGAGCGTGGCATAGGACGGGGCGCGCTCGGCCAGGCGATAGGCCTCGGGGTTGCTGGCCGTGCCGGGGATGCGCGAGCTGCCGAACACGTTCAGCGTGGCATCGGCGCGGAAGCGTTCGTTGCGGCTCTCGTAGGCCAGGTCCACCATGCCGCGGTGGGTGGGGGTGAACGGACGCTCGCGCAACACACCGTCGTAAGTGGTGCGCACATCGTACCAGCGGTAGGCCAGCTTCATGTTGATGTGCCGCGTGAGCCCCACCTGCACGTCCGTGAGCACGCTGTTCGCGAAGCTGCGCCCGCTGAGGCCGTAGAACACGAGCTGCTGCGGACTGCGGTCCAGGTCGCTCACCACCTGGTCGGTGAAGCGGGTGGTGTAGACATCGATGGTGAAGGCCCATCGGCGGTCGAGCCACTTCCACTTGTGGAGCAGCGATGCGCCCACGTTCCAGGCGCGTTCCATGGGCAGCACGCCTTCCACACGCACCACGCGCGAACTGGCCAGCGCGCTGGCGTTCTCGGCGAGCGGCACCGCGGTGCGGAAGGCGTGGCCCACGCTGAGCCGGGCCGAGGACAACGGCCCCAGGTCGTACTTCGCATGGAGCCGCGGGCTCACCGCCGTGCCGAACCAGCTGTTGGCATCAGCGCGCACACCCGCCACACCCGTGAAGGACCCGCGCTTGAGCGTGTACTCGGTGAACGCCCCCGGCATCACCTCGTTGCGCGCGAAGCTGCTGTCGTTGTACACCTCGGTGTAGTCGTCCCACTGCATGGTGAGGCCGGCCTTGAGGTCGTCTCGTCCTTCGGACAGCAGCATCTGGTAGACCGCATTGCCGTAGAGGCTCTTCTGTTCGGCATCGTAGCGGCGATCACCGAACGCGGAGCTCAGGTGATGCTGGCGCGCGGCGAAGATCAGGCCGATGCTGCGGCTGGGGTCGTTGCGGAACACGAAGCCGTAC
Source organism: Flavobacteriales bacterium (assembly GCA_016788485.1). GTDB lineage: Bacteria > Bacteroidota > Bacteroidia > Flavobacteriales_F > PHOS-HE28 > PHOS-HE28. The sequence goes on from JAEUSV010000158.1 coordinate 34,562, forward strand.
TTGCCGATGGCATCGGTGAGCTCGTTGCCGATCTCCACGCGGTAGTGCCGGCCCGACAGGCCCTCTCCGGCCGCATGCGCATCGGTCTGCCCCCCGCTGCGCGTCTCGGTCACATAGCGCAGGATGAACTGTGCGGTCACGTTGTCCTTGCGGTGGAGCCAGCGGTCCATCACGTTGAAGCGCTGCGTGCGGGGCTGGTCCATGAACGCGTCGTTGTTCTGGTCCATCTCCGCGTTGAAGAGGTTGCCGTGCACCGCCACCAGGTTCGCGCTGTACCGCCCGGTGCGCTGGGTGTGGTGGATGTTCGCCTCGAAACGGCCCTGGCTGTTGCCGTACAGGTTGAGCAGGAAGGGCTCCGTGGTGTCGGGCGGCACCAGGCACAGGTCGATCTGGCCGGTGATGGCGTTGGGGCCGTTCACCGCCGTACCGATGCCCTTGCTCACGTTGATGCTGTTGATCCACGTGCCGGGTATCAGCGTGAGGCCCTGGCCCGTGCTGAGGCCGCGGATGAAGGGGATGTTCTCCACGCTCATCTGGGCGTACTTGCCGTCGAGCCCCAGCATGCGCAAGGCCTTGGTGCCGCTCACGGCATCGGTGAAGCTCACGTCCACCGTGGCGTTGCTCTCGAAGCTCTCGCTGAGGTCACAGCACGCGGCACGTTTCAGTTCGCGCGCGGTGATGGTCTCGGTATTGATCAGTGTGCGCGTGCTCAGCTGGGTGGTCTGCTGCCGTTCGACCACCTCCGCGGCCTTGAGCTCGGTGGCGGGCTCCAGGCGAAGCTCCAGCGGGCCCGTCGCGGGCGCATCCAACACCAGGCTGTCGGTGGTGTGCGCGGCGGCCGATGCGGTGAGCACCAAGGGATAGGCAAGGTCCGCCGGCACGGGGATGGAGAAGCGGCCTTCGGCATCGCCCTGCGCCGTGAAGCGCCGCTGTGCGCCGGAGCGTTCGTCCAAGGACACGGCCGCGAAGGGCACCGGTTCTCCGGTGGCGCTACCACCCGCGAGCACCCGGCCATCGATCGGCGGGGGGACTTGGGCCCGGAGCAAACCGGGCAGCAGGAACAGCAGGTAGGGAAGGATCCGTTTCACATGCATTGGTCGTTGATGGGACAGGTACGATCGCGCGGGTCGTTCCCGCGGAAAAGGACCGTCCGTCTAGACCAGGATGCAGCGCAGGGTGGCCAGCCGTTGTTTGGGGCCGGGTGGCGGCCGCTTCGAGCAGGGCGCCGGAACGGGATGACGAATGGCGGTGGCCGGCGGAACCGACGTGACCTGTGCGACCGCGAGCACCGGGGCCAGCATTTGACCCTGGTGCGTCGTGAAAGGCTGGTGCGATGGCTTGGCGACCATCACCTCACAGCATACGGCCTTCACGGTGGCGTTGGTGCCGCGCGCATCGTCGGGGCAGCAGTCCTTCGCCAGGCCTACCGAGACCACCGTGCGCCCGCTCTGCAGGCAGCGCATGCGGGAGAGCATGGGCATGGCGCCCCCCAGCAGGAAGAGAACCGCCAAGGCCCAAACAAGGCCTTTGCGCTGGAGGGAGGTGAGGGAGCGCCTCATGTCCGGCAAAGGTAGGGGCCCCACGACCAGGGCGGCCAAGCCCGATCCACGCCCGGCATGGAAACCCAAGGCCTTCTGGTTGAAGGTAACTTTGCACCCCCTCCCCACCCAGGGAGGTCCGTTCACCATGGAGCCCACCACCAAGCGCCCCCCCGTCACCATCTACGCCGAAAGCACGCCCAACCCGCTCACCATGCGGTTCGTGGCCAACCGGCTGCTCATCCCCGATGGCCGGATGCTCGAGTTCCGCAAGGCCGAGGAGGCCGAAGGTGTGTCGCCCCTGGCCGAGAAGGTCTTCAACCTGCCGTTCGTGGACGGCGTGTTCATCAGCGGCAACTTCCTCACCATCACCCGCAACAATGCGGTGGATTGGGACCTGGTGCTGCTGGAACTGCGCGAGTACCTCCAGGAGTACATGAACACCGACGGTCGCGTGGTGAACGAGGCGGCGCCTGCGCAGGCCCTGGCCGATGCCAACGAACGCGCGGTGAGCCATGCCGACGCCTCCTCGGAGGATGACCAACGCATCATCAACGTGCTCGAGGAGTACGTGGCGCCCGCGGTGGCCGGTGACGGCGGGCACATCGCCTTCCGCTCCTTCAAGGACGGGGTGGTCACCGTGAGCCTGCGCGGCAGCTGCAGCGGCTGCCCCAGCAGCATGGTGACGCTGAAGGGCGGCATCGAGAACCTGCTGAAGCAGATGGTTCCGGGCGTGCGCGAGGTGGTGGCCGAGGAACTTTAGGGCATCGTTTATGCGATCCGGTCGGCGATCGCATCCCATGGTCAAAACCCATCGGGTACGACCATGAGAACCATGAAGCGGATGTTGACCCTGGCCCTGGTGCTCGGCACGGGCGGGATGATGACGGCCCAGAGCCTGGGCGAGATCAAGGGGCGCGTGCTCGCCCCGGAAGGGGAGCCTGCCTTCAACGCCGTGGTGGAGACGAGCGCTGGCGGCATGCGTGTGGCCTCCCTCACCGACGACGAGGGGCGCTTCACACTGAAGCCACTGCCCCCCGGGGCCTACAGTGTGCGCATCACGAGCACCGAGTTCCAGCCCATCGAGATCGAAGGCGTGATCGTGAACGCCGACCAGATCTCCTACGTGCCCGACGTGAGCACCTCGGCGAAGGAGCTGGGCGAGCTCGTGGTCACGCATCGTCGGTGGGAGCCCCCGCTCATCGACCGCGACATCCCGGGCCGCACGACGCTCTTCCACACCCAGTTCCGCAAGGACCCCACCCGCAAGAACCCCGTGAAGCTCGCGAGCACCATCACGCCCGGGGTGTACAAGTCGCCCAACAGCGATGAGCTCTACTTCAAGGGATCGCGCGCCGACGCCATGGTGTACTTCGTGGACGGCGTGAAGATGAACACCCTGCGCGGCGTGCCGCCCGACGCGATCAACAGCATCAGCGTGTACACCGGTGGCGTGCCGGCCAAGTACGGCGATTTCACCGGCGGCGTGATCGCGATCGAGACCAAGACCTATTTCGATCTTTACCAGCAGCGCCAGGCCGGCATCCACTGACCCATGTTCCTGCGCCGCAAGGCCACCGCTCCCCTCCCCGACGAGGACCTGTTGCTCCGCATCCGCGGTGGCGACCGGTCCTCGCTGGGCGTACTGTGGGACCGGTACGCGCACCTGCTCTACGGCGTGGGCATGAAGTACCTGAAGGACCCCGAGCGCAGCAAGGACACGGTGCTCGACGTGTTCGAGGCACTGCCCGCACTGCTCGCGAAGCACGAGGTGCGCGTGTTCAGGCCGTGGGTGCACGCGGTGATGCGCAACCGCTGCCTGCTGGTGCTGCGCGGTGCCACGCGCGCCACCCCCTTCGATGAGGCTGCGGCAGCGGGCATGGTGGAGGATGACGCGGACGACCGCCTGATGCACGAGGTCACCCTGCAGCGGCTCGAGGCCGCGATCGATGCGCTGAAGGAGGGCCAGCGCGAATGCATCCGCCTCTTCTACCTCGAACACCTCAGTTACCAGCAGGTGAGCGAACGCACCGGCCACGACCTGGAACAGGTGCGCAGCCACCTGCAGAACGGACGGCGCAACCTGCGCCTGCAACTCGAACGCCATGGGCACTGAACCCTTCCACAGCGATGCACCCGTGACGCGGGCCGACCTGGAGCGCTACCTGCGCGGCGGGCTTGGCGACCGCGAGCGGCACCACATCGAACGCCAGCTCGAACGCGACCCGTTGCTGCGCGAGGCTCTGGAAGGGCTCGCCGTTCCGGGTGCGCTGGGCGGACTCGCGGCCCTCGACCAGGCACGCCCGGTCGCCCCGGGTCCGGTGATGCCGATGCTCCTCACCGGTGCCCTCATCGTGGTGGGCCTGGTGGCAGTGGTGCTGTACGTAAAGGAGGACCCCCATGCGGCACCCGCGCCTCGACCATTGGCCGTGAGCGCTCCCGAACAGCCCTACCGCGCGGACAGCGCCATCGCGGTGGTCGAACAGGAGCTCGCTGTGACCGATCCCCTTCCCGCACCGCAGCAGATCGGCCACACACCAACCACGCAACCACCGCCGGTACGCGACACGGTGATCGCCGAGCCGGCCACCCTCGTGCCCGACAGCGCTCCATCCTTGCGCTCCACACCAGCACCGGCAGCGGTCGGCCCATCCGCCAAGGCCACCCCGCCGCGCAGCGACCGGCGGCTCGCCTACGTACACGACCTCAAGCTCATCGACCCCAGGGAGCTGTACGAGCGCGGTCCGCTCATCGGCGAGCTGGGCGGTGTGCCCGCTGGCTTCGCGGACGAGCGTGAGCAACAGGACCGCACCGAGGCGCCGCGCACCATGCGCTACCTCGACTTCATGGACGAGGCCCTGGGCAAGTTCGCGCGCAACGACCACCGCGGCTGCCTGCAGGACCTGCTCTTCCTCATGGGTCAATATCCGCGCGACATCAACGCGCGGTTCTACGCGGGGCTGTGCTGCTACAACCTGGGGCTCAACGAGCGGGCGCGTGGCTACCTGCAGGCCGTGGTGGACGACCCGATGGACACCTTCCACGAGGAGGCGGCCTGGTACCTCGCCTTGAGCGTCGAGCGTGGTGAAGGCGCCGATGCCGCACGGCCCTTGTTCCAGCGCATCGCCGACGGCGGTGGTTTCCATGCCGCCCAGGCACACGCGCACCTGGCGCCCTGAAATGCAGCGGGGCGCCCGTGCTTCCGCCCAGGCGCCCCGCTCCCTTTGAGCGTCCCCAACCCTATTTCTCGAGCACTTTGAACTCGGTGCGGCGGTTCCGCTGGTGCTGGTCCTCGGTGCACTTGGTGCACTCACAGGTCTCCACCGGCTTCGTTTCGCCATAGCCCTTGCTCTTCACACGGTCCTTGGCGATGCCCTTGCTGATGAGGTAGTCGACCGCGCTCTTCGCACGCTTGTCGGACAGGTTCATGTTGTACGCGTCCTTGCCGCGGCAGTCGGTGTGCGAGCTCAGCTCGATCTTCACCGTGGGGTTGTCCATCAGGGTCTGCACCAGCTTGTCGAGCTCCAGCGCCGCATCCGGACGGATGTTCCACTTGGCCAGGTCGTAGTAGATGTTGTCCAGGCGCACCACCTGGTTGAGCTCGAGCGGGAACAGCTTGAAGTCGGTCTTGATGATCGCCTCGCTCTTGCCCTTGGTGGTGATGCGCGCGCTCTGCTTGAAGAAGCCGTCCTTCTCCACCTTGAGGCGGTAGTCCATGGCGGGCTCCAGCGGGAAGCGGTAGTGGCCATCGGCGCCCACCACCACCTCGTTGATCACCTTGTCGTTGGCATCGCACAGCAGCACCTTGGAACCGGGGAGCGGCTGCATGGTCTCGCCGTGGTACACGATGCCTTCGGCGCCGTAGTTGTACTTCTCCAGCTCCACCAGCACGTTCTCCAGCGGATCGGACTCGGTGTTCACACTCACTTCCTGCTGCAGGTAGCCCGCCTTGCTGCCGGCGATCACGTAGCTCGTCTGGTAGTCGGCGTCGAAGGCGAAGGCGCCATCGGCCCCGGTCTCGATCACGGGGAGGGCCAGGCGCTGTCCGCGGTCGCCCTTCACCACGATGGTGGCACCGGGGATCGGCTGGCGGGTGAGCTTGTCGATCACCGTGCCGGCGATGCGCACCATGGGCGGGCGCACCGTAGCTCCGTAGATGTCGTCGCTGCCCAGGCCGCCCGGGCGATCGCTGGACAGGAAGCCGGTGCTGTCGTCGCGGAGCAGGATCAGGCTGTGGTCGTTGCCGCGCGAGTTCACCGGGTAGCCGAGGTTGAACACGTTTCCGGGACCGCCGGGCGTGAGTCGACAGAAGAAGTTATCGTAGCCACCCAGGCCGGGGTGTCCGTCGCTGGCGAAGTACAGGGCGCTGTCGCCGCTCACGAAGGGGAAGACCTCGTTGCCGCTGGTGTTGACCTTCGGCCCGAGGTTCTGTGGCGTGGTCCAGCCGCTGCCCTGGTTCTCGCAATACCAGATGTCGGTGCCGCCCTGTCCGCCGGGGCGGTCGCTGGCGAAGAAGATCTTGCGTCCATCGCGGGTCACGCACGGGTGGCCCGTGTTGAAGGCGGGGTCGTTGTAGGGGAAGGCCTCCACACCGCCCCACTCCTGCTGATCGTACTCGCCCTTCACGATATCGCTGAAGTAGATGCCGAGCTTCAGCTCACCGTCATCGGACTTCTTCAGCTTGCCGTTCACGTAGTTGTTGCGCGTGAAGTAGAGCCGGCTCGCGGCGCTGTCGAAGCTGGCCGTGCCGTCGTGGTAGCGCGTGTTCACGTCCTTGCGCATCACCATGGGGTCCGAGACCTCACGGCCCTTGAGCAGCGCGCTGTACACGTTGAGGTAGGGCTGCGCGTCCCAGCTGTAGAGGCGGTGGCCACCGGCGCCTTCGCCGCGTGCGCTGCTGAACAGGAGCAGGTCGCCCATCACCGTGGGGCCGAGGTCGGCCTCGGCGCTGTTGATGCCCACCTTGCGGATGGAGCTCCGCGTGCTGTCCTTCATCAGGCGCGTGAAGAAGCCCGTGTTGGAGGCATAGGCCTTGGCGCGGGCGTCATCGGGGTTCTGCTCGGCGTACCGGGCGTACCAGGTGACGGCCTCGTCGTACTTGCCGTTCGCGCGCAGGCAATCGGCCAGGGCGAGCATGTCGGGACCCGTCGGTGTGCCGGTGGCGGTGAGCTGGCGATAGGTGGCCTCGGCCTTGTCCATGCGGCCCATCCGCTTGTACGCGAAGGCCAGCTTGCGCAGGTCCTCGGGCGTTGCCTTCCCCTTGGCGTTGATGTCCTCGTAGATCTTCGCCATCGTGGGGTAGTCGAAGACCTCGGCACTGTTCCTGGCCATGCGCTCCTTGAGCTTCTGCGCCTGCAGGGCCGGTGCCACGGCCAGGCCGATCACCACGCCGAGGAACGTCAGGGGGCGGAAAGATCTCATGATGGTCTCGTGCATGGTATCAGAAGTAACGCGGTGAACGGATGCCCTTCAGCTTGTTGCCGAACTCGAACCCGATCATGATCTCGTGCGACCCGCCGCTGTAATTGTTCATCACGGAAACGGGATAGTCGTAGGCATAGCCGACGGTGAGGTCGTTCGTGATGTAATACTGCGCCATGGCGCCCACGGCGTCCTCGTGGCGGTAGAAGGCGCCCAGCCAGAACTTCTCGTAGAAGAGGAAGTTGGCGTTGATGTCGAAGCTGAACGGCGCACCGTTCACGCCCTTCACCAGGAAGGTGGGCTTGAACTTGGTGTACAGGCCCAGGTCGAACACATAGCCCGCGCTCAGGAAGAGGTGGTTGCGCTGCCCGGCCTGGAAGGGTGATCCGACGAGGGAATCGAGCGACGCGCTGCCATCCTCATAGAAGTCGGTGCGCAGCAGCTTCGGCATGCCGAGGCCCACGAAGTGGCGGTCGCTGTACCACATCACCCCGAAGCCGAACTGGGGATCAGCCTTGCTGCTCACGTTCTGCAGGTACACCTGGTCGTTCGCATCGATGGTGCTGAGCGAGGCGAAGTCGCCCTGGAACAGGTTCAGGCCGCCACGAAGGCCGAAGGACAGCTTGCTGCGGTCGCCCACGAAGAAGCGGTAGGCCATGTCCACGTTGAACCCGTACTGGGTCACCGGGCCATAGCTGTCGCGCAGGAGCGTACCACCGAGCGCCAGGCTCTCCATGGGGAGCGGGCTGTGCACGGTGAGCGTCTGCGTCGTGGGTGCCCCTTCGAAGCCCACCCATTGGTGGCGCGAAAGTGCGCGCATGCTCACCCGCTCGGCGCTGCCGGCATAGGCCGGGTTGATCGCCAGCATGTTGAACATGTACTGGGAGAACTGGGGGTCCTGCTGCGCGAGCGCTGCGGTTCCCACGAGCATGGACAGCAGGGCCGTCTTCCAACGGTTCGCCGTTCGGTGCATCGGCATGGCGGTGTTCGTGTGTTGGTCCATGATCAGCGGCGCAGGTAGATGTAACCGGTGTAGGGATCGCTCTCGTTGCCGAGGTCAAGGATGTAGTAGTAGGCGCCCTCCGGAAGGTCCTCACCCCAGTTGAGGCTGTTCTCACTCCGACCATCCCAGTCGTTCTGGTAGTTGCGGCGGTCGAGCACCTTGTTGCCCCAGCGGTTGAAGATGATCAGGTGGTTGTCCGGGTAATACCAGATGCCGGGGATCACCAGGTTGTCGTTGCGACCGTCGCTGTTGGGCGAGAAGGCGTTCGGGATGATGATGTTGTCGCAGTCCTTGCGGTCCACGATCACCGTGTCCACGGTCACGCCACAGGCACCGTTGTCCACCGTCCAGAGGAGGTAGTTGGCCCCTTCGCCAACGTCGGTCACCGCCGTGGTCGGATCATTCGGGTCGGCGAAGGTCACACTGCCCACGAGCACGCTCCAGGTGCCGTTCGCCGTACCCGACACGGGCACCGCGGCGAGCGTGGTGAAGGTCGTGTCCTGGCAGAACGACTGGTCGGGACCGGCATCGGCGGGCTGCTGGGTACCGTCGAAGAGGAAGATGCTCACTTCGTCGGTGGTGGTGCCGCAGGCGCCATTGTCGATGGTCCAGCTGAAGATGTTCTCACCCTCGGCCAGGTCCGCGATCACGGTGAAGGGGTCGTTGGGCGACACGATGGTGCCGCTGCCGCTCACCAAGGCCCACGTACCGGTGGCCGGAGCCGCCGCCTGGTTGGCGAACATGGTCACGTTCTCGACCGGCGTGCACAGGCTCTGATCCGGGCCGGCCGCTGCCACCGCAGCGTTCGCATCGTTCAGCGTGATGGTGACCGTGTCGGTGGTGAGGCCGTTCGGGCAGGGACCGTTGTCCACCGTCCACACGAGCACCAGCGTACCGGTACCGATGCCGCTCACCGTGGTGGCGGGGTCGTTGGGGTCGCCCAGCTGGCCCGTACCGCTCACGATGCTCCAGGTCCCGGTGGCCGGGAAGGTGGGCACGCTGCCTGCGAGGGTGGCGAAGTTGGTCGGCGTGCAGAGCTCCTGGTCAGGACCCGCATTGGCGCTCGGCGAGGCCGCGTCGTACACGGTGATGGTGACCTGATCGGTGGTGGGCTGGCCGCAGGGACCGTTGTTGATGGTCCAGGCGAGCACATGCACCCCCACCGTGAGGTCGGTGATGGCCGTGGCCGGGTCGGTGGGCGATACGATGGTGGCCGTGCCGCTCACGAGCGACCAGGAACCGGTGGCCGGTGCCGTGGGCACGTTTCCGGCCATCGTCACGCTGTTCGGCTGCGTGGGCACGCAGATCGATTGGTCCGGACCGGCATCGGCCGCATCGGCGTCGGCGCTGAAGACCAGCACCACCACCGTGTCGGAGGTCACGCTGCAGGCACCGTTGTCGATGGTCCACACGAGCACATGCGTGCCCACGGCGACACCCGTCAGTGCGGTGGCCGGGTCATTGGGCTGCGCGATGGTGAGGTTGCCCGACACCAGGGTCCAGGTGCCGACCGCCGGAGCGTTGGCCACGTTGCCCGCCATGGTGATGCTGCCCACCGGCGTGCAGAACTCCTGATCGGGGCCGGCGTCAGCGGCAGGCTGCGTGGGATCGAAGACCACCACGTTCACCGTATCGGCGCTCGGCGGACCGAAGCCGCACTGACCGTTGTAGATGGTCCAGACGAAGCTGTTCACCCCGACGGACAGGCTGGAAACGCTGGTGGTGGGGTCGTTCGGATCGGCGATGATGCCCGTGCCCGAGAGCAGGCTCCAGGTGCCCACACCGGGGAAGGAAGGCGCGTTGCCGGCGAGCGAGGTGGTGTCCTGGGGCAGGCAGAGCTCCTGGTCGGGGCCCGCATCGGCCGTGGGCGCCGCTGGGTCATAGATGAACACCTGCACCGTGTCGGTGAGGATACCATTGTTGGCGCAGGGACCGTTGTCGAGCGTCCACACCAGCGTGGTGATGCCCACCTGCAGGTTGTTCAGCACGGTGGTGGGATCGGCGGGATCGACCAGCGTGCCGGGGCCGCTGATGATGCTCCACGAGCCCGTGGCGGGCAGCTGCGGCGTGGTCGCCTGCATCTGCACGAAGGTGAGCGGGATGCAGGTCTCCAGGTCCGGACCGGCATCGGCCGCGGCGGTGGAGTCGTTGTAGAGCACCACGGTCATGGTGTCCGTGGTGATCGGGTTGTTGCAGGGCCCGTTGTCCACGGTCCACACGAAGGTGTTGTTGCCGATCGCCAGGCCCACCACCTTGCTGTTCGGGTCGTTCACGTCCTCGAAGAGGCCGGCGCCCTCGATCAGTGTCCACGTACCGGTGGCGGGGAAGGTCGGCGTGTTGCCCGCGAGGAAGATGCTGTCCTGCGGCGTGCAGATCTCCACGTCCGGACCGGCATCGGCGGGCGGATTGTTCTCGTCGAACACGAAGATGCTCACGTTGTCGCTGCTGATGCCGCAGATGCCGTTGTTCACCGTCCAGGTGAGGATGTTCTCACCCACGGCGAGGTCCGTGACGAAGCTGAGCGGGTCGGCGTCGTTGCCGAACGTGGCCTGGCCCTGGGTCACGGTCCACACCCCGGTGGCGGCACCGGTGGGCGTGTTGCCGGCCAGCTGGGTGCTGGTGTTGGGCGTGCACAGCTCCTGGTCGGGGCCGGCATCGGCGGGCGGCGCGTTGAGGTCGAACAGGAAGATGCTCACCAGGTCGGTGGTGACACCGGCGCCACAGGGACCGTTGCTCACGCTCCAGGCGAAGATGTTCTCGCCGATGCCCAGGCCCGTGACGGTGCTGTTGGGCAGGGTGGGATCGGTGATGGTGCCCTGGCCGGTGATCAGCGTCCACTGGCCCGTGGCCGGGAAGGTGAGCGGGCTGCCCGCGAGGGTGGTGCCGGTGAGCGGTGTGCACACCTGCTGGTCCGCACCGGCATTGGCCACGGGGTTGTTGGCGTCGAACACCGTGATGGTGACGAGGTCGCTCGAGAGCGGGTTCGTGCAGGGGCCGTTGCTCACGGTCCACTGGAACACGTTGTTGCCCACCGTAAGTCCGGTCACCAGGCTGTTGGGGTCGTTCACATCGGCGAACACGCCCGTGCCGCTCACCACCACCCACGTGCCTTGCGCCGGGAAGGGCGCGGGGCTGGCGGCCATGGTGGTGGTGGTGTCGGGCGTGCAACGCTGCTGATCAGGGCCTGCATCGGCCACGGGCAGGTTGTCGTCGAACACGGTGATCGTGAGCGTATCGCTCGTGATGCCGGTGGCGCAGGTGCCGTTGTTCACCGTCCACACCAGCACGTTGGCGCCGATGGACAGGCCGCTCACGGTGGTGTTCGGCACGTTCGCATTGCCGAAGCTGCCCGTGCCGCTCAGCACGGACCAAGCGCCCTGCGCCGGGAAGGTGACGCTGCTGCCGGCCAGCTGCGCGCTCGTGGTGGGCGTGCAGAGCTCCTGATCCGGACCCGCATCGGCCACGGGGTTGTTCTCGTCGAAGAGGTAGATCACCACCTGGTCGGTGGTCACGCCAGAGGCGCAGGGTCCGTTGCTCACGGTCCACTCGAACACGTTGGCGCCGACAGCGAGGTCGTTCACCACCGTGGCGGGATCGTTCGGGTTCACGAAGGTGCCCGATCCGCTCACGAGCGTCCACGTGCCCGAGGCGGGGAAGATCACCGCACTGCCGTTCATCGCGGTGGAGGTGACCGGCGTGCAAAGGAACTGATCGGCACCGGCGGCGGCCACCGGGTTGTTCTCGTCGAACACGAAGATGCTCACCACGTCGCTGCTCACGCCCGTCTCACAGGGACCGTTGTTCACCGTCCATTGGAAGACGTTCTCACCCACGGCCAGGCCGGTGACGAGCGTGTTGGGGTCGTTCGCATCAGCGATGATGCCCGAGCCGCTCACCAGGGTCCAGGTGCCCACCGAAGGTGCGATCACCCCGCTGCCCTGCAGGTTGGTGCTTGACGCAGGCGTGCACAGCTCCTGGTCGGGGCCCGCGTTGGCGCCGGGGCTGTTCGCGTCGAACACCACGATGCTCACCTGGTCGGTGGTGATGCCCGTGGCGCAGGGCCCGTTGTTCATGGTCCACTCGAACACGTTCACCCCCACGCCGAGGTCGGTGACCGTGGTGTTGGGATCGTTGGGGGCCGTGATGGTGCCCGTACCGCTCACCAGGGTCCAGGTGCCCACGGCAGGGAACACAGGCACGCTGCCCGCCAGGGTGGTGCTGATGTTCGGGGTGCAGAGCTCCTGGTCGGCACCGGCGTCGGCCACCGGATTGTTCTCATCGAACACGAAGATGCTCACACGGTCGGTGGTGATGGCATTGGCGCAGGGGCCGTTGCTCACGGTCCACTCGAAGATGTTCTCACCCACGCCGAGGCCGCTCACCGTGGTGCTCGGGTCGGCCGCGTTGGCGAAGGTGCCGGTGCCCTGCACCACCGTCCACAGGCCGTTGGCCGGGAAGGTCACCGGGCTGCCGGCGAGCTGGGTGCTCGTGGTGGGCGTGCAGAGCTCCTGATCGGGCCCCGCATCGGCCACCGGGTTGTTCGCGTCGAACACGAACACGCTCATCTGGTCGGTGGTGGGTGCACCACAGGCGCCGTTGCTCACCGTCCACACGAAGATGTTCTCGCCCACGGCCAGGCCGGTCACGAGGGTGTTGGGATCGTTCGGGTCGGCGATGGTACCGCTGCCGCTCAGGAGCGACCAGGTCCCCGTGGCCGGCGCGATCACCGCGCTGCCCGTGAGGTTGGTGGAGGTCACGGGCGTGCACAGCTCCTGGTCGGGGCCCGCATCGGCGGTGGCGTTGCTCGCGTCGAACACGAAGATGCTCACCGTGCTGGTGGTGGGCGTGCCGGAGCAGGGGCCGTTGTCCACCGTCCACTGGAACACGTTCTCACCCACGCCGAGGTCGGTCACCGCGGAGTTCGGGTCGTTCGCGTCGGCGATGGTGCCGGTGCCGCTGATCAACGCCCACTGGCCCGTGGCGGGGAACACGAAGCCGCTGCCCTGCAGGTTGGTGGAGGTCTGCGGCGTGCAGAGCTCCTGCGCAGGACCCGCATCGGCGTTGGCCACGTTGGGGTCGTAGATGAAGATGCTCACCTGGTCGGTGGTGGGCGTTCCGCAGGGGCCGTTGCTCACGGTCCACTCCAGGATGGTCTCACCCACGCTCATGCCACTGATGGTGGCCGTGGGATCGTTCACGTCGCTGATCGTCGCCGGGCCCTGCACCACGGTCCAGGTCCCCACGGCGGGGAAGATCACCGGACTGCCCTGCATCTGCGCCGTGGAGGCGTCACCGCAGAAGGATTGGTCCGGACCGGCGTTCGCGGCGGCGGTGGACGGGTCGAAGATGAAGATGCTCACATCGTCCGTGCTCACACCGGGCGTGCAGGGACCGTTCCCCACAGTCCAGCGGAAGATGTTCTCACCCACGCTCAGGCCCGTGACCTGCGTGATCGGATCGTTGGCGTTGGCGAAGGTGCCCGTGCCTTGGATCACCGTCCAGGTGCCCTGGCCCGGGAAGATGGTGGCGCTGCCATCGAGGGTGGCCTCGGTCTGCGGGAGGCAGAAGCTCTGGTCGGGACCGGCGTTCGCCACGCTCTGGTTCGCATCGAACACGAGCACGGTCATCGGGTCCTGGCTGATGCCGCAGGCCCCGTTGTCGATGTTCCAGATGAGCACGTTGGCACCGATGCTCAGGCCGGTCACCGTCGTGTTGGGATCGTTGGCATCGTCGAAGGTGCCCGTGCCGGATTGCACCGTCCAGAACCCGATGGCCAGGCCCGTGGGTGTGTTGCCGGCCATCACCGCATTGCCGGCGTCACTGCAGATGTCCTGGTCGGGACCCGCATCGGCGGGTTGTGCGGAACCATTGAACACGTTGATCACCACCTCGTCGAACGTGGTGCCTGGCACGCAAGGACCGTTGCTCACTGTCCAGCGGAAGACGTTCGCACCGAGCGACAGATCGTTGATCTGCGTGCCCGGATCGTTGGGGGACACGATGGTTCCCGTGCCGCTCACGAGCGTCCAGCTGCCCGTTGCGGGGAAGATGAGGTTGCTGCCCGCCATCACGGTGCTGCTGATGGGCGTGCACAGGTCCTGGTCGGGGCCCGCGTCCGCCACCGGATTGGCCGCGTCGAACACGAACACGCTCACCTGGTCCGTGGTCGCCGACGGCGAGCAGGGACCGTTGTTCACCGTCCATTGGAAGATGTTCTCACCTACGGTCAGGCCCGAAACGGTTGTGTTGGGGTTCGTGGGATCGGCGATCGTGCCCGTGCCGCTCACCAGGGTCCAGAGACCCGAGCCCGGCGGGATGATCGCACTGCCCTGCAGCGTCACCTGGTTCGGGAAGGTGGGCACACAGATGGAGATGTCCGTGCCGGCGTAAGCGGGGTCCTGGCGGTCGTCGAACACCAGCACGGTGACCTCATCGAAGGTGGGCGAGCCGCACGCGCCATTGTCCACCGTCCAACGGAAGGTGTTGGTACCCACCGAAAGCCCGTTCACGACGGTGGCCGGATCGTTGGCATTGACGAAGGTGCCCGTGCCGGCGACCAGCGTCCACTGTCCGATGGCAGGGGCCTGCACCGCACTGCCCTGCAGGGTGGTGCTGAGGTTCGGGCGGCAGAGCTGCTGATCCGGGCCGGCGCTGGCCGGAGCGGTGGAGGCATCGTTCACGATCACGGCCACCTGGTCGTTCGAGGTGCCGCAGGGTCCGTTGTTCACGGTCCATTGGAAGATGTTGACCCCGATGCCCAAGCCGCTCACCCCGGTGCTCGGTGATGTGGGGTTGGCGATGGTACCGCTGCCTGCAACCAGCGTCCATAGTCCGGTGGCCGGGGCCACGAGCGCGCTCGCATTGAGCGTGGTGGCGTTGTTCGTGGAGCAGAGGTTCTGGTCCGCGCCGGCGAAGGCGATCGGGTTCGAGTTGTTGAACACCAGGATCGTCACCTCATCGAAGGTCACCGGGTTCGCGCAGGCGCCGTTGTTGATGGTCCAGCGCAGCACGTTGGTGCCCTGGCCCAGACCCGTCACGGCGGTGGTGGGGCTTGCGGCGTTGGTGAAGGTGGCACTACCGCTCACCACCGTCCACTGGCCCGTGGCCGGAAAGGTGGGCGCGTTGCCTGCGAGCGTGGTGAAGTTCGTGGGTGTGCACAGGCTCTGGTCGGGGCCGGCGTTCGCAGGCTGCTGGTTGTTGCTGAACACGAGCACCGTCACCTGGTCGGTGGTGGGCGCACCGCAGGGTCCGTTGTTCACGGTCCATTGCAGGATGTTCTGGCCCACGCCAAGGCCCGTCACCGTGGTGGTGGGGCTCGAGGGGTTGGTGATGGTGCCGCTGCCGCTCACCAAGGTCCAGGTGCCGGTGGAAGGCGCGAGCGGCGTGTTGCCCGCCATGGTGGCCGTGGCGTTGTTGCTGCAGATGCTCTGGTCAGGACCCGCGTTGGCCGACGGGGCCGACGGACTGAACACCGTGATCGTCACCTGGTCCGTGGTCACCCCGTTCAGGCAGGGACCGTTGTTCACCGTCCATTGGAACACGTTCGCACCCACGCTGAGGCCGCTCACCGACGTGAATGGCGAAGCAGGGTTCGCTATGGTGCCTGTACCGCTCACCAGGGTCCAGTTGCCCGTGGCGGGTGCGGTGGGGGCGCTGCCGCTGAGCAGACCCGAGGTCGTGCATAGTTGCTGGTCGGGACCTGCGTTGGCCACCGGGCTCGATGCACTGAACACGGTGACCACCACCTGGTCGTTGGTGCTGCCGCAGGGGCCGTTGTTCACGGTCCACTGGAAGGTGTGCACACCCACCGGAAGGCCAGTTACCGTAGTGGTGGGAGACCCGGGCGTGGTGATCGTTCCTGTACCGCTCACCAGGGTCCACGTACCGGTGGCCGGACCCACCAGCGCATTGCCGTTGAGGTTCACGCTGTTCGCGGGTGTGCAGATCTGCTGGTCGGGACCGGCATTGGCGGCGGTCTGTGCATTGCTGAACACGGTCACCAGCACGTCATCGGTGGTGGGCGAGCCGCAAGGACCATTGTTGATGGTCCAGCGGAAGCGGTTCACACCCACGCCAAGACCGGTCACTGTGGACGTCGGGCTGGACGGGTTGGTGATGGTACCGGTACCGCTCACCAACGACCAGGTCCCCGTGGCCGGTGCGGTGGCGGTGTTGGCGGCGAGCGTCGCGGTGGTGGTGGGCAGGCACAGCTGCTGGTCGGGACCAGCGTTGGCCGCCGCCTGGGACGGGTTGAAGCTGGTGATGGTGACCTGGTCCGAAGCGGTGCCGCAAGGCGCATAGTCGACCGTCCATTGGAAGACGTTCGCGCCAACACCGAGGCCCGATACCGCCGAGGTGGGGCTGTTGGCATTGGCGAAGGTGCCGCTGCCGCTCACCACGGTCCACGTTCCGGTGACCTGGCTGTATGGGAGTGCTCCCGCCAGGGTGGCCGTGGTCGCGCACACCTGCTGATCGGGGCCGGCGTTCACCGGCGTGTTCGGCGGCGTCACCGTGATGGTGTAACCGAACGCGTTCGTGCCCACGAGCGGACATGCGTTGTCCTGCGCGGTCACCGCGAAGGTGTTGGTGCCGATGTCGGCCACGGTGGGCGTCCAGCTGAAGGTGCCTGTCTGCAGCGGCGAACCGCTGGTGGTGAAGGTGGCCCCCGGGATACCGTTGTTCCAGGTGAGCGTCACCGCCTGACCGGCGTTCGGATCGCTGGAGCTGATGGTGAAGTTCACCGGCGTACCGGCGCAGACCGTGGTGGAGTATTGGCTGGTGCCGTTGATGCCCGAGGCCGACGGAGCGGAGTTGCCGGCGCATTGGCGCACCACCACCTGCACATCGCGCGTCACCTCACCCACCTGCACGCCATTGCGGAACTCGCGCACACGGTACGTGACCACGGCCACTTGCTGGATGCTCGGCACCACGGTCATGGTACCGGTGGTGGCGTTCAAGGTCACCGCGTTCGCACCGCCCGTGTTGGCGATGGGTTGCGTAGCGCTGTAGCCGGCGTTGTAGGTGAGGTTGGCACCACCCGCACCGCGGGCGGCGATCAGGGTGTACTGCAGCTGGTCGCCGTCGGGATCGGAGGCACCGGGGTTGTAGCTCACGCTCTGGCCCAGGCAGTAGAAGGGTGTGGGCGGGGTGAGGAACTGCGTGGAGCTGTTGCACGGGGTCACCGTGTTGTTCAGACGCGCATCCAGGTAGAGACGCTGGTTACCGGGGTTGGTGAGCGAGGTGATGGCGTTGTTGCGGCAGCACAGGTCCCAGCTGATGATCCAATCCGTACCGCAACCGGCCCACTGCGTCAGGTTGATGATCTTGCTGAAGGTGTACTTCTCCACCCCGTAGGTGCCACTGGTGCTGTTGCAGCGATCGACCTCCGAGGGGCAGATCGGCGTGATCACCTGCACGTTCTCGAAGGCGAAGCAGTCGTTCACGTTGGCGTTGCACGCGGCCGAACGGTAATTGAAGGCCAGGCCGTTGTTGCAGTTCGTGGGCGCGGCCACACCGTTGCAGTCACGGAAGAAGCTCAGCGTCACCTTGTACTGGTTGTTCCCCAGGCACACATAGGTGAGCTCCCCGCCCATGGCGTGCGTCGCGCGGGCCTCCCCTTGGAAGAGGAGAAGCGCCACAGCGGCGGCCATGGTGTGTTGGATCAGGGAACGGATGGCGGTCCAGCGGACCAGTGCGCTTGTGCGCGAGCGGAACAGTTCAGCCATGTACCTCCTTGTTGTCGGGCCCGCCGCCGCCAGCCACACCTGCATGTCGCGCATCCATCGGCATGCGCCGTGACCGACATGTTCGGTCAGTGCCCTTCGGGAGGATCACCGGTGCATGTGCACAGCGGCGAAAAGGGAAGCAGGATGTGTGGTGTACGGACGGGCTCCGGGCAAACCTATCCCCGGCCTCCTCCGCGGGATCATGCACATACTTCGCAGTTGTGAACACGGCCGTGTTGAGCCGCAGGCATGCATCGCTCGGAATGCCGCGACCGGCGCGGCAAAGCGAAGGGCACTTTTCGGAATGCGTTCCATGGAACACATCCGGCGCCCTGCTCACCGTTCGTAATGGAAGAAGAGATTGGCCCAGATCACCTTCGACAAGGCGTACAGGTAAGGTGACGCGAGCGCCGTGGCCGAGACCACCACAACGAAGAAGCCCAGGATGCCCAGACCAGGGTTCAACCACCAGGCGAGCCCGTACACCAACAGACTGAAGCCCACGCTCAACCCATAGCTCACGAAGAGCGCACCCCAGTAAAAGCCCGGCTCCTTCGTCAACTTCCGGCCGCAGCTCGGGCAACGCTCATGCACCTCGCCCACCTTGGCAAGGTCGTAGGGATGCGATCGGAACAGGTCGCCCCGCAGACAGAAGGGGCACTTGAGGAAGAGGATGGACCGGAGCTTGGCGCCCCATCGCGATGGCATGACGCAGCGAAGGTCGGTGATCCGTCCACATTGCGCCGCATCACCGCGCACGTGCCCGATCGCTCAACGCCAGTATGGCGATCATCAGCGCGATGGCCACCATGCCGGCGAGACCCGCAGGAGAGGCGACCAAGGGATGTCCCCCTTGGGTGAACAAGGCGAACGCACCGGCCGATCCGTTGATCAGGCCGTGCAGCAGCACCGCGGCCCAAACCGAAGCGGCCATGGTGCGCGCGCGATCGAACAGCACCGCGAGCAGCATGCAGAAGACCACCATCAGCGCGATGCCGGCCAACCGATGCTCACCGTAGTTGTGGCCCATGGCGATCAGCGGGGCGTGCCACAGCCCCCAGACCACACCGGTGAACACGATGCGTCGCCGTGGCGGCCAACCATCGAGCAAGGCGTACATCACTCCGCGCCAGCCCAGCTCCTCCCCCAACATGGCGGGTACGTTCAGCGTTACCGCCGCGCCCAGGGCCATGGCCAGGAACAACAGCAGCCACACGGCACCCGGCAACTGCATCCCACCGAGCGCCTTTCGCGCAAGCTCACCGTTCTGCCCCGCGGCCTCGGCCATGGCCACCACGGAGCTCTCCACACGGGCCTGCGTCAACGCCACATCGCCGAAGGCATCGAAGCCGAGCAGGTTCCCGAAGCACCAGCAGACCAACAGCGTGACCGGTACAAGCGCCAAGCCGTACAGGGCGGTCCAGGCCATGGGCCCCCACCGAACGCCGCCGAACCCGAGGCCCAGCGCACCCCATCCCTTCCGCCGGAAGAACACCACCAAGAGGATCGCGGCAAGCGCAGGGCCGAGCATGAAGCCCAGCGCCACCACCGAGTAGGCCAGGCCGCTCGTGGCGTCGACGCCCGTCAATGCACCGATACCGGCGATGCACCAGGAGATGCCGAAGGCGAGCAGCAGGAAGAGGCGAAGGTCGGACCGAAGTGGCATGGGCTGAAGGTAGCCCCTGGTCCTATTGCTTGATGAAGCGGAACGCGAACGCTCCATCGGCCAGCTCCACCACCGCCACATGCGGCCCTGCGGCAAGCGCAGCCACGTCCAAGGTCAGAAGCCGGCCGCCGTTCCCAGGCTCGCGCCGCACCAACCTGCCTTGCGCGTCGAGGATCCGCACGCCACGCACATCACCGCGGTCCATGCTCACACGCAACACATCCGTCGCCGGATCGGGATAGTGGAGCACCACTGGCCTGTCGTTCTCATCCACGCCTTGTGCAAGGGTGACCGAGACATCATCGAACTGGCCCATGCCCGGCTGGATGGGGCCACCGATCATGCCCGCGTTCAACACCAGCACCAAGGTGTCGTCGGTAGCAAGCTCCACGGTGTCGGAGAACATCACATAGGTCCAGCTGGTGTCCGATGCGCCTGTGTTCTCCTCCAGCTCGATCAACCCGTTGTTGATCCGGCCAAGCCCCATGTAAGCCCCGAGGCAGGCAGGCCCGGCATCGCAGCGAAGCCAGGCGGCCATATGAAGCACTTCCCCATCGGCGAAGCCCGGCAGCCGCTGGTACAGGTAGCTGGGGAAACAACCCTGGGTCTGCCCCGCTTCCTTGGAGACCGCCCAGTTGCCCGCAGCGGGTGCACCACCCACGACAGGGGACGGTGTCGAACACGTCCACTCCCACCCCGCGAGCGAGAACTGTCCGGCTTGTTCGAAACTGCCGTTCACCACTTGAGCTGCCACCGGGAAGGCGCTCACAAGCGCACCGAGGAGGGTAAGGTTCCTGGTCATGACGAGTTGCTTATGCACTTACGACGAGCTTCCGGCCCGATGCGCTGCCCGAGGTCGCCTGTTCACATGCAATTGACCCGAACGACATTGGGAATGAAGGTGGGGGTAACATGCACGACACCCGGCCTGTGTCACTTCGCACCCGATGAAACGGACCACGAACGCCCTCCTCGCAGCCGCAACGCTCACCGGATGCGTGCGCGAAACCCCGTTCCCGCCTCCGGTGGACACCGCACCCTTCGCCGGCCGCATCGTCATCAACGAGGTGGCGGTGAACGGCGACGACGGTGATTGGATCGAACTGCACAACCCGGGCCCGGCCATCCCCCTCGAGCAAGGTTCCTGGTTCCTGAGCGATGACCCTGCCGACCCTTTCCGCTTCGAGCTACCTGCCATCGAGCTCGAGGAAGGCGGCTTCATCGTGGTCCGGTGCTCCGGCGATGGGTTCGAGAGCGATGTGCTCACCGCGCCGTTCGGATTGAACGGCCACGAAACGGGCCTCGCCCTCTCTTTTCTGGATCAAGCGCGGTGCATGACGATCGACCACACTGCCGTGCAAGGGAGCAGCCCGGGCAATGCGTCCGTGGGTCGTGCGCCGGACGGGACCGGCCAGTGGACACGCCTTGCACCGGCCTCACCGGGCGGACCGAACGACGCCGCCCAGGAACCCTGAGCGGAGCGATCCTGACCACCTGCGGGATCCGCTCAGCGGACATCCCGACCTTTGCGCCCATGGCAGGCATCCTTGCATGGGGCGTCGCAGCCGTGGCGCTGGCGGTGATCGGAGCGGTCCTCCTTGTGAACGGCTACCGTCGTCGTCGCTTTCCGGTGATCATCCCTGGCGTGCTCTGCCTCATGGGAGCCACCGTGTGCGCGGGCGTGGTGGTGACCAAGGCCGTGCAGCGCGCCTTGCACAATGCGCAGGATGCGCTCGCACCACGACCCGGAGCCGAGATCTACGCCGCGCTCTTCGGCAAGCCCGAAGCCTGCGTGCAGGTGATCGACGCCCAGGACCAGATCATCCCGAAGCTCGACTCCGCCATCCGCCTCCGCGTGAACACCTGCCCCGCGGAGGTGCGGCGCGTGCTCCAGCAATACACTTACGAGTTGAAGGTGGAAGCCGCGGACCAGGACACCACCGACCGGTTCTCACCGCACACCTTCGGCGACAGCGTGTTCACTTACTCCACCACCATAGTGGAAGGACGCAACTGGCGCACATTGATGATCGCGCGCGACAGCACGCGCATGGTCGTGGTGGACGCGGCGGACTGATCGCGGGCGATGCAGAAGCACCTGGGCTTCGGTGCGGTAGCTCGAAAGGAAGAAGTCTTACCGCGGCGGATCCATTACCTTGAACGCACGAACATGTGCACATGAGAACCCTCCTTCTTGCCCTGCTCCTCGCGGCATCCACTTGCCTTCTCGCCCAGCATGATGAGGCCTTGGGCCTGCTGGCCCGCACCTACAAGGACAACATGTTCAGGAACGAGCCGACGAAGGAGGCGCTCGATGCCCTGAAGAACGGCGTACCGAACGAACTGGGGCCCACCAGGGACCTGATCGTGCGGATGATCACGACCCGGAACGACCTCGGAACGGCGAAGGGGATGATGGTGCCCGATGAAACGACCCTCCGGAACATCCATGCGGTGCGTCAACTGGACCTGAACATGCGAAAGGAGGGGCACGCCAGCGATGCGCATATCCTGGACAGCTTGCGCAATGCCCCCGCATCGCGCCACGAGCTGGTCCGGAACTACTACGACATGGTCTTCACGGCGATCGGGAACAAGAACAAGCCGTTCAACCTGTCGAAGCTCGACCTGCGGCCTGATGCCTGCGGCCTGAAGGACGAGACCGAACGCGGCATTCTCTTCCTGGAATGCATGAGCCTCTGCCGCTCCATGATCTGGGGGTACATGAACGTGGTGAAGCCGCCGAACACGAAGGAGGCCATGGCTTACATCAAGCGGTTCCCGAAGGTGAACGGCACTGATTACTACCGCTTCAACGACCTGCTCTTCCCAGACTTCATGTTCATGTACGACGACAGCCTGCAGAGTTACAAGGGCGTGATGATCGACCAGTACTTCGAGCTCCTCATGTACCACACCGTCGTGCTCGACAAGGAAGGCGCGAAGGAGGAAGCGGTGCTGGACCTCATCCTGGGATCCTCGATGCGGGATGAGCGGCTTTGGAAGTACTCCAAGAACAAGGAAACGTTCGAGGAGCTCTTCAAGAAGCAGTGACACATGACGTGGTCACCTCCACAGGTGCACTGATCAGGGGCGAAGCGCCTGTCATGCAGGTCCGGTAAGCTCCTTGACGAACACCAGTCGCATGAAGCCGCGATCGTCCGGCTGATCGCGCTCCGGTGCGCGTACGAACCCAACGCGTTCATACAGGCGGTGCGCGGCCAACATGGATGGTTGCGACCAGATCACCACACGATCCGCGCCCGCGATCACCGCACGCTCCAAGCAGGCGCGCACCAACGCCTCCCCTGCTCCCGTGCCGCGGACATGGGGATGCACGCCCAACAGGCGGAACTCACGCTCGCCTTCGAGGGCAAGCTGACGTAGTTCGCTTACCACGTGAAGGAACAACACCGCACCGCCGATACGCTCCTCACCATCCACGGCGATGAGCATCTCCCCCGCCGGCTCCAACCGCTCGCGGTCCTGAAAAGCGGCCGCGCGTTCCGCGTTGGTGTAGCCTTCGCCGACATACACGCGATGGAGGATCGCGCAGGCGTTGGACCAGTCACGGTCGGTGATCGCGGGTCGTACGAGCCATTCCATACGCCGAAATTCGTGGTAGATTGAACGGCAACCAAGGTCGGAACATCGCGTCTGTTTTACACGCACCATTCGCCATGCGCCCCCAAATGAGTCGACCCGTTCACGCGCAACGAAGGAGCGAAGCGTCCTTCATTTTTGCGCCTCCTTCCACTGATCATTCGTCCTGTACTCCTCCGATCATCATGCGTGCCTTCCTCCTTCCTGCTATGCTGCTCCTTCCCTCGCTCCATGCAAGCGCTCAGACCTTCAGCGGTGTCAACGACCTGAGCGCCTCGAATGCATATCCCGTAAGTGTGCATGCAGCCGACCTTGACGGCGATGGCGACCTGGATTTTCTTTCCGCGTCGCAGAACGACAACAAGGTGGTTTGGTATCCGAATGATGGAGCAGGCATTTTCGGCAGGCAGCGAGTGATCACACTGGCGATCGAGCAGGCGACCTGCTTACATACTGCGGACCTAGATGGCGACCTCGATGTGGACGTATTGTCCTCATCAAGCAGTGACAACAAGATCGCTTGGTACGCGAACGATGGAAGTGGCGGCTTCGCACCACAACAGATCATCTCCACATCTGCACTCTCGGCCTCATCCCTATATACCACGGACCTCGATGGTGATGGGGACCCGGATGTGCTTTCCGCTTCACGGTCGGACAATAAGGTCGCGTGGTACATGAATGATGGGCTCGGCAACTTCGGCCTGCAGCAGATCATCTCCACCCAGGCCGCACAAGCTACCTGGGTCCATGCGGCCGACCTTGATGGCGATGGAGACCAGGACGTGCTGTCCGCTTCCATGAACGACGACAAGATCGCCTGGTACGCGAACGACGGCCTCGGGAACTTCGGACCGCAAATAGTGATCAGCGCCTCGATCGATCAAGCCTGGCGTGTCCATGCATCGGACCTCGACAATGATGGGGATGCCGATGTGATCACCACCGCACAGAGCAACGTGATCGTGTGGTACGAGAATCTCGGTGCAGGTAGCTTTGGCACCCAGCAATTGCTGGCCACGGCACCGGCACCCATGGACGTGCGCACGGCAGACCTCGACAATGACGGGGACACGGACATCCTGTCGACATTCTTGAACGGGAACAAGGTGGTGTGGTTCGAGAACACCGGCGCCGGCGCGTTCAGTGCGCCGCTCATCATCACCACTGCGGTCGACCGCCCGCGCACCACGTTCGCTGCAGACCTTGATGGCGATGGCGACGAGGACGTCCTCTCTGGTTCCTTCTATGATGACAAGCTCGCGTGGTACATGAACGACGGCAACGGCAGCTTCGGCGCTCAGCAGGTCATTTCCACGGCGGCGATCGCTGCCTGGAGCGTCCAGGCGACGGATCTGGACGGAGATGGCGACCAGGATGTGCTTTCGGCCTCCTTTGCGGACTTCAAGCTCGCCTGGTACCGTAATGACGGCTTGGGGCAGTTCAGCATCCAACAGGTGATCTCCAACACGCTTTATGGCATCCAAGCCGTTCATGCCGCCGACCTGGACGGCGATGGGGACCAGGATGTGATCGCAGGAAGTTCGCCGGTCCTGTGGTTCCCGAACGACGGTGCCGGAAACTTCGCCCCTCCCCAGGCGATCTGCAACACCGGCGGTTGGTCCTTTGCAACTGCCGACCTCGATAACGACGGCGATCTGGACCTGCTCATCGCCGATGGCGGCAGCTCCGTGCTCACTTGCAGGAACAACGGAACAGGGATCTTCGACCCTCCCGCTAGCCTCGCCTACCAGCAAGGCTACCCAAAGTCCGTTTACGCCGCGGACTTGGACGGTGATGGTGACCAGGATGCACTAGCTGCCTCCTACTATGACAATATGATCACGCGCTTCTTGAACAATGGCCAGGGCGCCTTCGGTCCGCAGCTAGTGATCACCACGGACGCGATGTGGGCCAACTGTGTGCATGCGGCGGACCTGGATGGCGACCTCGACCTGGATGTGCTCTCCGCCTCCTTAGGCGATGACAAGATCGCCTGGTACATGAACAACGGCCAGGGGAACTTCGGACCGCAGCAAGTGATCACCACGCAAGCCGACGGCGCCACCTACGTTACCACGGCCGACGTGAACGGGGATGGACAACCGGATGTGATCTCCGCCTCGCAATTGGACGGGAAGATCGCCTGGTACATGAACAATGGGCAGGGGAGCTTCGGGCCCCAGCAGGTCATTTCCGACTTGGCCCGCGGCGCCCAATGCGTCCATACAGCCGACCTGGATGGTGATGGTGACCCGGAAGTGCTGTCGGCATCAGAGTGGGACCACCGGATCGCCTGGTATGAGAATCTGGGCATGGTGCTCAACACCGATGGACCTCGTGTCGATGTCGGGATCACCGCATTCCCGAACCCGTTCCGCGAAGTGCTGACCGTGCAACTTCAGGAAGCCGTGGTCGATGCACACCTTCGCTTGCTTGACATGAGCGGTCGGCTGTTGCGTGAAGAGCGCGTGGCAGGACCCGGGGACCGCTTTTCCCTCGAACGGAAGGGCCTCACCTCCGGCCTGTACATGCTGCAAGTGCTGAGCAACGAACAGCGGTGGTCCACAACTGTCGTGGTCGAGTAGCGCTCACGCTTCCTCGCCAGGGCTCCTCAATGGGCCTTGGTATTGACGTTGAACGGTATCAGGACAGCACCCCGTACCCTCAAATAACGGCGCGGATCGTACGCAGCCCGACGCCTACTTACAGCCCCAACAACACCTCGCCCGGATCCTTGCCGCCGAAAACGAGCTTCGTGGGATCCTCGATCATCTCCTTCACCTTGTACAGGAAGCTCACGCTCTCCTTGCCGTCGATGATGCGGTGATCGTAGCTCAGCGCCACGTACATGATGGGGCGGATCACCACATGGCCGTTCACGGCCACCGGGCGCTCCACGATGTTGTGCATGCCCAGGATGGCGCTCTGCGGCGGGTTGATGATGGGCGTGCTGAGCATGCTGCCGAACACGCCGCCGTTGGTGATGGTGAAGGTGCCGCCCGTCATCTCATCGATGGTGAGCTTGCCGTCGCGCGCCTTCACGGCGAGCTCCTTGATCTTCGCCTCGATCTCGGCCAGGCTCATGCGCTCGGCGTTGCGCAGCACGGGCACCATGAGGCCCTTGGGGCTGCTCACCGCGATGCCCACGTCGGCGTAGTCGAAGGTGACGATCTCGTCGCCCTGGATCTGGCCGTTCACCGCGGGGAACTGGCGCAGCGCCTCCGTCACCGCCTTGGTGAAGAAGCTCATGAAGCCCAGGCCCGTGCCCTTCTGCTCCTTGAACTTGTCCTTGTACTTGTCGCGCAGGGCCATCACCGCGCTCATGTCCACCTCGTTGAAGGTGGTGAGCATCGCGGTGGTGTTCTTCACGCTCACCAGGCGCTCGGCCACCTTCTTGCGCAGGGTGGTCATCTTGGCGCGTTGCTCGTTGCGTGAGCCGCCCCATCCGTTCATCAGCTTGCCACCGGCGTCCACGCCGCCGGCGATGTAGGCCTCGACGTCGCTTTTGGTGATGCGGCCGTTCGGACCGCTGCCCTTCACCTTGCTCGGGTCAACCCCCTTGTCGTCGAGCATGGCCTTGGCCACGGGCGTGGCGTGCGCTGCTGCTGCAGGAGCAGGGGCAGTGGCAGCGCCTGCGCTGGGAGCTTCGGCGCGCGCGGCAGGAGCAGCGGCGGGCTTCTTGGCCTCCGGTGCCGGCGCCTGGGCCTTGGGCTTAGCCTCCGCCTTCACGCTCGTATCGATGCGCGCCACCACATCGCCCACGTTCACCGTGGCATCGGCGGCGGCGAGCACCTCGATGCGGCCCTCGGCCTCGGCGCTGAGCTCGAGTGTGGCCTTGTCGCTGTCGATCTCGGCGATCACCTGGTCCTTCTCCACCGTATCGCCGCTCTTCACGAGCCATTGCGCGATGCGGACCTCACTGATGCTCTCTCCGGGGCTGGGGACCTTGATGTCTACGGTGGCCATCTGGGGAATGTGGAAATGAGGAAATGTGGGAATGCGGTGCTTGTTACTTGACCCTTGTCACTTGTTCCTTGTCACTTGTTCCTTGTCACTTGCTTACGCCCGTGCCTTCTTGTTGGCCGCGGCCTTCTCGCCGCTGGGGGTGCTGCCGGCGAAGGTCTGCTCGATGATGGCCAGCTGCTGGTTGGCGCTGCGCTTGCTACTGCCGGTGGCGGGCGCGCCGCTCGCCGGACGACTGATGCACTCGAGCTTCACATCGAGCTCCGGCTGCAGGTGCGTGAGGATGTGCGTCCACGCGCCCATGTTGCGCGGCTCCTCCTGCACCCACAGGAAGCGCTCGGCCTTGGAATACTTCTTCACCGCGGCCTTGATCGCGTCCACGGGCAGCGGATGCAGCTGCTCCACACGCAGCAGCGCGGTGTCGGTGATGCCGTTGGTGTCGCGGTGCTCGGCGAGGTCGTAGTGCACCTTGCCCTGCGTGAGCACCACGGTGCGCACCTGCTTGGGATCGGCGGCCGCATCCTCGATGAAGGGCTGGAAGCGGCCCTTCGCGAGCTCGTCCAGCGTGCTCACGCACCTCGGGTGGCGCAGCAGGCTCTTCGGCGTGAAGACCACGAGCGGCTTGCGGAAGTCCCACGCCAGCTGGCGGCGCAGCACGTGGAAGAAGTTGGCGGGCGTGGTGCAGTTCACCACCAGCATGTTCTCGTCGGCGCAGCTCTGCAGGAAACGCTCCATGCGCGCGCTGCTGTGCTCGGCGCCCTGCCCCTCGTAGCCGTGGGGAAGCAACACCACCAGGCCGTTCTGCGTGTTCCACTTCTCCTCGGCGCAGCACAGGTACTGGTCGAGGATGATCTGCGCGCCGTTCACGAAATCGCCGAACTGCGCCTCCCAGATGGTGAGCGTGTTGGGGTTGGTGAGCGCGTAGCCGTACTCGAAGCCGAGCACCGCGTACTCGCTGAGCAGCGAGTTGTAGATCTGCAGCAGCGCCTGGCCCTCCTGGATGTGCTTCAGGTGGATGAACTCCTCCTCGCTGTCCTCCACCTTCACCACGGCATGGCGGTGGCTGAAGGTGCCGCGCTCCACGTCCTGGCCGGTGAAGCGTACGGGCTTGCCCTCCACGAGCAGGGACCCGTAGGCGAGCAGTTCGGCGAGGCCCCAGTCGAGCACCCCGTCGTCCATCATCTTCTTCCGGTCGTTGAGGATCTTCTCCAGCTTGCTGAAGAACTTCCGGCCGTTGGGGTGCAGCACGGTGAGCTTCTCGCCGATCATCTTCAGCGTCTCCTTCTTCACGCCGGTGGCCGGTGCGGAGAGGAGGTCGGCCACGGTCGCGCGGCGGAAGCCCTTCCAGCGCTCGGCCATGAAGTTGGTGATCTTGCCCACGCGCTGCTGCTTGGCCTCGTTGAGGCGCTCGTCGAGCATGGCGGTGAAGCTGCGCTCCATGTCGGCCGCTAGCTCCTTGGCGCCCTCCACGCCGCTATCGATCAGCTTCTGCGTGTAGATGGCCCGCGGGTCGGGGTGCGCGGCGATGGCCTTGTACAGCACGGGCTGCGTGAACTTGGGCTCGTCGCCCTCGTTGTGGCCGTGCTTGCGGTAGCAGAGGATGTCGACCCAGATGTCGGCGCCGTACTTCTGGCGGTAGTCCATCGCCAGCTTCATGGTGTAGGCCACGGCCTCGGCGTCGTCGCCGTTCACGTGGAACACGGGGCACTGCGTCACCTTCGCCACGTCGGTGCAGTAGGTGCTGGTGCGCGCGTCGATGTAGTTGGTGGTGAAGCCCACCTGGTTGTTCACCACGATGTGGATGGTGCCGCCCACCTCATAGGCCTTCAACCCGGCCATCTGCGCCACCTCGTACACCACGCCCTGGCCCGCCACCGCGGCGTCGCCGTGGATGATGATCGGGGCGGTGACGCCCATCTTGAACTTGTCGTCGTGCTCGATGATGGCGCGGCTGATGCCCTGCATCACGGGACCGACGCTCTCCAGGTGGCTGGGGTTGGGGGCCAGCGTGAGGCGCACCTCCTTGCCGGTGTTGGTCTTCAGCACGGAGCTGTAGCCCATGTGGTACTTCACGTCGCCCTCCACCAGCGCGTCCTCGTAGTCCTTGCCCTCGAACTCGCTGAAGATCTGGTCGTAGCTCTTGCGCAGGGTGTTGGCCAGCACGTTGAGGCGGCCGCGGTGGGCCATGCCGATCACGTACTCGGTGATGCCCTGCTCGGCGCCGTGCTCGATGGCGGTGTCGAGCGCCGGGATCAGGGCCTCGGCGCCCTCGATGCTGAAGCGCTTGGCGCCGATGAACTTCTTGCCGAGGAACTTCTCGAACACCACCGCCTCGTTGAGCTTCTCGAGGATCTCCTTCTTCTGGTCGATGGTGAAGTCGGGCGTGTTGCGCGTGCTCTCCATGCGCTGCTGCAGCCACTTCACCTTCTCGGGGTTGCGGATGTAGCGGAACTCCACGCCGATGCTCTGGCAGTAGGTCTGGTCGAGCAGGGCGATGATGTCGCGCAGCTTGGCGGGGCCCAGGCCCACCTCGTTGCCGGCCGCGAACACGGTGTCGAGGTCGGCGTCGCTGAGCCCGTAGGTGGGCAGGTCCAGGGGCGGGCTGTACTTGCGGCGCTCGCGCACCGGGTTGGTGCGGGTGAAGAGGTGGCCGCGCTGGCGGTAGGCGTTGATGAACTCGATGACCTTGAACTCCTTGGTCATCTGCTCGGAGGCCATGCCGGCGCCGGGGCTCACCCCGGGCAGCACCTCGTGGCGGGTGCGGGCCAGCTCGAAGCCTTCGAAGAAGCGGGCCCAGCCGGGGTCGACCGAGGCGGGGTCCGTGAGGTATTGCTGGTAGACGGCGTCGAGCGCGGCCGGGTCGGCGTTGCTCAGGTAGGAGTGCTTGTCCATAAGGGCGTTGGACCGGGGTGGCAAAGGTAGCCATCGGTCCGGGCCGCTTTACGGAAGGAAGGGGGTGCCGGTTGCAGGGCGGGACCGGATCAGCCCAGGCCGGCGAACCGCTTGCGTGTCAGCACCTTCTGCAGGCAGCGCAGCACCACCTGGCCGGCCAGTTCGGGCAGCCCCCCGGCGGCCATGCTGCGCTTGGCGTGGGCCTCGGGCAGGTCCACCCGGTACAGCACCACCCCCAGGGCGTGCTGCCCCTGCCGGTGCCGCGCCTCCACCACGGGCAGCACCTGGGCCCGCAAGGCCTCGAAGGCGCCCTCCCCCACCTCGGGCTCGGTAAGCTCCGGGGCGTTCAGGTCCTTGCGCAGCTGGGCCACGGTCTCGGCCAGCACCTCGGCCTTGTCCAGCCAGCGCCGTACGCCGCCCCCCGTTGTTGACAGTTCCTCGTTCACGCTGTCGAAAACTACGGCGAAGGCCGCCGGAACGTGGCACTATTTTCGACGCCTCCGTTCCCCACAAGAACCGAACCCCATGCGCTCCGCCCTCTTCACCGCCCTTTCCGTGCTCGCCCTCACCGCAGGCGCCCAGTACGGCACCTTCGACCCCAAGGCCGTGGCCGCCGCGAAGGCCACCACCACCCTGGTGGTGCTCGACGCCGGCGACTCCCCCTACAACCGCGCCGTGCAGGAGGCCATGAAGGCCCACTGGAAGTTCACCAAGGGCTACGACATCATCACGGTGAACGACCTGGCCACCATGCCCATCATGCCCGACAAGACCTACCTGCTGAAGACCAAGAAAAGCGACCAGGAGAAGCACGACGGCTACTTCATGACGCTGGTGCAGGGCTGGAAGCAGAAAAAGGGCGAGCAGCTCGACGTGGTGAACAACGCCATCACCAACCTGCCCCCCGCGCAGGAGCTCGCCTTCCTGATGATCGACCCCAACACCTTCACCGGCCAGGGCGGCGCCATGGTGAACGTGTACGTGAAGTGCATGCAGGACTACCTGAAGCAGGTGGAGAGCGGCAAGATCAAGGACAAGGCCACGGCCGATCGCCTCTACGAGAGCCGCAACCGCTTCGTGAAGGACATGGACCTGTGGATCGCCAAGGAGCAGCTGGACAAGAGCATCCCCGACGCCGCCAAGGCCAAGGAGACCTACACCAAGCAGTTGCAGCTCATGGGCCAGGACCAGCTCTACGCCGCGGCCTACAAGGGCGAACCGGGCATCGCCATCGGCGATGTGGTGATGACCGGCGAGTACAAGACGAAGTGGTGCTTCCGCCGCGTGTTCAACGCCAGCACCGGCGAGCTCATGTACCTGCGCGACGAGGCCGCGCTCCATGGCAAGAAGGAGGGCTTCATCGCCGACGACCTCCGCATCCTGGAGCAGAGCCGCTGAGGCGGATCGAACGAATTGAAAAAGGGCGCCCTGCGGGGCGCCCTTTTTCGTTGTTACTCCTTCACGAAACGGCGTGAGGTCATGGGCGAGCTGCCTTGGAACTCGATGGTGTACGCTCCGGCAGGTAGCGTGCGAACGTCCAGTTCATATTCCGTACCGTGCACCTTGTGCCGCGCCCGCTCACGACCCATGGCATCACGGACCAACACTTCCAGCGAACGTCCCGGTAGGCCGGACAGGTTCAACCGCTCGTTGCATGGCACAGGCCACAGCATCAGTTGGATCGGGCCTTCAGCGTGAACGACATCCGTGGTGGAACACGGAGCAAAAGTGGTATCGGCGATGTACTTCGCCACGCCATTGATCTGTACACCATCAAGCTGTGCGGTGCTCGCAAAGAGCGTGTCCTGAAAGAACGCAAGGGAACGCACCGGCATAAGCAAGCCTCCACCCAACGGGCACCAGCTTAGACCATCCCAATAGGCAACTCCCGTAACGGGGGTGCCGTTCACGTAACCGAAGCGGCCGGAGACGAAGAGCTTGTCGTCGTGCACCACCATATCGTATACATCGCACGGGCAGTTGATGGTACCACAGACGCCGTACAAGGTGGGTTGACCAACGGCCTCCAGGCTGGTGCCGTTCCAACGGGCGATCCCATTGGCCACATTACCCTCGTAGCCATAGATGGAACCACCGATGTACAGTTGATCGTGGTAGACGGCAAGTGTCTTGCCAATACCATTCATGCCAACAAAACCAGTTCCCAGCTGCTGCCAAGGCCCCGTGGTCTTGTAGATGATGCCCCGGCCCGGCCCAGGAGATAATTCTATCGTGCCAGCCACGAAGAGGGTATCGTGGTGTTTGATCACATCATAAATCAAATTCTGGGTCATGTCGCTATCGGCCAAACACTCCCACACTCCGTTCACCGCCATGGCCATGCCCATGCATGGTTGCCCGTTCAACTCAGAGAAACTACCCACCGCCAGCACGGTGTCGCCATACACTTTCACGCTGGTGACCCCTGCATTGAACGATGCCGTGGGGAACCATTGGTTATTGACCCGCCGCACCAGCATGGAATAGGGCAGTGAATCAACGAGTGTGAAAGCACCACCAACGTACAGGGTATCAGCATCCTCTGCCAAGGTCCATAGATTACCTCCATTGAAAGTGACTAGACCACTCCACGCAATTCCGTCCCATGAAAACAACGGCCGGGCAGGCACATTCGTCCCTGCACAAACATAGAGCGATGACCCATCCTGACTTGGAACAAGATCATTCACAGGAAACATGTAAGGCCCGTTGCCGTTCTGCCATCCCTGTGCAGTTAGCCACTTGGGTATGAGAACAGCACACACAAGTGCAATGAACACGAGCAGCCGGTGGTCCATACACACCAAAGTACCTCGATCCGAGGTCTCATCAAGGGCCACCCCCGAACCTCTCACCGAGCCGCTTGTTCCATGGGCATGCGCCCCCTTCCCCGCTCCGTCGCCTTGGTCACCCTGCTCGTTCCGGTGAACATCCTCGTCGCGCTCGTCGGCGGGCCCTACTGGCTGCTTGGCACCCTGTTCCTGCTCGGACCCATGGCCGTGCTGTGGATGGTGTGGAACGTGCTGCGCGACACCAGCGCACCGCAGCCCGAGCTGCCATCCGCGGCCGAATGGGGCTACCAGGACCGTGCGGACCTGGTGCCGGTGCGGTGTGAATGATGCGTTAATGCCGCCTTCAGGCTGGCCGTGCGGTGTTGCTTTGACCCAGCGCTGGCCGATCACATTCCATCATTCGCCAATTTCAACATTCCTCCATGTCCACCATCCTGATCACCGGCGGCAGCGGCCTCATCGGGTCCGCGCTCACCGCGGCCCTGCAACACGATGGCCATACGGTGCGCTGGCTGAGCCGCAGCGCCGGCATGCGCAACGGCGTGCAGGCCTTCGCGTGGGACGTGGAGCGCGGCACGGTGGACCCCGAAGCGCTGCGCGGCGTGGACCACATCATCCACCTGGCCGGCGCGGGCATTGCCGACAAGCACTGGACCGCGGCGCGCAAGCTGGAGCTGGAGCGCAGCCGGGCGGAGAGCGCGCGCGTGCTCTTGCGTGCGGTGAAGGCGAACGGCGCAGCGCCGAAGAGCTTCACCAGCGCGGCCGGCATCAACTACTACGGTGCCGACACCACGGCGCAGGTGTTCACCGAGAACGAACCGCCTGGCAAGGACCACATCGCGCACCTGAGCCGCGTGTGGGAGGAGGCCGCGGATGAATGGGCATCGACCTGCCGCGTGGTGAAGCTGCGCACGCCGCTGGTGCTCGCACGGGAAGGCGGTGGCCTCGCGAAGCTGGCCCTCCCCGCGCGCTTCGGGCTCGGCGCGCCGCTCGGTACCGGCCGACAGTGGATGCCGTGGGTGCACCTCGACGACCTCGTGCGCGCCTACCAGCATGCGATCGCCAATGAAGCCATGCGCGGCGCCTACAACGTGTGCGCCAGCGACCAACGTACCAACCGCGACTTCAGCCGCGCCGTGGCCCAGGCTCTGCACCGGCCCTTCTTCCTGCCCGCGGTCCCGGGCTTCCTGCTGAAGCTGGCGTTGGGCGAGCTCAGCAGCATCCTGCTCGGGGGCAGCCGCGCGGCCAACGCGAAACTGCTGGCCACGGGGTTCGCGTTCCGCTACGATGCGCTTGACGCGGCGCTGAAGGACTGCCTGGGCTGACACGTGTCACGGTGAGCCCGCCGAACCGTAGCCGGGAAGCATAGGCGTGCTTTGCCCTTCGGCCAGGTAAGGAGCTCAAGGGGGTATTCCTGGTCCACCGCCTTCCATCGGTTGTCACTCCGGGTTCGACCCGGAGTCGCGAACAGGCACGCACGAAGACCCCATGCGCGACTCCGGCTCAGGGCCGGAGTGACCGCTTCGAGAAGGTTCAGCTCGTGCGCTGCAACAGCGCGGCAGCCAGCGCCAGCAGGGCCTGCTTGCGCGCCTGCGGCACATCGAGCGCGTCCAGTTCCGCCATGGCCTGCGCATCGTGGCGATGCACCTCGGTCTCGGCCTCGGCCTTCACCCCCAGTTCCTCCAGCACGCGCAACATGCGGGGCACATCGCGATCGGCCGGTGCTTTGGCCAGCTCTTCGCGCAGCTCGGTGCGGCCCTGTGCGGCGCTAAGCTCCAGGCCGCGGATCAGCAGGTAGGTCTTCTTGCCCGCGCGCAGGTCGCCGCCCACCTGCTTGCCCACCTTGACGGGGTCGCCGAAGGCATCGAGGAGGTCGTCGCGCAGCTGGAAGGCCAGGCCCAGGTGCTCACCGTAGGCCCCGATGTGCGCCTGTTGCTCCTTGCTCGCACCTGCGCAGGCGGCGCCCACCTGCAGGGCACAGCTCAGCAACACGGCGGTCTTCAGCCGGATCATCTCCACGTACTCGTCGATGTGCACATCGCTGCGCTGCTCAAAGTCCATGTCGAGCTGCTGGCCCTCGCACACCTCCAGCGCATAGCGGCTGAAGAGCGCGAGCACGTCGGGGTGCTTCGCCATCAGCTGGTAGGCCTTCACCAGCATGGCGTCGCCGCTGAGGATGGCCGTGTTCACGTTCCACTTGGCATGCACGGTCGGACGGCCGCGTCGGAGCGGCGCCTCGTCCATGATGTCGTCGTGCATCAGCGTGAAGTTGTGGAAGAGCTCGATGCCGAGGGCCTCGTCGAGCACGCTCTCGGCCGTGCCGCCGAAGAGCTCGGCGCCCATCATCACCAGCACAGGTCGCACGCGCTTGGCGGGCAGGTCGAGCAGGTACGACATGGGCGTGTACAGGCCCAGTGCCGGCAGGTCGTTCTTCCAGCGTTCGACGCGTGCGTCGATCAGTGCGCGGTGCCGTTCCATGGGGATCAGGCGCGGCCCTCGGCCACCTGGATGAGGTACTCGCCGTAGCCGCTCTTGCGCAGCGGCTCGCCCAGCGCCTTCAACTGCTCGGCAGTGATGAAACCGCGGCGGTAGGCCACCTCCTCGATGCAGCCGATGCGGCGGCCCTGGCGCTCCTCGATCACCTGCACGTACTGGCCGGCCTGCATTAGGGAGGTGAAGGTGCCCGTGTCGAGCCACGCGGTGCCACGGTCCAGCACCATCACCTTCAGGCGGCCCTGGCGCAGGTATTCCTTGTTCACGTCGGTGATCTCGTACTCGCCGCGCGCGCTGGGCTTCAGGTCGCGGGCGATGTCGAGCACGCTGTTGTCGTAGAAGTAGAGTCCGGGCACGGCGAAGTTGCTCTTGGGGCGGGCGGGCTTCTCCTCGATGCTGATCACGCGGTTGTCCTGGTCGAACTCCACCACGCCATAGCGCTCGGGATCGCTCACCCGATAGGCGAACACCGTTCCGCCCTCGATGTTCGCGTGCTGCATGAGGCGCGTGCCCAGGCCGCTGCCGTGGAAGATGTTGTCGCCCAGGATCAGCGCCACCTTGTCGGTACCCACGAAGTCGCGGCCGATCACGAAGGCCTGCGCAAGGCCGTTGGGCACGGGCTGTTCGGCGTAGCTGAAGGTGCAGCCCAGGTTGCGGCCATCACCCAGCAGCTTGCGGAAGTGGGGCAGGTCGTGCGGGGTGCTGATGATGAGGATCTCGCGGATGCCCGCCGCCATCAGGGTGCTCAGCGGGTAGTAGATCATGGGCTTGTCGTACACCGGCATGAGCTGCTTGCTCACGGCAAGGGTGAGCGGGTGCAGGCGGGTGCCGGAGCCCCCGGCGAGGATGATGCCTTTCATGCGTCCTTCGGGTCGTTCGGCCCGGTGCCTGGGTCGGTGGGCCCTTCCATCTTCAGCTCGAAGAGGTCGATGTCCTCCTCCTCGTCCAGGATCTCGAGCAGCGGCTCCTCGAAGGCCTTGGACATGATGGCCTTGTTGAGCGAGAGCAGCAGGGCGGGCAGCACGAGGAGGTTGGTGAGCATGGCCACCAGCAGGGTCAGCGAGGTGAGCACGCCCATGGCCTGGATGCCACCGAAGCGAGAGAGGGCGAACATGCAGAAGCCGGCGAGCAGCACCACGCTGGTGTAGATGATGCCCACGCTCACCTCGCGCGTGGCACGGTCCACCGAGGCCTTCAGGTCGTGGCCGCTCAGCTTCAGCTCCAGGCGGTAGCGCGCCAGGAAGTGAATGGCGTTGTCCACCGCGATGCCGAGCGCGATGCCGAACACGAGCATGGTGCTGGGCTTGATGGGGATCTGCAGGAAGCCCATGAGGCCCGCCGTCACCACCAGCGGGATCATGTTGGGGATGAGCGACACGATGAGGATGCGCAACGAGTTGAAGAGCAGCGCCATCAGCACCACGATCAGCACCACGGCCCAGAAGAGGCTGGTGACGAGGTTGCTCACCAGATAGCCGCTGCCCTTGAGGAAGACCACGCTGCTGCCGGTCATGGTCACCGTGTACTTCGCGGGGTCGAAGATGCTGTCGGTCTGCGTGCGCAGCTTCGCCAGCAGCGTTTCCATGCGGGTGGTGCCCACGTCGGCCATCTGCACGGTGACGCGCGTGGTCTGGCGCGTGGTGTCGATGAAGGCGCGCGCCATGCCCTTGCTGCCGCTGGCGTTCTCCACGTAGGGCAGGATGAAGGTCTTGTCGGTGCTGGTGAGCAGCTCGTAGCGCGCGGGGTCGCCGCCGTAGAAGGCCTGCTTGGTGAACTTCACCGCGTCGGCGATGCTGAGCGGACGGCTGAACTCGCGGTAGGTGGCGATGGTGTCGCCCAGGCGCTCGATGCGCTTGAGCGTGGCGTCCTTCAGGGCCCCGCCCTTCTTGCGCGTGTCGATCACCACCTCCAGGGGCATCACCCCGCGGAAGTTGTGCTCGAAGAAGCGCAGGTCGGTCATCACCGGATGGTCCTCGGGCAGGTCGTCCACGATGCGGCTCTCGTCCTTGAGCAGGGTGAGGCCCCAGAGGGCGAGCAGCGTAACGGCGGCGGTGAGGCCGTAGATGAGGGGGCGCTGGGTCTGACCGGTGCGCACGATCCACTCCACGGTGCGGTCGAGCCACTTGCGGTCCAGGTGGCTCAGGTGGCGCGGCTTGGGCGGGGGCATGTAGCTGAAGAGCACCGGGATCAGCAGCATGCTCAGGGCCCACAGCACCATGATGCCGATGGTGGCGGTCCACCCGAACTCCACGAGCGCATCGCTGTAGGTGACGCAGAAGGTGGTGAAGCCCACCGCCGTGGTGGCGTTGGTCATGAACGCGGCGGCGCCCACGCGGCTGATCACGCGCTGCAGCGCCTTCACCTTGTTGCGGTGGTGCACGTACTCGTAGTGGTACGCGTTGATCAGGAACACGCAGTTGGGCACGCCGGTCACGATGATCAGCGGCGCGATCACGCTCTGGAGCAGGGTGATGCGGTAGCCCAGCAGCTCCATGCAGCCGAAGGTCCACACCACGCTCACGGCCACCACGCCCAGGCAGATCCACATCACGCGCCACGAGCGGAAGAAGAGGAGCAGCAGGAGCGCGCACAGGCCCATGCTCAACCCCATGAACAGGGGCATCTCGGCCTTCACCAGGTTGGTGTTCTTCACCCTTATGTAGGGCAGGCCGCTCAGGTGCAGCTTGAGGCCGGTGGCGCCCTCGAAGGCGGCGGCCTCAGTCTCCACCTGCTCGATCACCTGCCGGCGGGCGTCGGTATCGAAGAGCTTGGCGTTCACGAAGGCCATCATCAGGGTGGCCTTGCTGCTGTCGTTGAAGAGCAGGCCGTCGTAGAACCGCAGCGACCGGATCTTGGCGAGCAGCGTGTCCATTTCGGCCTGCGTGGCGGGCGGGTGCCCCACCACCTGGCGCAGCTGGAAGCGCTGGAGGCTGTCATCGCGCACGAGCTCGAACAGGTGCGCCTCGCTGAACACGCTGTCGACCCCATCGATCGCCTTGAGGCGCTCGCCGAGGTTGTACCATGCGCCGAAGTTCTTCGGGGTGTACAGGTCGTCGCCGGCGGTGCCGAGCACCATCACGTTGCCGTCCTCGCTGAAGGTGTGCAGGAAGCGCTCGTACTCGGCGTAGGCACTGTCGGTCTTGGGGAGCAGGCCGCCGTGCTTGTAGTTCATGCCCACCTTGGTGGCGCGCCAGCCCAGGAACACGGTGACCAGCAGCACCGCCACCAGGATCCCGGTGCGGTTACGGAGTACGCGACTGGCCAGCCAAGCCCACATGCCGTTCGATGGATGCACCGGCCCGTTGGGTGGGCCGGCGACCGGCAAAGGTGCGAAAAGCCGGGGGACCTCCCCTGACCGGGCTCAGAGCCTGTTCGGGATCTGTTCAAATGCGCTCTCCGGCCCCTTTTCCGGCCATGCTTCGCCGAAAAATGGTCACGTAGGTACCGCTATGCGACCATTTTTCGGCTGTGCCTGACCAAAAAATGGTCTCGGAGCCCATCATTCAAGAGACCCCGAACAGGCTCTCAGAACACGAAGGTGCTGGTGAGCTTGAACACGAAATTGTCGCTGCTCGCGGGCAGGGCCAGCGGTCCATGGCGGTAGTAGGCGCCCACACCGATGCCCTGGAACAGGTTGTCCACCACCACCCCACCCTCCAGGAAGGGCTCATCCAGCGCGGTGAAGCTCAGGCCACGGTGGTTCTCCGGACGGTCGAGCGCCCCGATGCCGGCGTTGTAGACGATGCCGGGCCGCGGCTTGAAGTGCTTGCCCTTCACCAGCAGGGTGCCGAA
>JAEUSV010000035.1 GCA_016788485.1 Flavobacteriales bacterium
CGCTTCATGCCTCGGTGGGGGTGATGAGCACCTTGTCGATGCGGTTGCCGTCCATGTCGAGCACCTCGCCGATGAAGTGGTCCTCCTCGATGCGGTCGCCGGCCTTGGGGATGCGCTCCAGGTGGCCGAGGAAGTAGCCGGCCACGGTGGCGTAGCCGGTCTCCTCCTCGTCCATGAGGATGCGGCCCACGCGCTGGTTGAGGTCGCCGATGAGCACCTGCCCGTCCACCAGCCAGCTGCCGTCGGCGCGTTGCACGATCTGTCCCTGGTCCTCCTCGTTCTCGTCGGGCAGGTCGCCCACGATGGCCTCGGTGAGGTCGTGGAGCGTCACCACACCTTCGAACTGGCCGTGCTCATCGACCACCAGGGCGATGTACTGCTTGTTCTTCTTGAAGAGCTTGAGGATGTCGAAGGCCTCGGCGCTCTCGGGCACGAAGATGGGCGGCACCACCACCTGCTGCAGGGTGAAGCCCGGGGCATCGGCCTGCTCGAGCAGGTCGCGCGCGCTGAGGGTGCCTTCCACCTCGTTCACATCGCCCTTGCACACGGGGAACTTGGAGCGGAGGCTCTCGCGCACCTGGGCCACGAGCTCGTGCAGCGGACGCGTGCTGTCGATCCACTCCACCTGCCCGCGGTGCGTCATGAGCGTGCGGGCACGGTGCGCGCTGAATCGGAAAAGGTTCTGGTGCGCCTCGCTCTCCTCCTTGTCGAGCACGCCCTGCACGTTGGCGGTGCGGATGATGGCGCGCAGTTCCTCCTCGCTCAGCTTGTCGGCCGCATCCTCGCGCACGGGAATCAGCTTCATGAGCAGGGTGGTGGAGACCGAGAGCAGCTTCACGATGGGGTAGGTGGCCAGCGTGAACACCCGGACGATGGGTGCTGCGAAGAGGGCGATGGGCTCCGGGTCGCCCATGGCGATGGACTTGGGCACGAGCTCGCCCACCACGATGGTGAAGTAGGTGATGCCGCCGATCACCACGGCGAACGCGGTGTTGTGCGCGTAGGGCGCGAGCGCGGGCCAGTCCTTGAGCACGCGCTCGAGGTTGTCGGTGAGCGCGGCACCGCCATACGCACCGGCGATGATGCCGATCAGCGTGATGCCCACCTGCACGGAGCTCAGGAAGCCCTCGGGGTCCGCGAGGAGCTTGAGGATGGTCTTCGCGCGCCGGTCGCCCTGGTCGGCACGCGCCTGGATGCGCGAGGGCTTCACGCTCACCAGCGCGATCTCGCTCAGCGAGAAGAAGCCGTTGAGCAGGGTGAGCAGGATGATGACCAGGACCTCCATGGGTTCAGTGCGCGAGGGTGTAGCCGGGCGTGATCTCGCGGAACACCTGCGTCCACGGTACGTCCGCGTAGCCGCCGCCGAGCCGCACGATCACCAGGTCGTTGGCGGGGTCCACGTGGATGAACTGGCCCAGGATGCCCTCAGCGTTGAACACGCCGGGCGTGCCGGGCAGCCACCACTGGTATCGGTAGAAGTTGACGCCGCCATTGGCGGTGGTGGGTCGTGTGCTGGTCTCGACCCAGGCGCCGGGCACGAGCTGCTTCCCGCGCCATTGGCCCTTGTGCAGGTAGAGCGAGCCGAGCTTGGCGAAGTCGCGCGCGGGGGCGTTGATGCAGCAGAAGGCCTTTTCGATGCCGTCCTTCTTCCGGTCGATGCTCCACGAACCGGCGTGCTCCATGCCGAGCGGGGTCCACAGGCGGTCGCTGAGGTATTGGGTGAGGGTGCGGTCGTCGCCCTTCGCGCGCAGGGCGCGGGTGAGCAGCAGCCCCAGCAGCTGCGTGTCGCCGCTCACGTATTCCCACTCGGTGCCGGGCGCGCGCTTCAGCTTCAGCTGCAAGGTGTACTTCTCGAGCTGGCGGCCGTAGTAGAACTTGGCCACGGTGCCGAAGGGGTTCACGTAGCTCTCCTTGAAGTCGATGCCGCTGGTCATCTGCAGCACGTGCTCGATGGTGACGCCCTCGAAGCCGTTCGCCTTCAGCTCGGGGATGAGGTCCACGATCGGTTGCTGCACATCGCGGATCAGCCCGTCGGCGATGGCGGTGCCGATGAGCATGCTCACCACCGACTTGGCCATGGAGAAGGAGGGGTGCACGTGCCCTTCATCGTAGCCCTTGAAGTAGCGCTCGTAGAGGATGGTGTCGTGCCGGATCACCAGGAAGGCCGTGGTCTTGTGCTTCTCCAGCCAGGTGTCGAAGGGGATCTCCTTGCCCTCGTGCTTCACCGTGTGCGGCGCGACCTCCTTCGCGGCCACGGGGTATTGGAACGGTTCGGGCGATGCCGGCAGCGGTCGCGTGGGGAACTTCCTGTAGTCCCTGCGGTCGGCGAAGTTCCACTTCACGAACCGGCCGATGGTACAGCCGCCGAGCAGCAGGGCCAGCAGGAGCAGGAGGGCCGGGCGTGCGTGGCGCATGGGCTCAGACGGCGACGTTGTGTTCGCGGAGCACGTCGTTGAGGCTGGTCTTCCGGTCGGTGCTCTCCTTGCGCTGGCCGATGATGAGGGCGCAGGGCACGCCGTACTCGCCGGCGGGGAATTTCTTCGGCACGGTGCCGGGGATCACCACGGAGCGCGGGGGCACGAAGCCGCGCATCTCCTTCGGCTCGGGGCCGGTGACATCGATGATGCGGGTGCTGGCGGTGAGGACCACGTTGGCGCCGAGCACGGCCTCCCTGCCCACGCGTACGCCCTCCACCACGATGGCGCGCGAGCCGATGAAGCAGCCGTCCTCGATGATCACAGGTGCGGCCTGCACGGGTTCCAGCACGCCGCCGATGCCCACGCCGCCGCTCAGGTGCACACCCTTGCCGATCTGCGCGCAGCTGCCCACCGTGGCCCAGGTGTCCACCATGGTGTCGCTGTCCACGTAGGCGCCGATGTTCACGTAGCTGGGCATCAGGATCACGCCGGGGGCCAGGTAGCTGCCGTGGCGCGCTATGGCGTGCGGCACCACGCGCACCTGCAGGGAGGCGTAGTGCTTCTTCAGCGGGATCTTGTCATGGAACTCCAACGGACCCACCTCGTAGGTGTGCATCTGCTTGATGGGGAAGTACATCAGCACGGCCTTCTTCACCCATTCGTTCACGCGCCACTCCTCCGCTCCGCCCGGAGCGACAATGGGCTGTGCCACGCGGATCTCGCCCTTGTCCAGTTTCGCCACCGTGTTCTCCACCGCGTCGATCACCTCGGGGTAGCGGAGCATGGACCGGTCGGCCCAGGCTTTCTCGATCAGTTCATGCATGCTTGGTCCGCCGGAGCGTTGGGCGAAGGCGGAGAGCAAAGATGCGCCCCATTCTCCGCACCTTCGCCCATCGCCTGCGCTTCGCGCTATGGCGGAACAAGCATGCCCCGCATCCTCGCCATCGATCACGGCGCCAAGCGCACCGGCCTGGCGGTGACCGATCCGCTCCAGCTCATCGCCAGCGCGCTGGACACCGTGCCCACCGAACAGGCCATCGACTACCTGAAGGCTTACGTGGCCAGGGAGCAGGTCGAGGGCTTCGTGGTGGGGCTGCCCGTGGACCTGCAGGGCCGGGCCACCGACG
Source organism: Flavobacteriales bacterium (assembly GCA_016788485.1). Taxonomy (GTDB): domain Bacteria; phylum Bacteroidota; class Bacteroidia; order Flavobacteriales_F; family PHOS-HE28; genus PHOS-HE28. The sequence continues at coordinate 3,545 of JAEUSV010000035.1, forward strand.
CGACACCGGGGGTGCTCACCTTCATCGGCCACCTGAAGCGCGCCTGTCCGGGGCAGTGGGTGGAGACGGTCGATGAGCGTTTCAGCAGCAGCATGGCCCAGCAGGCGCTGCACCAGAGCGGCAAGGGGCGCATGGCCCGGCGTGAGAAGGGTCAGCTCGACCGCATCAGCGCCACGATCCTGCTGCAGGGCTTCCTGGAGCGTCGGACCCGTATGCGATAGCCTGAGGTCGCAGGAGAGGCCCATCCGCGCAGGCCGGGGGATGGGTTATTTTTGCGCGCCTTCGCGCGACGGTAGCCGGCGGGGCATCAACGCATGATCCTTCCCATCCGCGCCTACGGCGACCCTGTGCTCAAGAAGGTGGCGCAGGACATCGAGCCCGGCCATCCCGGTCTCGAGCAGCTCATCGCCGACATGTTCGAGACCATGTACGCCGCGAACGGCGTGGGCCTGGCCGCACCGCAGGTGGGGCAGAGCATCCGCCTGTTCATCGTGGACGCCTCGCCCTTCGCCGAGGACGAGGAGGGCAACCTGGAGCCCGAGCACAAGCACCTGGTGGGCTTCAAGAAGGTCTTCATCAACCCGTACATCGTGGAGGAGGAGGGCGAGGAGTGGGGCTTCGAGGAGGGCTGCCTCAGCATCCCCAACATCCGCGAAGAGGTGCTGCGCCAGCCCAAGGTGGTGCTGCAGTACCAGGACGAGCGGTTCAACGAGCACGAGGAGACCTTCGATGGCTTCGCGGCGCGCGTGATCCAGCACGAGCACGACCACCTCGACGGCATCCTCTTCACCGACCACCTGCCGCCCATGCGCAAGCGGATGCTCCAGGGCAAGCTCCGCGACATCAGCCAGGGCCGCACCGACGCCCGTTACAAGATGCGTTTCCACACTTCGAAATAGACCGATCGATGCGCCAGTTGCTCCCCCTCATCGTCCTGTTGTTGGCCGCCTGTGGCGGTTCCGACACGGCCGCCGACAACGCCCAAGGCGACTCCACCCTGGTGACGCCCGCCTTCATGGCCGGCCGCATCCATGCCATGGAGGATTCCATCTTCGCGAACCCCGCCTTCGACCGGCGTGGTGCGGTGGCCCTGCTCGACGTGTACCAGGCGTACGCCCGTGCCTATCCCTCCGACTCGCTCTCGCCCGAGTACCTCGTGCGCGCGGCCGGCATCCAGCGCAACCTCAAGGACCCACAGGCCGCCATCGACCTGTTCGACCGCATCATCCGCGACTACCCGAATTGGAAGGATGTCGTGGTGTGCTACTACCAGAAGGGCATCATCTACCAGGACGACCTGAAGCAGCTCGGTGCGGCCAAGACCGCCTACGAGGAGGTGGTGCGGCGTTTCCCCGATCACGTGTTCGGCCAGGAGGCCAAGCTGATAATCGACAACCTCCAGTACTCGAACGAGGAGCTGATCGAGCGTTACCGCAAGCAGAACGAGCAGGCCGAGGCGCAGGGCACGGGCCGCTGAGCCGCTTCAGGCCGGCTGTGCGTCGCTGGCGGTGGCCAGGCGCAGCACGGCCTTGCCGTTGGCGATGATGCCGAGCGGGCGGCCCACCAGCGGGTAGCCGATGAAGGGTGTGTTGTGCGAACGGCTCACGAGGTCGCCCTCGTGCAGGTGCCAGTCGCATGCGGGATCGAAGAGCGTGAGCTCGGCCTGCGCACCCTCGGCGATGTGCGGCACCTCCAGGCCCAGCACGGCGCGCGGTCCGTGGCAGAAGCGCTCCACGATGCGGCGCAGGCTCATGCGGCCCTTCAGCGCGGTGTTGGCCACGGCGAAGCTGGTCTCCAGCCCGATGATGCCGAAGGCCGCCTGCGGGAACTCGAGCACCTTGTGCTCCACGTCCTCGGGCCGGTGATCGCTGATCACGGCGTCGATCGTGCCGTCCTTCACGCCTTCGCGCAGCGCCTCGATGTGCTCGGCATCGCGCAGGGGCGGCATCACCTTGTAGTTCGTTTCGAAGCCGCGCAGGCAGCCGTCGTCGAGCAGCAGGTGGTGGGCGCTCACCGCGGCGGTCACACGCAGCTTTCGGGCCTTGGCCTGGCGGATCAGGTCCACCGCGCCGGCGGTGCTCACCTGGCCCACGTGCAGGCGCGAACCGGTGTATTCGAGCAGGGCCAGGTCGCGTTCCAGCTGGATCGTCTCGGCGATGGCGGGCATGCCCTTCATGCCCAGGCGCGCGCTCATGGGACCTTCATGCATCTGGCCCATCGCGCTCAGGTCGGGGTCGGCGGGGAAGGCCATCACCGTGCCCTCGAAGTTGAGCGCGTACTGCAGTGCCAGCAGCATCAGGCGCGTGTTGCGCACGGGGTGCTGGTCGTCGGTGAAGGCCACTGCGCCGCTGCGCTGCATGTCGTACAGGTCGGCGAGCTGCTGGCCCTTGAGCCCCTTGGTGAGCGCACCGAGCGGCAGGATCCGCACGGGGTGGCCTTCGGCGGCGCGCAGCTGGTATTCCACCCCGGCGCGGGCGTCCACGGGGGGCGTGGTGCTGGGCAGCGTGGCCACGGCGGTGAACCCGCCGGCCGCGGCGGCGTCCAGGCCGTTGCGCAGACCCTCCTTGTACTCCTCGCCGGGGTCGCGGAAATGGGCCTGGAGGTCCACCCAGCCCGGGCTCGCGTGCAGGCCCTCCACCTTCACCTCGCGGGCCTCGCCCTTTGCGATGCGCGCGCCCACCTTGGCGATGCGGCCGCGTTCGACCAGGATGTCCACCGTGGTGTCGTGGTGCGGGCCGCCCGGGTCCACCACGTGCACATTGCGCAAGAGCAGGTCCTTCATCGTTCGGTGCGGATCAACAGTATCTCCAATGCCAGGAACACGAGCGCGGCCAGCACGAACCACTTCCACAGCTTCACGCCCTGGTCGAGCTCCTTCAAACTTAGCGATAGCTCCTGCGGTGCGGCCTCCAGCACGCTGAAGGCCGTGAGCCCGCGCTGCTTCAGCGCTTCGGTGAGCTCCGCCACGCCCCAGGCGGCCAGGTCGCTCTCGGTGCGGGGCAGGTCGAGCGCGAGCATCATCAGGGTGTCGGTGCCCAGCACGAGGGCGTAGGCGCCGGGCACCAGGTCCTGGTCGTGCAGCACCACCGCATTGCCGGCGGGCGTGCGCCGCAGCTCAGGCACCAGGTCGATGCCTTCGGGGCCTTTCAGGTGGGCCGCGCCCTCACCGCTGAGCTCCACGCCCTCGAGGGGAATGATGGACTCCTCGCCGAGGATGTGGTACAGCGTGCCCATCGGCCGGCTCAGCTCGGCCATGCGGAGCAGCGAGGTGGGGAAGAGGGCATGGCGCTGGAAGGTGCCGCCGGTCTCGCCCAGCGGGGCGGCGCACACGTAAACGCGGCCACGGCCGGTACGTGTGGCGCTCAGGAAGGGCGAGCCGTCCTGGAGGCGCAGCAGCACATCGGCGCCGGGTCGGGGCTGGAAGGCGTGCCGCACGCGCACCACGGGCAGGTCCACGTTGCGGGGCATGGTGCTGAACACCTCGCGGTAGAAGGGCTCCTGCAGGTCGATGCGGTCCACCTTGGTGGTGGCGGTGTCGGTGCGCGTGGGGCCTGCGATGCCGAAGGGGGCGAGCAGGGCGCCGAGCCCCGCGGCATCGGCCTTCACCGGCGGGAACACCGCCAGCGAGCCCCCGCCATCCACGAAGTCCTTGAGCGCGCGCGCCAGCCCGCTGGGCACATCGGGCAGGCCGTTCAGCACCACCAGGTCCGTGCGTTGGAGCGTGGCGAGGTCGAAGTTGCGGTAGGGCTGGGCGCTGAAGGTGTGCGCGCTGTCGCCGGCGAAGACCGCCTCGATGGCCTTGTCGGTGGGCGCATCGCCGCCGCTCACCAAGGCCACGCGCAGGCGTTCGGCGGTGTGGTAGGCGATCACCAACTGGTCGTCGAAGGTCACGGGCCGGTCGGTGAGCGCGATGGTGCCCCAGTGGTCGCCGGTGGCGTCGTTGGTGAAGCGCAGGATGGTGTCGACGCTGGCGCCCGCCTCCACGCCGAAGGTGCTGAGCGCGCGCTGTCGGCCGTCGATCGTGAGCCGCAGGGGCACGTTCTCCAGGGGCTGTGCGCCGTGGTTGCGGATGCGAACGTGCAGCTCCTCCAACTGGCCCAGGCGGCGCACCGGCGAGGCGAACCAGGCCGAGTCGATGCTGAGGTTGTCGGCCGTGGCGCTGGCGATGGGCACGATCACGGTGCTGAGCGTGGTGTCGTTGGTCCAGCGCTCCACGTCCACCTGCGAGCGCTGCAGGTCGGTGAAGAGGAAGCGGCGCTTCACGGATGCCTCGCCGCGGGCAAGGGCCTCGGCCTGGCGGGCCAGCACCTGCGACAGCGGACGGCTGAAGGGGCCCACCTCGGCCTGTGCGGCGGCGGCCAGGGCCTCGTCGCGCCCGGTGAGCACCTGCTCGCGGCCCTCGAACCTGCCGGTGAGCACCTGGAAGCGGTCGCTGCTGGCATGCGCCATCACCACGTCCTGTGCGCCCTTGCGCGCCTGGTCGAGCAGGCGGCCTTCGGCGTTCTGGCCGTCCATGCTCCAGCTGTCGTCGATGAAGATGGACACGGCGCGCTGGCCCGAGCGCACGGCACCGTCGGTGCGCGGGATGTAGGGCTGCGCGAAGGCGAGCACAAGGCAGGCCAGCGCCAGCATGCGGGCCAGCAGGGTGAGCCAGTGGCGCACCTTCTTCCGGGCGCGGGTCTGTTGCGCCACGTCCTTCAGGAAGCGCACGTTCGGGAAGTCGATGCGCTTGAAGCGGCGGAGCTGGAAGAGGTGGATGACGATGGGGATGGCCAGCGCAGAGAGCGCCCACAGGAAGCCGGGGAAGAGGAACGTCATCGCGGTGCGCGAAGATCGCGCAAATGCGGCATGCCCCGGCGGCGGGTCAGGGCTTCGGGGCCAACCGGCTGTGCTTCCACCCGTAGGCGAAGTAGAGCACCAGCCCCACCACAAGCCAGATGCCGAACCACTTCCAGTTGCTGGGGGCCATGCCCGTGAGGAGGTAGCAGCAGCTCACCAGCCCCAGCAGCGGGATCAGCGACCAGTTCCGGCGGAAGCTGAAGGAGGCGAGCACGGCGCAGAGCGCGTAGAAAACGAGCAGGGGGATGTTCGGGTCGCGTCCCGTGCGGCCGAGCAGCCGGTGGAAGTGGTTGGGGTCGAGGAGGACGATGAGCGCGAGGGCGATGAGGCCCAGGAGCGGGGCGATGTACTTCGCGTTGTGGTAGGGCAGGTGGAAGCGGCCGTGCTCCTTGGTGCGGGCGGGCAGCATCAGCACGCCGCCGCATACCAGCACGAAGGCGAAGAGGGTGCCGATGCTGGTGAAGTCGAGGATGAAGGTCTCGTCGGTGAAGAAGATGGGCAGGCCCACCACCGCGCCGGTCACCAGGGTGCTGAAGCCGGGGGTCTTGTACTTCGGGTGGATGCTGGCGAAGTGGGGCGGCAGCAGCCCGTCGCGGCTCATGCTCATCCAGATGCGCGGTTGGCCCAGCTGGAACACGAGCATCACGCTGGTCATGGCCACCACCGCGGCGATGCTCACGATGAAGAGCATCCACTTCACGCCCTTCAAGGCGAACACCTCGGCCAGCGGGTCGCTCACGTTGAGCTGGTCGAAGGGCACCATGCCGGTGAGCACCAGGGCGAGCACGATGTACACGCCGGTGCAGATGACCAGGCTCCACATCATCCCTTTGGGCAGGTCGCGCTGCGGGTCCCTGCTCTCCTCGGCCAGCGTGCTCACGGCGTCGAAGCCGATGTAGGCGAAGAACACGGCGCTCACGCCCGCCATCACACCGCCGAAGCCGTGGGGCATGAAGGGGGTCCAGTTGGTGATGTCGATGTGGCCCACGCCCACGGCGATCACCAGGGCGATGATGGCCAGCTTCACCACCACCATGGCGTTGCTGGCGTTGCGGCTCTCCTTCACCCCGGTGTACACCAGCCAGGTGATGAGGGCGTTGATGGCGAAGGCGGGCAGGTCGAGGATGATGCGGAGGCCACCGGCCATGGGCGCGGTGTTCCAAGCCGTGAGGCCCTCGCCGGCGGTACCTGCGAGCGCCGCGGCATGGGCGCTGCGGTAGTTGATGGTGAGCCATTCGGGCATGTGCAGGCCCAGGGCGTCGAGCAGGTTGGTGAAGTAGCCGCTCCAGCTGAAGGCCACGTAGATGTTGCCGATGCTGTACTCCATGAGCAGGGCCCAGCCGATGATCCAGGCGAAGAGCTCCCCGAAGCTCACATAGGCGTAGGTGTACGCACTGCCGCCGCTGGGCACGCGCGCAGCGAACTCGGCGTAGCACAGGGCGGTGAAGCCGCATGCCACGGCGCAGAGCACGAAGAGGAGGACCACGCCCGGGCCGCCGCTGGCGCAGGCCTGGCCCATGCTGCTGAAGCTGCCCGCCCCGATGATGGCGGCGATGCCGAAGAAGGTGAGGTCGCGCACGCTGAGGGTGCGGTGCAGGGCATGGCCTTCGGAGCCCGGGTGCGCGTGGTCGAGCGGGCGGCGGCGGAAGAGCGAGCGGAACATGGGGGGCTGCCCGGGCAAAGTAGCATTTCGGTCCGGGGCGCATTGGATCTTTTTAACGGCGGCCCTTTCCCGGCCCCTCCGGAGCGCCCACGGGCGATCGGTTACATTTGGCACCCTTTCCAGCAAACGGACCTTACCTGTCATGCTCAGCAAGTTGATCCCGGCCCTTTTCCTTGGTGCCTTCGTGGCCCTGGGTGCCCACGCCCAGGACGCCTCCGACCCCGTGCTGCTCACCGTCGACGGAAAGCCCGTGACGCGTGGTGAGTTCGAGGCCATCTACAAGAAGAACAACAAGGACGCGCCGATGACGAAGGAGGCGCTCAACGAGTACCTCGACCTCTTCATCAATTACAAGTTGAAGGTGCGGGCGGCCGAGGAGGCCGGTCTCGACACGGTGGCCAAGTTCCGCACGGAGCTCGATGGCTACCGCAAGCAGCTCGCCCGTCCCTACCTCATCGACCGCGAGCTCAACGACCAGCTGATGCGCGAAGCCTATGAGCGCATGGGCACCGAAGTGCGCGCGAGCCACATCCTGGTGCAGGTGGCGCCCGATGCCTCGCCGGAGGACACGGTCGCAGCCTTCAAGCGCATCGCGGCCCTGCGTGCCCGCGTGCTGGCCGGCGAGGATTTCGCCACCGTGGCGCGTGGCAAGGGCGGCAGTGACGACCCCAGCGCCGCCAAGAACGGGGGAGACCTGGGCTGGTTCAGCGCCCTGCAGATGGTGTATCCCTTCGAAACGGCCGCCTACAACACCAAGGTGGGCGAGATCAGTGCCCCGGTGCGCACCCGCTTCGGCTACCACATCATCAAGGTGGTGGCCAAGCGCCCGGCCCGTGGCCAGGTGAAGGTGGCGCACGTGATGATCCGCGCCACCGAGAACGACACCACCGGTCGCTCGGCCGAAGCGGAGCGCAAGATCCGCGAGGTGCACGCCCAGCTGCTGGCCGGGCAGATCACCTTCGCCGATGCCGCCCTCAAGTTCAGCGAGGATGAGAGCACCAGCGGCAAGGGCGGCGAGCTGCCCATGTTCGGCACGGGCAAGATGATCGAGGAGTTCGAGGACGCGTCCTTCGCCCTGAAGAAGGACGGGGACCTCAGCGAGCCCTTCCGCACACGCTTCGGCTGGCACATCGTGAAGCGCCTCGAGTACAAGGCACCACCCACCTACGACGAGGCGAAGGGTGAGCTCAAGGCCAAGATCGGCCGCGACAGCCGTGCCGAGATCACGCGCAAGGCCTACCTCGAGCGCCTGAAGAAGGAGTACCACTACACGCCTTCCATGGCCAATGTGAAGGCCCTCACCACCGTGATGGACACCACCGTGTTCCTCAAGGGCACCGCCACCTCCGACACCCTCCTGCGCAAGGATGTGGTGGAGGGCCCCTTCACCCTGAAGGGCATGAAGTACCGCCGCGAGATCAACGGCGTGATCAAGGACGGCAAGCTCGTGAACATCCGCAGCCGCAAGTACGACGACATGGCCAAGGACCCGGCCGATACGGTGGTGGTGCGCGACATCCACGAGGGCTGGGTGCCCAACCCCGCCAAGACCGCCAAGCTCACCAAGCCCGTGTTCACCATGGACGGGGTGATGCGCACCCAGAAGGACCTGATCGACTTCATCGCCGGGAAGCAGCACAAGGAGCCCAAGCGCGCCCTTGGCGCCTACGTGGAGGAGCGCTTCACCACCTACGTGGACGAGGAGGTGCTCGCCTTTGAGGACGCCAACCTGGAGAAGAAGTACCCCGAGTTCCGCATGCTCATGAAGGAGTACCGTGACGGCATCCTCCTGTTCGAGCTCACCGACCAGATGGTGTGGAGCAAGGCCGTGAAGGACACCGCCGGCCTGGAGTCCTACTACGAGGCCAACAAGGAGGCCTACATGTACCCGGTGCGCTACAAGGCCACGCTGTATGACTGCCTCGATGCCGACGTGGCGAAACAGGTGCGCTCCCTCTACAAGAAGGGCAAGCGCGGTGACGACATCGCCAACGTGGTGAACAAGACCTCCGCGCTGAACGTGAAGGTGAACGCCGGCGTGTGGACCGATGAGGAGAAGGGCTTCCTGAAGGGCACCACCATGCCCGGCCTCACGGGCAACTTCGATGTGAACGGCCGCGTGGTGGTGGCGGACATGGAGCAGGTGCTCCCGCCCAGCCCCAAGCCGCTCAGCGAGGCCCGTGGCCTTGTCACCGCAGCCTACCAGGACCAGCTGGAGAAGGAGTGGATCAAGCAGCTCCGCGCCAAGTACCCGGTGGTGGTGAACCCGGACGTGCTCGACAGCATCCGCTGAGCGTGGGCCGGACCTCGAACGCGATAGGAGGGGCGGCGGCGATCGCCGCCCTTCTCGTGCTGGGGTGCCGGTCATCGGTCGACCCGTCCGACCCGCCCGTGGCGCGCGCCTTCGAGGAGGTCCTCTACTGGAGCGATCTGCGCCAGGTGGTGCCCATGGACCTGGGGCCGGAGGACAGCGCCGCCTTCGCCAAGCGCTACATCGACGACTGGGTGCGGGAGCAGGTGGTTCTGCACCGCGCCAGGAAGGAAATGGGGCCCGACGACCTTGACATCGAGGCGCGCATCGAGGCCTACCGCAACTCCCTGGTCACCTACGCCTACGAGGAGGCCCTGGTGGCCCAGAAGCTCGACACCACCGTGAGCACCACCGAGGTGCAGCAGTACTACGCCGAGAACCAGAAGAACTTCCTGCTCAAGGACAATATCGTCCGCGTGCGGTGGTTCAAGGTGCGTGAGGACGACCGGTCCACCCTGCGCAAGGTCGAGTCGCTCTGGCGCAGCGGCAGCGACAAGGACCGCCATGAGCTCGAGGTGTGGCTCGCAAGGAACGGAAGCACGATCTTCGACAGCCGGGAGGATTGGCTGCCGTTCACGGACCTGCTGCAACAGGTACCGCTGGAGGTGGACAACCCCACCGATTGGATCCCCCGCAACAGCATGGTGATGGCCCGCGACAGCGTGAACACCTACTTCGTTGAACTGCTGGAGCACCGGCTCGGCGATGCCGTGTCGCCGTTGCCGATGGTGGAGGACCGCATCCGTTCCATCCTCGTGAACCAGCGCAAGCAGAAGCTCATCGAGCGCATGCGCCAGGACCTGTACACCAATGCCTTGGAAGCCCATGAAGTGGAGGTGTACTGACCTGCTGGTCGCATGCGCGCTGCTGCTCGCCTCACCCGCGAAGGCACAACCCGTGGGCCAGTTCATCGATGGCGTGATCGCCAACGTGGGCGGGAACGTGGTGCTCTACAGCGACCTCGCCACCCGGCTGGAGCAGGCGCGCAACGCGGGTGAGACCGTGAACGACGACATGGCCTGCCGCGAGCTCGAGTCGCTCCTCACCGAGAAGCTGCTGCTCGAGCAGGCCCGCATCGACAGCCTTTACCCCGAGGAACAGCGCGTGGAGGGCGAGCTCGACCGGCGCATCCGGATCTTCGCCCAGCAGCTCGGCGGCGAGGAGGAGCTCGAGAAGTTCTACGGCAAGTCGATCAAGCAGATCAAGTCCGATTTCCGCGAGGCCATCCGCGAGCAGCTCATGATCGGGAGCATGCAGGACCAGGTGACCGGCGGTGTGCGTGTGACCCCCAAGGAGGTGGAGCGGTTCTTCAAGGAGATCCCCGAGGACAGCCTGCCCTTCATCAACGCGGAGGTCGAATGGTCCATGATCCTGCGGAAGGCGCGGCCCAGCGAGGAGGAGGAGCGGCGCGTGCGGCGCAAGTGCGAGGAGCTGCGCGAACGGGCGGTGAAAGGGGAGGACTTCTGCGTGCTGGCCACCCTGTACAGCGAGGACCCCGGCAGCCGCGACAAGTGCGGCGAGCTCGGCATGGTGCCCACCGGCGTGATGGTGCCCGAGTTCGACGCGGTGGCCATGAGCCTCAAGGACGGCGAGATCTCGCAGGTGTTCAAGACCTCCTTCGGCTACCATTTCATGCAGATGATCGAGCGCCGCGGTGAACGGTACAACGCGCGCCACATCCTGGTGCGCGCGCAGACGGGCGCGGCCGACCTGCGTGCCGCAAGGCAGTATGTGGACAGCGTGGCCGCCCTGGTGCGCGACGGCCTCCTTGACTTCGGCAGGGCCGCGGCCGAGCTCAGCGACGACGAGGAGAGCCAGTCCACCAGCGGTGTGATGCTCGAGCCCAACACGGGCGCCACCAAGTGGGCCATCGGCGACCTCGACCAGCAGACCTTCTTCGTGATCGACAAGCTGAAGGTGGCGCAGATCGGCGAGGCCCAGGCGGTGACCCTGCCTGACGGCACGCAGGCCTACCGCGTGATCCGGCTCAACTCGCGCACCGAGCCCCACCGGATGAACCTCAAGGACGATTACGAGCTCATCCTCCAGGCCACCGAGGGGCGCAAGCGCCAGGAGGTGATCGACAAGTGGATCGGCGTCCATATCGCAGACACCTATGTCCGGGTCCTTCCCGATTACGCCGGTTGCCGGTTCGACCATCCCTGGGTCCCGGTGAAGGCCGAATAGGTCCAACCCCATCAACATGAGCAGACCAAGTGACGTGCAGGCCGTGGAGCAGTTCGGGCAGAAGTACCGGCAGCTCAAGGCCGAGGTGAACAAGGTGATCATCGGCCAGGAGGCCGTGGTCGATGATGTGCTCATCGCCATCTTCAGCAAGGGCCACTGCCTGCTGGTGGGCGTGCCGGGCCTGGCGAAGACCCTGCTCGTGAACACGGTTTCCCGCGCGCTGGGCCTTTCGTTCAACCGCATCCAGTTCACCCCCGACCTGATGCCGAGCGACATCATCGGGAGCGAGATCCTCGATGAGGACCGGAAGTTCCGGTTCGTGCAGGGCCCCCTGTTCGCCAACATCATCCTCGCCGACGAGATCAACCGCACGCCGCCCAAGACGCAGTCGGCGCTGCTGGAGGCCATGCAGGAGAAGGCGGTGACCGCCGCCGGGCACACCTGGAAGCTGCCGGAGCCCTTCTTCGTGCTCGCCACGCAGAACCCGATCGAGCAGGAGGGCACCTATCCGCTGCCGGAGGCCCAGCTCGACCGCTTCATGTTCAACATCTGGGTGGACTATCCCACCTACGAGGAGGAACTGGCCGTGGTGAAGGCCACCACCGGTGATGCAAAGGTGGAGGTGTCCCCCGTGCTCACCGCGGAGGAGATCGCCTTCTTCCAAGGCCTGGTGCGCCGCATTCCCGTGCCGGACAACGTGGTGGAGTACGCCGTGAAGCTCGTCGGACGCACGCGCCCCGGTCAGCCCGGTGCGCCCGCCATCATCAACGACCATGTGAGCTGGGGCGCCGGCCCGCGGGCCAGCCAGTACCTGGTGGTCGGTGCCAAGTGCCATGCCTTGGTGCGTGGGCGGTTCAGCCCCGACATCGAGGACGTGCAGGCCGTGGCCACCTCCATCCTGCGGCACCGCCTGGTGCGCAATTACAAGGCCGAGGCCGAGGGGGTCACTGTGGAGAAGATCATCCAGGGGATCCTGTAAGGCCGTTGTGACCAAAAGGGGTGTCCGCGGGTGCCCGGAAGGGGTACCTTTGGACCTTGGCCCCAATGGCCCAAGCACCGCCATGCGAACCTTTCTTGCCGCCCTTGCCCTGATGATCGGCGCCGGTCTTCACGCCCAGCTGCCCACCGTGGACGTGACCCTGGCCGCCAACGCCAACAACGAGCTCGAGGTGAAGGTGCGACCGGACCTCGCTTTCGACGGTCTCTTCTCCAGCATCGTGTTCACCATCCGTTGGGAGACCGCATCGGGTGCCACCTTGGACAACCCGGTGCAGGTGATGCCCGCGGCCTCGTACATCCCGCTTTCTCTTTCAGGTGCCGTCATGACCGATGGGGCGTATTCCTATGCCACCTATGCCGGATTCGGATTCTCGCCATTGTCGAACCTGGGCACGTCCTGGGCCGCCGGCACCGAATACACCCTGGTCACCATCCCGGTACAGAACGGGACGGCCTTGTTCGAGATCGCCGACGACACCTTCACTGGTTCCATGAACGGCAGCTACTTCGTGTCATTGAACGGAACGGACCGCACGGGTGTGATCTACTCCAGCTCCACCGGAGTGCCGGCCGGATCCCCGGTGGCGGAGGTGAGCGTATCGCCGAACCCCACGACGGGTGCGGTGGAGCTGCGCTGGGACGGGAACGAGGAGGCCACCGTGGAGGTGTTCAATGCCGCCGGACAGCTGCTCGCCACCGAGCGGTTCGCCGGCGCCAACGATGGCCGCAGGGCCCTGCTCGACCTGTCGCCGAACGGGCCTGGCATGTACACCCTGCGCGTGCGCATGGGCGACAAGCTGCGCACGGAGCGGGTGGTGGTCCGTTGACCCCCGGGCGGAACGCCTCCTTATCTTGGGGGCAACCGTCCTGCCATGCTCCGTCCATTACAGACCATTTTTCTGTCCTTCGTCGCCCTTGGCGCCGCTGGGCAGTGCATCACCACCTACCCAGCGTCCGAGCCCTTCACGGGAGGAACCGTGGGCACACCGGGCACCTTGGTCACGGGCTGGTCGAACATCACCGTCGGTGATGACATCGACTGGTACGTGGACAACAACGGCACGCCCACCGCGGACACCGGCCCTATCGGGGACCGCACCTCGTACAACACCTCCGGGAAGTACATGTACGTGGAGGCCACGGGAGCCTCGGCCACGCCGGCGAAGACCGCCATCCTGCAGAGCAACTGCTACGACCTTTCGTCCCTGGCCACGCCTTACCTCACCTTCTGGTACCACATGTGGGGGGCGCAGATGGGCAGCCTGTACGTGGACGTCAACGTGAACGGCGTGATCACACAAGGGGTGTGGTCGGCCTCCGGCGACAAGGGACGCCATTGGAAGCAGGGATGGCTCGACCTCCAACCCTATGCGGGGCAGGCGAACGTTCGCTTCCGGTTCCGTGCGGTCACGGGTGCGGGTGAGCTTAGCGACATCGCGATCGATGATGTGGTGGTGCGCTCCCTGGTGCCTGTGACCGGTTGCACCGAGACGCTGGCCAGCAACTACAACAGCGCGGCCAACCTCAACGATGGCAGCTGCCAGTACGCATGCGCGCCCGGCTACAAGCGCGTCACCATCGACATCATCGCCGACAACTACCCGCAGGAGACCTCCTGGACGCTGAAGGACGCGTCGACCAATGCGGTGCTGGCCAGCGGCAACTACCAGGGCACCTCGCTCTGCGTGCCCGCCAATGCCTGCCTCATCTTCCGCATCAACGACTCGGCCGGCGACGGCATCTATCACAACAGCTACGGTTACGGCGCGTATTTCCTGTCGCTCGATGGCGTGCAGGTCTTCGCCGGTGGCCAGTTCGGTACCTACCAGGAGACCACCTTCAACTGCGGTCCTGGACAGGCCTGCACCACCGCGCTGCCCGCGCAGACGGGCCAGGTGTACACGGCGCCTTCGGTGGAGCACTGGTACATCTGGACGCCCACGCAGACCGGCTCGTACTCGGTGACCACCTGCGGCCTCAATACCTGCGACACCAAGATCTGGATGTACGACATGGCCTGCGGCAGCATCGTGCTCAACCCGGGCGTGGAGGGCGCCACCTTCGCCGATGATGACCTGGGGGGATGTGGTCCGCAGGCCAAGGTCACGGCCAACATGGCGGCCGGCACCACTTACCGGATCCGTCTCGGCACGAACAACGGCTCCTGCACCTCGGTCACCTTCCGCATCGACTACAATGGACCGGCGGTGGGTTGCATGACGGTGGGTTCATGCAACTACGACCCGCTGGCCACCGTGCCCTGCACCAACTGTTGCCTGGCGGCGGGCGATCCCAACTGCCCGGCCGGGCCGGACCTCACGGTGAACCAGAGCGCCCTGCAGAGCAGCCTGTCCCTTTCGACGGTGAACATCGCCACCAGCGACTTTTGCGCGGTGCAGGAGGGCTGTGTGAAGGGCTTCGGCCAGCGTTATGTGATCCGCTTCAGCACGCGCATCGACAACATCGGCCAGACCGACTACTACATCGGCAGCCCGAGCTCGCAGCCGCAGATGTTCAACACGAACAACTGCCACGGCCACGCGCACTACAGCGGCTATGCCGATTACCTGCTCTTCGACCAGAACAGCCAGCCGATCCCCGTGGGCTTCAAGAACGGCTTTTGCGTGATCGATGTGGGCTGCTTCGGCGGCACGGCGCAGTTCGGTTGCAGCAACATGGGCATCAGCAAGAACTGCTACGACCTCTATGGCAGCGGCACCACCTGCAACTGGCTCGACATCACCGACGTGCCCGCGGGCCTCTACACGCTGGTCGTGCGCACCAACTGGGAGCAGCGCCCCGATGCCCTTGGCAGGCACGAGATGAACTATGCCAACAACTTCGCATCGGTGTGCATCAACATCACCCGCAACGCGCAGAACGTTCCCAGCTTCACCATCGCCACGGGTTGCACGCCGGTGGTGGACTGCATGGGCCAGTCATACGGCAGTGCGCGGCCCGATTGCACGGGTGCGTGCAACGGCACCACGAAGACCGGCGACCTCAACACGAACACCCTGCAGGACCAACCCGATGCGGTGCTCTACGTGCAGGGCATCCTGGGCAATGACCTCACGCCCGCTGCGTGCACCGACCTCAACAACGACGGTTCCATCACCGTGACCGATGCCGCGCTCATGGCCTACTGCTACAATCAGCAGAGCCAGCATGACCAGGGCAGCCATGTGCTCCACTACCACCCGTGGTGCGACTTCCCGCGCGGCTATTTCAGCTCCATCGACACCGTCGACCTCACCATCGGTGCCTTCGACCCCGTGGCCAAGACCATCGACATCCACATCAAGAACCCCACCTGCCGCGTGAACGGCGTGGAGTTCGATCTCTCCGGTGTGCAGGTGCAGAGCGTGGTGAACCTGGCCTCGCAGCTGCAGGGTGATTGGGCCTGGTCGTCCAGCCTGGGCGGCAGCAAGGTCATCGGCATCAGCTACATCGACACCTCGCTGGCCAAGAACAACGGTTTCGTCCCGCTCGTGCGCATCAACTACCTGTCGCTCACCAATGCGCAGGTCTGCATCGCCGATATCGTGGACATCGTGAACAAGGACGCGAACAACGTTGTCACGCGCCCGATCAATGCGTGCCTCACGGTCTCGAACACGGTCACGGTCGCACCGAAGCTCTTCCTGGAGGGGCCTTTCGACGGCGTTTCGCTGATGCGTGACGACCTCCGTTCGGCCGGTCTGATCCCCGGTTCCGAGCCGTACACATCGCTCGGCTACACGCAGGTGGCGGGCGGAGGCGGCGAGGTGATCGCCCCTTTCGTGCTCGACGCGACCGGCAATGACGCCATCGTCGACTGGGTGTTCGTGGAGCTGCGCAACGCCTCCACCCCGTCGCAGGTGGTGGCCACCCGTTGTGCGCTGCTGCAGCGTGATGGTGATGTGGTGGGCATTGACGGCCTTAGCCCGGTGCTGTTCAACGCCGCTCCCGGCAGCTACCATGTGGCCGTGCGGCACCGGAACCACCTTGGCGCGATGAGCGCCGCACCGCTCACGCTCGGCATCCTGCCCGTGACGCTCGACCTTCGCGACTCGGCGACGCCCACCTGGGGCACCGACGCCCGCAAGCAGATGGGTGCGAACATGGTGCTCTACTGCGGGAACGTACGCAGGGACCTGCCGCTGAACACGATCAAGTACACCGGTGCCGCCAACGATCGCGATCCGGTCCTCAATGCCATCGGCGGCCTCATGCCCACGGCCACGGTCACCGGTTACATGGTGGAGGACGTGAACCTCAGCGGTGTGGTGAAGTACACGGGCACGGCCAATGACCGCGATCCCATCCTAGTGAACATCGGTGGTGTCGTGCCCACCAACACCCGCACCGAACAATTGCCCTGAGGCGAACGTCCTTCGATCATGATGCACCGAACCATGCGGAACCTTCTGCCCAAGGCCCTGCCCATCCTTTCCTGCACCCTGCTCAACCTCACGCTCCAGGCCCAATGCGGCCCTGGTGAGGCTGAGGTCATCATCCAAGTGAGCACGGACGGCTACGGGGCCGAGGCCTACTGGGAGCTGCTGCCCTTGGGTGGCACCTGCGGGACCGGAGCGCTCTTCGCGGGCGGCAATGCGCTCGTTGGATGCAACGGCGCGGGTGCACAGGCGCAGCCTACCGGTGGCTATGCGAATAACGTCACGGTCAACGAGGGCCCATGGTGCCTTCCGCTCGGCACGGCGTTCGACATCTTCTGGGCGGATGACTGGGGCGATGGCGGGATCACCTTCAGCGTGCTGGTCGACGGCCAGCTCACGGCCCAGTTCACCGGTACCGATGGGGCTCCTGCCGAGACGTTCACGTTCGTGGTGCAGCCCCCTGCGGCCTACGACGTGGAACTGGTGCGACTGAACACACCCTTGTACGCGCCGGAGGGAACGGACCTCTACGTGACCGGTGATGTGCGCAACACCGGCCTTCAGACCATAACCGACCTGCAGCTCGCGTACACGGTGGACGGTGGGTCCGCGGTGGTGGCCACCCTGCCGGTGAACCTGGCGGCCGGAGCCACCCTGGCCTTCCGACACGCACTGCCATGGGCGACCACGGGCATCGGTTCCCACCAGGTCGCCGTGTACCCCGGGCAGCTCAATGGCAACCCGGACGGCAACGCGTACAACGACACCCTGGTGATGACCACCAAGGTGCACCCGCCCACGCCCAACATCATCGACCAGTACCTCAACGGTCAGCCCGTGCTCAGCGTGGTGGCCGACAGCGATGAGGACCTCCTGGTGCCGCGCGACCTCGACTTCCACCCCGACCCGGACCGCAATGAGCTCTGGGTGATCAACAAGGACGTGCCGTCCACCGGGGGCAGCACGGTCACCTTTTTCAACGCCGGTGCGCCGGACATGTCGTACATGTGGAAAAGGGACCCGAACGCCTGGCACTTCATGAGCCTGCCGACCGCCCTCGCCATGGGCGATAACGGATTCTTCGCCACCTGCCCGGGGATCTTCGATGCGAACCAGAACGGTGGCGACCCGTTCACCGGGCCTTCGTTGTGGAGCGCCGACACCTCCATCTATGCCGACGTGATCTACGGCCCGCTCGGCAGCCACTTCGACATGCTGCATGTAACGCCCAACAGCCAGGGCATGGCGCACGAGCGCTGGAACCGTTACTGGGTGGTGGACGGCTTCAACGGGGACATCGTCATGAACGACTTCACCGTCGACCACGGTCCGGGGAACAGCTGGCATGGCGATGCCATCATCCGCCGCTACGCGGATTTCACCATCACCAAGGACCCGAACGACCACATCGTTAGCCACACGGTGTTCGACAAGGCAACCGGCTGGTTGTACGTGGTGGACCACGGCGGCCAGCGCGTGCTGCGGCTCGATACGCAAGGCGGCACCGTGACCGGTCCCGGCAACTACGGCCCTTGGGAGAGCTACGCCGAGTACTCCATGGTCAGCGGCTACGCCTGGGACGTGGTGGTGAACACCGGCCTCGTCCAGCCCGCTGGCATCGATGTCATCGGCGACCGGCTGCTGGTGAGCGATCATGCCAATGGTGACATCGTGATCTACGACATCGCGACCATGCCTGCGGTCGAGCTTGGACGTGTGGCCACGGGCAACGCGGGGCTGATGGGCATCCGTATCGGACCCGACGGACGGATCTGGGGCGTGAACGCCACAACCCACCAACTGGTCCGGGTCGAACCGGCCGTGGCCACGGGCATCAGGGACATCGGATCGGCCGGTTTCCGTGCATACCCGTCGCCGAACGAAGGCGCGCTCTGGCTCAATGGTGATGTGCCGGTGGGCACGCCCTTGGTGGTCCGCGATGCGTGCGGTCGGCTGGTGCTCTCCTCCACTTGGCCTTCCCCCGGGGAGGCGATCGATGTGCAGGCACTGCCCGCAGGGCTCTACCTCGTCGATGTGCCGTCCACGGGTGGCAGCCTGCGTTTCGTCAGGCGGTGAAGCGGCGCGGCGCCCGATATTGCGGCATGTTGCATCCCTGCCTACGCTGGTTCGCCTGCGTTGCGTTATGTATGTGCCAGGTCAGTGGTCGTTCGCAGACCTGGCAGGTGTTCGACATGAACACCGCCGGACTGCCCAATAACACGGTGAAAGCCTTGGCGTGTGCGCCGAACGGCGACATGTGGGTGGGTACCGAGTATGGCCTGTGCCGGTACGATGGTTCCTCCTGGCAGGTCTTCCAGACGGGTTCGTCAGGCCTGCCCGACAATGACGTTCGCTCGTTGACGGTGGACGATACCGGTGCGGTCTGGATCGGCACGGTCAATGGGCTGGCACGGTATCACCTCGGCAATTGGCAGACCTATGCCACGGGCAATTCAGGCATTCCGGAGAATTACGTGCGCTCCCTTGCCGAGGCGACACAAGGCGGTCTTTGGGTGGGTACCGTGAACGGGCTGGCCTGGTTCGACGGGGATACCACCTGGCATGTCTACAATGACGGGCCGACGAGCCATGGGGGGCAGCAGTTGCCGGGCAACAACATCGCTTCGTTGTGCTCGCGCTCCGATGGCCTCCTGTGCATCGGCACGTTGAACGCGGGATTCACCTACCTCACCGATACCTCGGTAACGGTGTATACCACGTTCCAGAACGGCCTGCCCGACAACACGGCGCTGGGGGTGGGTGTGGATTCCCAGGGATGGCGCTGGCTGGCATGCCCGGCGGGCGCCCTGCTCCACCATGCGGGTGATTTCATCGGTGGCGCATGGTACCAATACAGTACGTTGAACTCCATGCTGCCGAGCAACTCCCTCACCGCCATCGTGGTCGACGGCTGGGACCGGAAGCTCATCGGCAACCAGATCAGCGGGCTCACGATCTTCCAGGGCTTCAGCACCTTCACCACGTACAACACGCTCAATTCCGGCCTGCCCAGCAACGAGGTGATGAGCCTGGCCCTCGACCTATCCGGAGGGGTCTGGGTGGGCACATCGAACGGCGGGGTGGCCAGGTTCGCCTATGCCACCTCCCTGGCCGATCCGGAAGCTCCGGTAAGCCCGCTGACCGCCTGGGTCGATGTGGAGGCGCGGGCCTTCGACCTGCGATGGGAGGAGGGGAGTCATGCCGAGGTGGAGCTGGTGGACATGGCAGGTCGTGTCGTGTGGAGCGGCCGTTCGCCGGGCCCGACATGCCGTATCCCGGTCGCGGGGGAGTCATCCGGTGTCTACGTGGCAAGGGTGCTGGGGGCACAAGGCCCGATCGGGGCGGTACGGCTGGTGCTGCCATAGGACGGCTTGACGGAGCCGGTCGGTGGGCGTATCTTGCACATCCTCTCTAGCTCCGCATCCCGCATGAAGAACCGTACACTGGCGTTGGCCATGGCCATCGCCTTGACCTCGCTCTCCGCGCTCGCCCAGTGCTCCGTATCGGGCATCACCTCGCCCAACGGTACCAATACGAGCGCCACGACCTGCGTGTGCCAGACGGTCGGCCAGACCAACTGTGACCTTCGTCCGGACGTGATGATCTCGTGGGCCGGGCTGCAGAACTACGCTTCCGGTCCAAGCGAGTATCCGCAGGTGTGCAGCGGTGGCTGCTCGGGCAACGATGGACGCCTGCGCGTGACCGGCGCCACGCCGAACATCGGCCGTGGACCCCTGAATTTCCGCGGGGTGGACAAGGACGGCAAGCGCTGGTTCATCTGCGGGACGGACACCTTCAGCATCACGGACCCCAATTCCACGTCCACGTTCACCTGCCCGAACAATGGCCTCACCAAGCAGTTGGTGGTGCAGCGCGTGTACAAGAAGGTCGGCAACAGCATGCAGTTCTATGAGCGCTTCGCCGGTACCATGACCTATCACCCGTCGCACGGCCACAACCACGTGGACGACTGGGTGACCTTCAGCCTGCGCCTGGAGATCCCCGGCGAACCCAACCCGCTGAACTGGCCCATCGTCGGCACCGGTGCCAAGGTCGGCTTCTGCCTCATGGACTACTACTCCTGCACCAGCGGGAGCGCGCCCGGCCACTGCCGCGACAACCACCTGTACAACCAGGGCACACAGCTGAACACCACGGCCCAGTTCCCCAACTTCGGGCTGGGCGGGCAGGCGTACAACTGCAGTCCGGTTAGCCAGGGCATCAGCTCCGGCTGGGAGGATGTGTACAGCGAGAGCCTTGACGGCATGTGGATCAACATTCCGCCGGGTACCTGCAACGGCAGCTACTGGATCGTGGCGCAGGTCGATCCCCTGAACAACTTCGTAGAGGAGAACGAGAACAACAACTGGACGGCGATCCCCTTCACGCTCACGCAGCAATCGCCGGCCAACAGCGGAGGCACCTGTGGCATCACCACGGACCGCGACCCGGTGATCTGCTCCGGGGAGAGCGTCACGCTCACCTGCCAGAACGCCGGCTACAGCTACCTCTGGAGCACCGGCGCGACCACGCGCAGCATTACCGTGACGCAGCCGGGCAACTACACCGTGTCGGTGACGAACCCGTGCGGTACGATGACCTCCGTGCCCTTCGCGGTCACTGTGCTGAACGCCGGGACACCCTCCACCACCGGCGCCACCCTCCCGGCTCCCGGGGCAGCCACGGTCAGCGCCACCGGTACGTCCGTGAAGTGGTTCGATGCACAGGTCGGAGGCAATCAGGTGGGCACCGGGAACAACTTCACCACGCCCACACTGAGCCAGACCACCACCTATTGGGCCGAGAGCAGCGCCATTCAGACAGGGATCACCGCCTACGTGGGCAAACCCACGAACACCGGCAGCGGTGGTTACAGCAACAACGACGAGTACCTGGTGTTCGATGCGCACAAGGAGCTGACGATCAAGTCGGTGCGTGTATACACGACCACGGCCGGTAACCGGACCTTCCAAGTGCTGGCCGAGGACGGCTCTTTCATCGCGCAGACCACGGCCTACGTGAACACCGGCAACACCCGGGTCACGCTCAACCTGCCGGTACCGCAGGGCATGAACATGCGCCTGTACGTGACGAACACGCTGCGCAGCTTGTACCGGAACAGCAGTTCGTCCGGTGTGAACTTCCCTTACACGATCCCGAACGTGGTCACCATCAAGACCAGCAGCGTGGGGGTGGCGGCCTATCCCTACTGCTACGACTGGGAGGTGAGCACCGCGGACAAGGTGTGCTCGAGCACGCGTGTGGCGGCCACGGTCACGGTCGGCAGCCTGCTCCCGCTCGACCTGAAGGCCGTTCTTGAGGGACCCTACGACCAGCTCAGCGGACTGATGCGCGATGACCTTCGTGCCCAAGGGCTCCTGCCCCTGACGGAGCCTTACACGGCCCTCGGATTCACCCAGGCCGGCGGTGGTGGTGGCGAGACCACCACCACGGGGGTACTGGCGACCACGGGCAATGGTGCCCCTGTCGATTGGGTGCTGGTGGAACTGCGCAGCAGCACCGACCCCACCACCATCGTGGCCACGCGCGCGGGCCTGCTGCTTCGCAACGGAACGATCATCGGCTCGGGAGGTGGCGCGTTGGTGCTCAATGCTCCTGCTGGCGATTACCATGTTGCGGTGCGTCACCGCAACCACCTTGGTGTGATGACCTCGTTGCCTGTGACCCTTTCCACCACCACCACCAGCCTCGACCTTTCCAGTGCCTCAACGGCCACCTGGGGGACCGATGCCCGCAAGTCGATGGGCGCGGTGCAGGCCCTGTGGTCGGGGAACGCGCTGCTGAACAACCTGATCAAGTACACCGGTTCGGCCAACGACCGCGACCCCATCCTCAACGCCATCGGCGGTGTGGTGCCCACCAATACGGTGAACGGCTACATGGCCATGGACAACAACATGGACGGTGTGGTGAAGTACACAGGTGCCGCCAACGATCGCGACCTGGTGCTGACCAATATCGGTGGCGTGGTGCCGACCAATACGCGAACGGAGCAACTGCCCTGATCGATGAGCTCCATGGCGCGTCGCAGCGGTAGGCTTGGAGCCTGCTCCTCCGAGGGCAAGGTGATCCGCAAGGCATCGTTCCTCACGGTGTTCGCGCTGGGTTCAGGGGTGTTCGCCCAGACACCTCCGTTGGTGAACATCGGCCTGTATCCGACCGCGGTCACCGATTCGTTCGAGGTTCGCGCGTCCATCGATGCCGTGCTCGATCCGCAGGGCCTGCTGAACGGGACATTCACCATCCGTTGGGATGCGGCGGCGGGCGGAACGGTCCCGTTGTCGTCCTTGGCCGCTGATTGTAATCGGTACATCCTAACGGACAATGTGGACGGCGTGGTGGTGGACGGCGCGTTCGCCTATTACACCTTCAACCTGGTCGCGATCCAGGCGCTGAGCCCCACCTGCCCATTGACCACGACGCCGGAACCGATCGCTGGTTTCCGCATGACCGGGTTCACCGGATGCACCTCGGTGAATGTGGTGAACGATGCGTTCACGGCCGCCAACAACAAGGACTACTTCATCTCCATCGGCGGTGTGGAGCGCACGGGCGCCATTGTCTCGGCCGCCGTAACGGCAGGCACGATCCCTGCCCCGGATCCCGGCACCTTTCCCAGCCTATGCACGGACATGCAGCCCTTTCAACTGGCCGGTACGCCTGCCGGTGGGGTCTGGTCCGGGACCGGCGTGGCCGGAAGCGGGCCGTACACCTTCGATCCGGCCGTGGGCACCCAGACCCTTACCTACACGGTGACGACCAACGGTTGCAGCAACAGTGCGCAGGTGGTGGTGCAGGTCGACATCGCTTCACTGTGGTACGCAGACCTCGACCTTGATGGACTTGGCGACCCCAACAGCGGAGTGCTGGCCTGTATCCAGCCTTCCGGTTTCGTGGCGGACATGTCCGATGCGTGCCCCTTGTTGTTCGGGACCGTCGGCGATCCTTGCGACGACGGGGACCCCTGCACCGTGAACGATGTGATCGATGGGGCCTGCGGCTGTGCCGGCACCTTCGAGGACGGCGACAATGATGGTATCTGCGACGCGAGCGATGATTGTCCGAGCGTTGCCGGCCAGCAAGGGGATTCCTGCGATGACGGTGACCCGCTAACCGTGGGCGACGTGATCGATGCGAACTGCACCTGTGCAGGGACCCTGCCCGACGATTGCCTCGGGGTGCCCGGAGGTCCTGCGCTTCCGGGAACGCCCTGCGACGACAACGATCCGTTGACGGGCGATGACACCTGGAGCGCCATTTGCCAATGCGAGGGCCTGCTCATCGACTGCAACGGTGATGCCGGCGGTGCGGCGTTCATCGACGGTTGTGGCGTCTGCGCCGGTGGCAACACGGGCGTGGTGCCGGATCCGGACGGTGATGGCGACGGTGTCCTGGATTGCGACGATAACTGTGCGGCCCTTGCGAACGCCGATCAGGCGGACGGCGACGGCGATGGGGTGGGGGACCCGTGTGACAACTGTCCCTTCGACGCCAACCCGCTCCAGGAGGATGTGGATGGTGATGGGGTCGGTGACGTGTGTGATCCCATCATCACGGGCATGAGCGGGCAAGGTCCGCAGCGGGTGGGGATGAGCCCCAACCCGACCGATGGGCTCGTGAGGCTGGACGACCTTCCTGCTGAGGCTTCACGTGTGGTCGTGTACGCTGCATCGGGCGCGGTGGTGTTCGACGGCCAGGCCGTTGCTCAATTGGACCTTTCCCACCTGCCCCCCGCTGTCTATCGTCTCCGTATCACCGACCGCGAGGGGGCGACCCTGTTCTCCGCGCCGCTGCTCGTTCACTAGCACCTCAACTTCGAACGACCGCTCAGTCCCGTCCCATCCCGCAGAACCCAGGCCTCATCGCCTTAGCAGACAGATGGTGGGGCCGTAATGGATGGGTTCCTCTATATTGCCCGCTCCTCTGAAAAGAGGCAACCAGACCCGACCCGCGAACACTTCCCTTCACCAACCCAATTCCTGATGAGAACGTTGCGAAACATGTGGTCCGCCCTGCTGAAGGCTGCCGCCTGCAGTGCGCTGATCGCGCCGGCCTTGGTCCATGGCCAGACCGCTCCACTGGTCAACATCGGCCTCTTCCCCACGGCCGTGCCCGACTCGTTCGAGGTGCGCGTGTATTCCGATGCGGCCATTTCAGGGACCCAAGGCCTTCTGAACATCACGTTCACCATCCGGTGGAACGATGGGGTGGGCGGTGATGTGGACGTGAACTCCATTTCCGGTGATTGCATCCGATATGCCCTTACCGACAATGGTGACGGGACGATCGTGAGCCCGAGCCCGAACGGTGTTGGATTCCGGTACTTCACGTTCAACGTGAACGGCCTAACGGCCTTGGGTACCACATGCCCCATCACCACCACGCCGCAGCCGATCGGTGGCTTCAAGATGATCGGACTGACCGGCTGTGCTCAGGTGAACATCGTGAACGATGCATACACCTCCCAGACAGTTCCGGTGCAGATCAACAAGAGCTACTACCTCTCCCTGGGAGGTACGAACCGCACAGGCACCATCTACTCCACCCCTTTGCAGGTGGGCGCTGCACAGGCGCCGACCCCAGGTAGCTACGGACCGCTGTGCAGCAACGGTTCGCCCATCGTGCTCGGCGGCAGCCCTGCCGGTGGTACTTGGACCGGGACGGGTGTGACCGGCAGCGGTCCCTATTCCTTCAATCCGAGCGCGGGTACCCAAACGCTGACCTATAGCGTCACCACGAATGGTTGCAGCAGCAGTGCGCAGACCACCGTCACGGTGAACCCTGCACCCTCGACCCCGACGATCAGCGCGGGTGGTCCGACGACCTTCTGCGCCGGTGGCAGCGTGACCCTGACCAGCAGCAGCGCCACGGGCAACGTGTGGAGCCCTGGTGGCCAGACCACGCAGAGCATCACGGTGAGCACCGGTGGTACGTACTCGGTGACGGTGACCAGCAACGGTTGCAGCGCGACGAGCGCAGGCACGACGGTAACGGTGAACCCTGCACCCTCGACCCCGACGATCAGTGCGGGCGGTCCGACGACCTTCTGCGCCGGTGGCAGCGTGACCCTGACCAGCAGCAGCGCGACGGGCAACGTGTGGAGCCCCGGTGGCCAGACCACGCAGAGCATCACGGTGAGCGCCGGTGGCACCTACTCGGTGAC
>JAEUSV010000056.1 GCA_016788485.1 Flavobacteriales bacterium
GACGTGCGCGTGCTGCTCGATGTGCGCAGCAACACCAGCGACACCTACCACCTCTTCTACGACACGCTGGGCACGGGCTACACCGATGCGCTCATGGCCCAGGGCGGCGTGCAGCCCTCCGAGCTACGGCACACGGTGGAGTTCAGGCTGCCCGCGGTACGGACGCTGCGCGGTCTGCGCCTCGACCCGGGTGGGCTCTCGGGCCCCGTGGACCTGCTCGGCCTGCGCATCGAAGGGCCTTACCGCACGCTCGAATGGGACCACAAGGACCTGCTCGACCGCTTCGTGCCCATGCACCATATCGACACGGCCCAGAGCCGCGCGATCGATGATGCGTGGCGCGTGGTGTGCACCGGCAACGACCCCTACCTCGCCACGCGCGCCGACGTGTCGCGCGAGCTGGCCCCCGTGCTCGGCACCGACCGCCCCGTGGTGGCCCCGCTGCTGAAGGCGATCCTGGTCACGGGCCTGATGCTGCTGCTGCTGCGCATGCTCCTGCGTGTGCTGCGCACGGTACGCGTGCCCCGCATCCGTTGGCGGGAGCTCGTCACACGCCCGGTGATCGTGGTGCTGCTCGCCGCGGTGGCACTGTACGCCCTGGTCTCCACGCTGGTGGCGCGCATCGCCTTCACCGACCGCTCGATCGAGCTCACCCTCGCCGGCACCTTCCGCCACGCCGACGAGGCGCAGGTCTACTACGCCGTGCGTCCCGGCGCCTTCACCAAGGAACGCTACGCCAAGCACGAGGTGCCGGCGAGCCCCCTGCCCCAGCTGCTGCGCTTCACCATCCCCGCCGATTCCGCGGTGAAGTACATCCGCCTTGACCCGGGCAGCCGGCAGGACACCGTGTGGCTCGACAGCCTGGTCGTGCGCATTGAGGAGGAACGCCATATCTGGGATGCGCACGGGCTGAAGGACCTGCTCGACCCCAACGAGCAGATCGGCAGCATGGAGCTCGTGGACGGGCGACTGCGCCTGGTGATGCAGGGAGGCGATCCCTTCCTGAGCGAGGAGGAGGACCTGATGCCGACGCTCGCCAGGCTGCGCCGCGACACCGGCCGGAACGCGCTCTCCATCACCGCGGGGCTCGTGGCCGTGCTCTTCTTCCTGCTCGGCAGCGGCGAGGACCTGGCGCGGCGCCTCCGCACACAGGGCACACCCTCCGCCGACCTGGTGCTGGGCCTGCTTTTCACGGCGGCCATCGGTGCGCCCGGATTGGTGATGCTCACCGGCTCCGATCCGCAGCTCAAGAACACCGAGAAACGCGAACTGGCCCAGGTGCCACGCTACTCCCTGGAACGCCTCGCCAAATTCCCCACCGAGTACACGGTCTACTTCTCGGAGAACTTCGGGCTGCGAAAGCTGCTGTTCCGGTGGAACGCCCTGGCCTATGTGTACGGCCTGCATGCCTCACCGCTGCCCGACCGTGTGTTCTTCGGCAAGGGTGATTGGATGTTCTACGTCCGGGATGGCGCGCTCGAGCAATACCAGGACCTGTGCCAGTTCCCCGAGGAGAAGGCGGCCCGCATCGCGCGCACCCTGGTGGAACGCCGCGACTGGCTTCGGGCGCAGGGCATCCACTACGTGCTGATGATCCCGCCGGAAAAGTCGAGCATCTACCCCGAGAAGCTGCCTTCCCGCATCCACCGCTTCGGACTGCCCAGTTGCCTCGACCAGTTCCTGGCCTACCTGCGCAAGCACACCGACCTCGACGTGGTGGACGTGCGCGACGAGCTGAAGGCCATGAAGGCCGAGCGCGACGTGTACTACACCACCGACATCCACTGGAACCCCATCGGTGGCTACCTCGGATACAAGGGCCTGATGGAGCACATCCACCGTGCGCTGCCTTCCGCCGGCCCACCGGTCCCCTTCGCATCGTTCACCATCGACCCGGACACCAACGACGCCGGCGACCTGGCCCTGCAGATCGGGGTGAACGACCTGCTCACGCGCGTAACGCCCATGCTGGTACCTGCGACGAAGCCGAAGGCGGAACGGCTGCCGCCCGACAGCTACCACGGCTCGGCCTTCTTCAAGTTCCAGCCCGTGATCGACCAGGTGGCCGACACCACCAAGCCCAGGCTGCTCATGTGGCGCGACTCCTTCGCCGTGTACATGATCCCGCACCTCAGCGAGCACTTCAGCCGCAGCGTCTACATCTGGACGCCCATCTTCCTGCACGAGATCGTGCA
>JAEUSV010000065.1 GCA_016788485.1 Flavobacteriales bacterium
CCGGCTACTTCCTCGGCCACCTGGAGCGCATCCCCAAGGCCGGCGACCGCATCGAGGAGGACCACTTCATCGGCGAGGTGCTCGACATGGACGGCAACCGCATCGACAAGGTGCTCATCACCCCCACCGAGGCATGAAGCGTTTCCTGGTGATCCAGACCGCCTTCCTGGGCGATGCCGTGCTCGCCTCGGGGCTACTGGAGAAGCTTCACGCCTTCCACCCCGACGCGCGGATCGAGCTGGTGGTGCGCAAGGGCAACCACGGGCTCTTCGAGGGGCACCCCTTCCTGCACAAGCTCCACGTGTGGGACAAGCGCGGCGCGAAGAACGCGAATCTCTTCAAGCTCATCGGCACGTTGCGCTGCACCGAGTACGACCACATCATCAACTGCCAGCGCTTCTTCAGCACGGGCCTGATGACGGTGCTGGCGCGCGGGAAGGAAAAGGTCGGCTATGACAAGAACCCGCTGAGCTTCCTGTTCACGCGGAAGGTGAAGCACGTGATCGGTGATGGCCGGCACGAAATGGACCGCCTCAATGCGCTGATCGCGCACCTCTCGGATGGCGATCGTCCCCTGCCCTGCCTGCATCCCACGCCGGAAGCCCGTGCGGATGCTCAGCGGCTGCGCTACCAGTTCACCGAGGGCCAAGGGCGCTACGTGTGCATCGCCCCCGCATCGGTGTGGTCCACCAAGCAATGGCCCGAGGCGAAGTGGGTGGAGCTGATCAAGGCCCTGCCCAAGGAATTGCACGTCCTCCTCATCGGGGCACCCAGCGATGGGCCGCTCTGCCAGCGCATCATCAAGGCCGCCGGGCGCGGCCACGACCTGTCGGAGGAGCTCACCCTGCTCGCCAGCGCGGCCCTGATGGAGGGCGCCGCCATGAACTACGTGAACGACAGCGCCCCGCTCCACATCGCCAGCGCCATGAACGCGCCGGTCACGGCCATCTTCTGCAGCACCGTGCCCGCCTTCGGCTTCGGGCCGCTGCGCGCCAACGGCCGCATTGTGGAGACCACCGAGAAGCTGGATTGCCGGCCTTGCGGGCTGCATGGGCACAAGGCGTGTCCCAAGGGGCATTTCAGGTGTGCGGAAGAGATCGATGCCTCTCAGGTGGCATCTTGAGCCCCGGCCTACTTTTGCCGCCCTTCCACCATGTCCCGCACCTCGTCCTTTTCCGTGGACCCCGCCCGCCTCGACGGCGTGGTGCAGGAGCCCCTGTTCGCGGCGGTGGCGGCAGAAGCGGCGGCGCGCGGCATCCCGGCCTTCGCCATCGGCGGCTACGTGCGCGACCGGCTGATCGGGCGGCCGTGCAAGGACATCGACTTCGTGGTGGAGGGTGACGGCATCGCCTTCGCCGAGGCCGTGGCGAAGCGGATGAAGGCCGAGCCCGTGCATGTGTTCAAGAACTTCGGCACGGCCATGTTCATGCACGGCGATGTGCAGGTGGAGTTCGTGGGCGCCCGCAAGGAGAGCTACCGCCGCGACAGCCGAAAGCCCGAGGTGGAGCCCGGCACCATCAAGGACGACCAGGAGCGGCGCGACTTCACCATCAACGCGCTCGCCATCTCCCTCAATGCCGGCAGCCTCGGCGCGCTGGTGGACCCCTTCGGCGGCATCCTCGATCTGGACCGCGGCCTGCTGCGCACCCCGCTCGATCCGGACATCACCTTCAGCGACGACCCGCTGCGCATGCTGCGCGCCGTGCGCTTCGCCAACCAGCTGGGCTTCACGATCGACCCGCCCACCTTCGATGCGATCAAGCGCAACGCCCACCGGCTCGAGATCATCAGCGCCGAGCGCATCCACACCGAGCTCAACAAGATCATCGCCTGCGCCCGGCCCAGCATCGGCTTCAACCTGCTGCGCGACAGCGGCCTGCTCCAGGAGTTCTTCCCCGAGTTCGTGGCGCTGAGCGGCGCCGAGGAGAAGTACGGCATCGGCCACAAGGACAACTTCCACCACACGCTGCAGGTGCTCGACAACGTGTGCGCGGCGAGCGACGACCTGTGGCTGCGCTGGGGCGCCGTGCTGCACGACATCGCCAAGCCGCTCACCAAGCGCTTCCACCCCGGCCTCGGCTGGACCTTCCATGGCCATGAGGACAAGGGCGCGCGCATGGTGCCCAAGATCTTCCGCCGCCTGAAGCTGCCGCTGGACGAGAAGATGAAGTTCGTGCAGAAGCTCGTGGCCCTGCACCTGCGCCCCATCGCCCTCACCAAGGAGGAGGTGACCGACAGCGCCGTGCGCCGCCTGCTCTTCGACGCCGGCGACGACATCGACGCGCTCATGATCCTGTGCCGCGCCGACATCACCAGCAAGAACGAGAAGAAGAAGGAGCGCTACCTGCGCAACTACGAGCTGGTGATGCAGAAGCTCCAGGACGTGGAGGAGAAGGACCGCGTGCGCAACTTCCAGCCGCCCGTGACCGGCGAGGACATCATGCGCGCCTTCGGCATCCCGCCCTGCAAGCTCATCGGCGACATCAAGACGGTGATCAAGGACGCGATCCTCGACGGGCGCATCCAGAACGATCGCGCGCAGGCCTGGCAGCTGATGTTGGACACCGGCCGCGCCATGGGCGCCGAGCCCGTCGCCGGCATGGACCGCCCGGACTAAGGCAGCTGTTCCGCGCGCACCGCGGTGGGCACCGCGCCTCCGATGGTGATGAGGATCCGGTCACGGTCGTTCAACGAACCCGTGTACTTCACCCGGCCATCGAGGTTCACGTCCTCCACGTGGTAGCCTGCGGCGACCAGCGTGGGCACCGCACCGCCGATGCGCGCCAGGATCGGGTCGCGGTCGTTGCCGGCACCGGTGTAGCTCACCTGCGGATCGAACGCCGCATTGCCGGCCCACAGGAGCGCCCGGCCATCGCGCAGGCGCCGCGCCTCCGTGCCGAAGGTGGCCACCAGCGGATCGCCGAGGTCCACGGCCGTGGGCACCCGCGTGAGCGCATAGGCCGCCGCGCTCATCGCGCCCAGGTGGTTGCGGTGGCGCACGGCGATCCGGTACGCGCCCGGCGGCGCATCGAACACCAACGGACCTCCGCCAGCGGCCACCACATCGCCGTCGCGCTGCACCAGGCCGTTCGCCGTGGCCAGCACCGTGGCGCCCGTGCCCGCATCGCGCAGTTCCACGAACACCCAGTCCACGGGCGCGTCCGCACCGGTCACTGCGAGCAGCGCGGGGTCGAGCGCCTCGCCCACGGCAGCACCGTTCACGTGCAGGAATCCGGCGGCGGTGTTGGGCTCGCCGGCCGGCAGCAGCCCCTGTACGCGGAGCGCATCGCCCATGAGGTCGGAGGCCTCGTCGTACGGCCCGTCGAGCCACAGCCGGGCGTTGACCTGGACCGCGATACGCGGGCACTCCGTGAAGCTGGACGCACCGGTGATGCGCGTGGAGAGCGCCAGCGAATCGGCGAAGGCCGCACCGGCGGCAGGGTCGTCCTTCAGGTAGCGGCGCAGCCAGAGCAGGGTCAGGTCCTGCGCCGCATCCTGCTGGGCCGCGCGGGAGATGCTGCCCGGACCGCCGCAGGTGAGCTCACCGAAGCTGCAGTTGAAGTTGCTGTTGGCGAACTGGCAGTGGCCGCCGCCCGTGATGCTCACGAAGGCCTTGCAGGTCGACGCGGAGGCCGTGTACATGTCCTGCTGGTTGCCCGCCGCGGGCACCACGCAATCCGCGCTGCCGCTGAACACGAGGGTGGGCATGGACGCATTGCCCGCGGCGGCGATGGCCGAGGGGTTGGTCTCGGCCGCAGCGTAGTTCACCACGGTGGTGATCTGCGGCGATCCGCCCGCGGCCAGGAAGGAGGCGCCACCGCCCATGGAATGGCCCATCACCGCCGAGGTGGGGAACACATGGCCGAAGAAGGGCGACGAAGCGTTGGCGCCCTCCTGCTGCAGCGCGCCGATCACGAAGGCGAGGTCGAGGCCGAAGTTGCCATGGCTCGGCAGGAAGGAGCCCTCCGTGGTGGGCAGCACCAGGATGTAGCCCTCGGGCACGAAGGCATCACGGAAGTTGGCGTAGGCGCCCACCGTCATCACGAAGCCATGCCCGAAGGCCAGCACCGGGAACGCGCCCGGGGCCACCGGCACATTGCTGCCCGCACTGGCCGCGGGGTAGTACACCTCGCAGGGGATCTGGCGCCCCCCGCGCGACGGATCGGTGAAGGTGATGTTCGTGGAACCGATGGCGAACGGCTGGGCCACCAGCGGAAGTCCCGCAAGGCTCAGCAGCAAAAGGAGGGGCAGGCGCATGGTGCTCAAGTTAGCGCGGAACATCCGGCTACGGGCCATGGTTCACGGCAGGCCGGTGTACCTTCGCGGTCCGATCCCATGGTCATCTACCGTTTCCGCGTCCTGATCGACGATCCCAGCGAGGCCTTCCGCGACATCGAGATCCGCAGCACGCAGACCTTCCTCGACCTGCACAAGGCCATCAAGAAGGCCTTCGGCTTCACCGGCGAGGAGATGGCCTGCTTCTACGTCAGCGATGCGGAATGGACCAAGGGCACCGAGATCCCCCTGGCCGACATGGGCTTCGCGGAGGATGGCGCCATGCCGCTGATGATGGACCAGGTGCAGATCGGGGACCACGTGCGCGACACCGACCAGCGCTTCGTGTACGCCTACGACTTCCTGCACATGTGGATGTTCATGCTGGAGCTCATCGACGCGCACGACCCCGAGAAGGGCAAGCGCTACCCGTCGGTGGCCCTGAGCTTCGGCGATCCGCCCTCCGAGCACAGCCGCGAGCTCGCCCTGGGCGAGGGCATCCTGCCCGACGAGGACGACCCGTACCGCATGGAGACGGAGGAGCTCTACGACGCGGACGAGGACCTGGGCTTCGGGGAGGAGGAGGACGAGCACCACGACGAGGGCGGGCATGGCCACGAGGAGGGTCATGAGCCTTCGCACGAATGGTGAACCGCACCCTGATCGTGATCGGCGGTCCCACCGCCAGCGGCAAGACCCGCGTGGCCGCAGAAGTGGCGCGCGCGCTGGGCACCGAGGTGGTGAACGCCGACGCCCGCCAGTTCTACCGCGCCATGCCCATCGGCACGGGACAGCCCACGGCGGACGAACTGCTCGGTGTGCCGCACCATTTCATTGGTCACCTCGAGGTGACGCAGGACCAGAGCGCCCAGGAGTACGCGCATGCCGCACTGCCAGTGATCGACCGGATCCTCGATGCGCATGGCGTGGCGGTGCTCACCGGCGGTTCGGGCCTCTACATCGACGCGGTGTGCTTCGAGCTTGATGCACTGCCCCCTGCGGACAAGGCACTGCGGGAAAAACTGCAGCAGCTGCATCGCGAACAGGGCCTCGAAGCGCTGCAGCACGAGCTTCAGCGGCTTGACCCGGCGATGTGGCACACGATCGACCGCAACAACCCGCACCGGCTGATCCGCGCCATCGAGGTATGCCTGCTAACCGGCGGCAAGGTGAGCGAGCTGCGCCAGGGCAGGCGACCGCGCACCGGCTTCACCCCGGTCTTCCTCGCGCTCGATGTGGAGCGCAACGTCAACTACGCCGCCATCGATGCCCGCGTGGACGCGATGATGCGCCACGGTCTGCTCGAGGAAGCGCATGCCCTGCTCCCCCACCGGGAACGCAACGCCCTTCAGACCGTGGGCTACAAGGAGCTGTTCCTGCATTTCGATGGGCAGCTCTCCCTGCAGGATGCGGTGGCGCTGATCAAGCAGCACAGCCGCAACTACGCCAAGCGCCAGATGACCTGGCTGCGGCGCGAGGCGCACTGGCGCTGGGTGCGGCCGGAGGAGGCGGTGAGCGTGGCCGTGGCATTGGCCGGGCATCCGCGCGACTCCGGCTCAAGGCCGGAGTGACAACTTCCACTAAGGGCGGTGTCACTCCGGGCTCCTGAGCCCACCGAAGGACCCCGAGTCGCGATCCGCCCCCGATACCACGATCGCGGTATTCCCCCGCGCCCACCCCGCGGGTAGCTTTGCGCCCCATCCCCGACCATGCGGAAGCTCCTGCCCCTACTCGCGCTGCTGCCCTTCGCCGCCTGCGCCCCCAAGACCGACAACGCCACCAGCGACACCCTCGGCGCCGACAGTGCCCGCGTGGTGAACGTGTACACGCACCGCCATTACGAAACCGACAAGGCCCTCTTCAAGCGCTTCACCGAGCAGACCGGCATCGCCGTGAACGTGATCATGGCCGACGACGACGAGCTGCTGAGCCGGCTGGAGGCCGAGGGCCAGAACAGCCCCGCCGACATCATCATCACCGCCGATGCCGGACGCCTGGGGCTGGCCCGCCAGCGCGGCTACCTGAAGCCCGTGAAGAGCGCCGTGCTCGAGAGCGCCATCCCCGCCCACCTGCGCGACCCTGAGGGTCACTGGTTCGGCTTCACCATGCGCGCCCGTGTGTTCGCCTACGACAAGAGCAAGGTGAAGCCCGAGGAGCTGCGTTCGTACGCCGACATCACCAAGCCGCGCTTCAAGGGCAAGGTGCTCGTGCGCCCGGCCGACAACGTGTACAACCAGAGCCTCGTGGCCGCGATGGTGGCGCATGATGGAACGGAGAAGGCGCAGGCCTGGTGCGCGGGCGTGGTGGCCAACATGGCGCGCGCGCCCAAGGGCAGCGACACCGACCAGCTCCTCGCCATCGGCGAAGGACAGGGCGAGGTGGCCATCGCCAACAGCTACTACATCGGCAAGCTGCTCACCAGCGACGATCCCGCGCGGCAGAAGGCGAAGAACGCCATCGGCGTGGTGTTCCCCGACCTCAACGGGCACGGCACCCACGTGAACATCAGCGGCGGCGGCGTGGCGAAGTACGCCAAGCACGAGGCCGAGGCCGTGCAGCTGCTGGAGTTCTTCGTGAGCGACGAGGCGCAGCAGGCCTTCGCCGAGGGCAACATGGAGTTCCCCGTGAAGGCCGGCATCCCCGCCGCCGCAGTGCTGCAGGGCTTCGGTGCCTTCACCCCCGACACGCTCGACCTGAGCCAGCTCGGGTTGCACAACGCCGATGCGGTGAAGGTGCTCGAGGCGGCCGGCTGGAAATAAGCACGCATGCGCACCTGGCGAGAGCACCTGCCCACCGCGCTGCTGGCGCTGCTGGTGCTCCTGCCGCTGTTGGTGGTGGCCACCGCACCGCTGCACACCGAAGCGCCCGAGTGGGCCTACGTGGGCAGTGAGCTGCTCCCGACCTTTCTGGGCGAGACCGCGGCACTGGTGGTGCGCACGGTGCTGCTGGCCCTTGTGCTCGGCGTGAGCACCGCATGGCTCGTGGCCGCCAACGACTTCCCCGGCCGCAAGGTCTTCCGCTGGGCCCTGGTGCTTCCGCTCGCCCTTCCCACCTACATCAGCGCCATCACTTTCGCCGACCTCTGGGGCCCCACCGGTCGTCTGAGCCTGGCCATGGCGGAGCGCACCGGCCTGCATGTCGACCTGCTCACCCCGAGCGGACTGGCCTACGTGCTCGCCCTCGTGCTCTTTCCCTACGTGTACCTGCCGGCGCGTGCGGCCTTCAGCGCGGGCATGAGCGACCAGCTCGATGCGGCGCGCATGCTCGGCGGCGGTGCGCTGCGCCGGGCCTTCCGCGTGGCCTTCCCGCTCGCCGCCCCCGCCATTGCGGGCGGCGCGCTGCTCGTGGCCATGGAGGTGCTCAACGACTACGGCGCCGTGAAGCACTACGGCGTGCGCACCCTCACGGCCGGCATCTTCCGCAGCTGGGGCGGGCTGTACGACAGCGGCAGCGCCCTGCGAATCGGTGGCGTGCTGCTGCTCGTGGTGCTGCTGCTCATGCTCCTGGGCCGCATCGCCGACCGTGGGCGCCAGCGTGGGCTCAGCGGCAAGCGCCTGCGTCCGGTGCCGCTTCGCGGGGTACGCCGCTGGCTCGCCACCGTCTGGTGCGCCCTCGTGCTCCTCGCCTCCTTCGGCATGCCCTTCGCCACCATCGCCATTGATGCGTTCCGGGAGCACGCGCTGCGCGCCGCGCTCGAGTTCCTGCCGGCCACCGGCAATACGCTGCTCATCGGCGGGCTCAGCGCGCTGGCCACCCTGCTGCTCGCCCTGCTGCTCAGCTACGGCCAGCGCCGCAGCCGTTCGCGCTTCGCGCAGCTCGCAGGCATCGGCTACGTGGTGCCCGGCGCGGTGATCGCCATCGGCGTGATGACGCTGGGCGGCGCGCTCACCGACCTCAGCGGCATCGTGCTCATCGGCACCGTGGGCCTCATGGTCTACGCCTTCACCGTGCGCTTCCTCGCATTGGCCACGCAGCCCCTGCGCGCCGGGCTCGACCAGCAGCCGCTGGCCCTGGATGAGTCGGCCCGCCTGCTCGGCGCCTCGCCCTGGCGCACCTTCCTGCGTGTGAACCTGCCGCTGCTCAAGCCCTCGCTCCTGGCCGCCGCACTGCTCGTGCTCATGGAGGTGGTGAAGGAGCTCCCGCTCACGCTGATCCTGCGTCCCTTCGATACCGACACGCTCAGCACCAAGGTCTTCGAGATGGCGCGCATCGAACAATGGGGCGATGCCGCCATGCCTGCCTTGCTGATCGTGCTCTGCGGGCTGGTGCCGGTGGTGCTGCTGGACCGGTTGCTGGAGCGGGGGGTGTGAGCGGCTTGCCTGCAAGCACTGTCGCCAGTGTTCCGCCGTGGTAAGTGAAACCGATCGGTCAGCGCGTCTCCGGTTACCGTTGGATCTCTCTAGTTCACAAGTGACCCTGGACTCTTCTCGCTAAGCGCACATCGCAATAGGGCCGGACAATTCCGGGAATTCAAGAGGCGTCGCCACCTCTGCTAGATTCGTGAACTCATCCTTCATGAAGCCTCGCAACACGCCTATCTCGGAGATACAACCAGGGATCTTCTACGCTCGCCTACCCCGATGCACCTACATGGTGCTCCAGCTCATCCTAAAGGACCAAGCCAATCATGTTTGGCTAGTGAACCATCGACCTCAATATTGGACGGCGTGGAATGAGAGAACTGTCCCCCTCTCGACCGATGATATTGCCTCTCCATTCCTCATCAAGAACCTTCAGTTCGACTTGCAGATGCCCGTGCCGAACTTTTTGGAAGTGCTGCACCGATGGAAGTCACCTGTTCTCGCTCTTGAAATGACAGAGAAGGTGCCCGATACACTCATTCACGATAGCATACGTGGACTCCCGAACTACTATGAAGTCCTTGCCAAGAATGGTTGGCAACTGACCTTTGAATTGCCCTACCCTGGCGAATCTGCAGAGATCACCACTAGGGATCGCGTTCGCTTGGAAAGGTTGCTCCATGAGTTGGAAGCACTTGGTGACGACATCCCGTAATCTCATGTCGCCAGCGTTCTGCTTTGGCGAGTAAAGCGGATCGGTCAGCGGGTTACTGGTGACCGTTGGATCTTCCTAGCTCACAAGTGACCCCGGCCTCTTCTTGCCCAGAGCGCACATCCGGATCAGGCCGGGATCACTTGCGAGAGTCCAGCTTGCCAACTGTCTCAGCAGGAACATCTATCCCGCATGCGCACAGCTCTCAAGCAAGGTTATCACGTGCCCCCAGCTATATTCCCACCTCACTAGATA
This sequence comes from Flavobacteriales bacterium, assembly GCA_016788485.1. Lineage (GTDB taxonomy): Bacteria > Bacteroidota > Bacteroidia > Flavobacteriales_F > PHOS-HE28 > PHOS-HE28. The sequence continues at coordinate 9,544 of JAEUSV010000065.1, forward strand.
TGGCCTGAAGAATAACAACCATAAGTCTGATGGCTGAAAAAGACTTGATCGGGGACCTCAAGAACTTCAGGAAGCGTATGAAGTTCTCCGACGCCGCATGGCTTGAACGCGGACTGAATCCCTCTGATCAGGACGTGTGCAGCCGGTTGGAGTCCGTGGTGAATACTTGCACGGATAAGTTGATCGACGCAGCTCAGCGGAAAGCCAAGCCCAAGAGACTCCGACAGATCTTAGTGGAAGGTCTTCGGAGCGCCGATCCTTCACACTTCGATACAGAGGAGCGTGAATTTCTATGTGACACGTTCCAGGAACTCTCGAACATCTGCCTCGTCGACATCAGAACGAACTTGAACCGCTGGATGTACGGTTGGTTCCTAGGCACTCTCCTAGCTGCGGCCTTCATCTTTCGGAGGAAGGAGGAGATCCTTGAGACATCCGCACAGCCCTGTACGAAATGCGGCAGCCAGCTCGAAACGATCATCCTCCGAACCGATAAGGTCGTCCCGAGTGCATACTGGCACATTGTCCAATGTGCAGGATGTCAGGAGTACAACCTGCTCAGAATTGACACGCATATGAACAGTATCAGGTTCAAGGGATTCAATTCCATCGAGCTTCTTGACCAAGCGACCAACACTGAGGAGCAAGCTCAAACGCGACTGGAACAAATCAAGCACTTTCGGGGCAGCTGAACCTGGTGGTACCTGGCACTTGGTCATAGGAACACATATCCAATGGGAGCAAGGACCATTTCCAGTTGTTCTGGAGGGCGACCGCTCCATGATCCCCCTGGGTACCTTCGCGGCCGCTAGCGGGGCCTGAACCACACGGCTCCGCCCCTTCCCCGCATGGGTCCTTCCCCCTCGCCCTTCAGCAGCCTCGGCCTTTCCGAAGCCCTGCTGAAGACGCTCGCCGACCGCGGCTATACCGCGCCCACGCCGATCCAGGAGCAGGCCATCCCGGCGGTGCTTTTCGGGAAGGACGTGCTGGGCATCGCGAAGACCGGTTCGGGCAAGACCGCGAGCTACGTGCTGCCCATCCTCGCGCATTTGGAGCAGGAGCGCTGGACCATGAGCAACCGCCACGTGCCCGTGCTGGTGCTGGTGCCCACGCGCGAGTTGGCCCTGCAGGTGGAGGCGGTGTTCAACGAGCTGAGCGCCGGTCAGCCTGAGCGCGTTAGGACGGTGGCGGTGTTCGGCGGCGTGTCGATCAACCCGCAGATGATCGGCCTGCAGGGTGTTCAAGTGCTGATCGCCACGCCCGGCCGCCTGCTGGACCTGATCGAGCACAAGGCCGTGCACCTGGCCGAGGTGAAGGTGCTGGTGCTCGACGAGGCCGACCGCATGCTCGACCTCGGCTTCCAGGACGAGGTGGACCGCCTGCTGGCGCTGATGCCCCGCAAGCGACAGAACCTGCTCTTCTCCGCCACGCTCAGCAGCGCCATCCACGAGATCACCCGTCTGGTGCTGCACAAGCCCGAGGTGATCCAGGTGGTGGAGGAGCCGCAGGAGGTGACGCTGATCCGGCAACGCGCCTTCCGCGTGGCGCCCGAGCGCAAGGGCCCCTTCCTGCGCTACCTGATACGGAGCGGCGACATGCAGCAGGTGCTCGTGTTCACCGCCACCACGCACAGCGCCGACCACGTGGCCGACAAGCTGCGCAAGCACGGCATCGACGCGCGGGCCACGCACGGCGGCAAGAGCCACCACGCCCGCACCCAGGCCCTGGCCGACCTCAAGGCCGGCCGGCTCCGCGTGCTGGTGACCACCGACCTGCTGGCGCGCGGCATCGACATCGCCTTCCTGCCCTACGTGATCAACTACGAGCTCCCGCGCAGCCCCAAGGACCACGTGCACCGCATCGGCCGCACCGGCCGTGCGCAGAACCCAGGCGAGGCCATCACGCTGGTGACCCCCGCGGACCAGCCCCACTTCAAGGTGATCCAGAAGAAGATGGGGCAATGGGTGATGCTGGAGAGCACCGATGAGGTGGACCTGCAGGGGTATTGAGCCGCGGGTTATTGAACCACGGACCTCGCTTCGCCGAAGGCTTCGCGAAGGCGCAGTGGACACGGATCCACACAGATGCATGCGGTGGAGGTGGTCTATCCGTCGCTGAGCTTGCCGCAGCGCGCTCCCTTAGCTTCGCGGTCCCGTCTTTCAGCAGTTCAATTTGAACTCGTCACCATCGCTATGGGTATCGCCGCAGCAGACAACATGGAATGGCGACGGGTGATACGATACGCGATTACCGGAGGTATTTGCCTTGCCCTGGTCTCTTGGCAATATCTGAGTCAGAAGGCGAAGCATGAGATGCTGGCTGCGCATGGGCGTATCGTTCAATTTCACAGTCTCTCGGTATCGTCCGGTGTTGCCCACTTCAGCTTTGAGACCGATGGTGGTCATCTCATTGAATCCTTCAGGAAGTGTGGCGATTGTAAAGACTACTCATCTGCATGGGTGATATACCTTCCCGAGGACCCCGATGTCTACGAGCTTTCCTTCGACTACGATAGGTACTTCCCTACCTGGCGGGTCTTTTTCTTCTATGGCCTGTATCTTCCCATAATGTTCTTCGGCTTGAATGGATTGTTCAATTTCCTTCGCCATGTTGCATCATACTTCAAGAGGGGCATGCGAAGCTCTCGCCCCGATCCATCATCAAGGAACGTTAACCTGTAGTGTGAGCAGTAGATCGTGAAGAACACAGTATTAAACCTCCGCGACCTGCATTTCGCCCACGGCGACCGCGCGGTGCTGGACCGTGTGGAGCTCGACGTGCCCACGGGTGAGGTGCTGGTGATCGTGGGGGCCAGTGGCTGCGGCAAGACCACCTTGCTGCGGTGCATCGCCGGGCTGGAGCGCGCCTCCGCCGGCCGCATCACGCTCGCCGACCAAGTGCTCGACGAAGGACGCACGCACGTGGCGCCCGAGCAGCGCAGCATCGGCTTCGTGTTCCAGGGGCTGGCGCTCTTCCCCCACCTCACCGTGGACGGCAACGTGGCCTTCGGGCTGCACGGCATGCCCAAGGCGGAGCGTGCGCAGCGCGTGAAGGACGAGCTCGCCGCCGTGGGGCTCGAGGGGCTCGGCGACCGCTACCCGCACCAGCTCAGCGGCGGGCAGCAGCAGCGCGTGGCCATCGCCCGCAGCCTGGTGCGACGGCCGAAGCTGATGCTGATGGACGAGCCCTTCAGCGACCTGGACCCCGCCACGCGCAAGAGCGTGCGCGCCGAAGTGCTTCGCATCCTGCGCGCGCACGGCACCACCGCCATCATCGTCACCCACGACCGCGAGGACGCCTTCCACGTGGCCGACCGCATCGCCGAGATGGACCGCGGCCGCATCGTTCGCATCGAACGCGCCGAGGTGTTCCGCGCCGAATGGAGCGCGCATCCCCACACGCCATGAGCGACCGCCTCGCCCAGCTGCAGGCCCTCCTGGCCGAGGACCCGCGTGATGCCTTCGTGCGCTACGCCATCGCGCTCGAGCACAAGCGCCGCGGCGCCATGGACCAGGCCGCGCACGACCTCGAGGCCCTGCTGCGCGACGACCCGAAGTACATCGCCGCCTACTACCAGCTCGCGCTGGTGCTCGCCGACCTGGGACGCACCGATGAGGCGGCGCACGTGTGCGAGGCCGGCTCCCTCCAATGCCTCACCACCGGCGACCGCAAGGCCCGCGCGGAGCTGCTCGAACTGAAGAACGCCCTCACCGGCAACGACGACTGATGCGGCGCGTGCTGAAGTGGACCCTGTGGGCGCTGCTCGCGCTGTTCCTGCTGAGCCTGCCCTTCATCCACAGCATTCTCGCCGTGCAGGCGCCCGTGAACGCGCCGGTGGCGGTGGTGGAAGGCTGGATGCCCGAGGAAAGGCTCTGCACCGCCGCGGACACCCTCCTGGCCCGCGGCTATACCAAGGTGCACACCACGGGCACGGTGCGCCCCTTCGCGTACTACCTGCTGGTGAACGAGGCCGTGGACGTGGTGCTGCGCGAGGACGTGACCGGTGAGGTGATGGTGATGGCCGCTGGACAGGACGGCGCGTATCTGCAATTGCTCAGCGGTGCGGACACCCTGCGGACATGGGCCCTGTCCACCGCCATGCAGCGGTTCAGCCACACCCTCTCCGGCATCCACCGGCAGTTCCGCCTGCGCTCCATCAACCCGGCGCATCCGGAGAGCACCACGTCCAACGTGTACACCCTGCGGTTCGAGGTGAACGGGCTGAACGTGCACGGCCTGCAGCAGGAGACCCGCTTCGTGCGGACCGATGGCCGCATGGAGGAGGCCTGGCCCACCTACGCGCACGCCGCGGCGGCGAAGCTGGTGGCCTGTGGCATCCCTGCGGAACGGGTGCAGGCCATCCCCACCTGGGGACGCCCGGACAGCCGCAGCTGGGGCAATGCCGCCACCTTCGGTGCCTACGCGCAGCGCGAAGGGTACACGGCCGTCGACCTGATCTCCCTGGGCGTGCACGCGCGGCGTTCGCGCAACCTCATGCGCCGTGGCTGCGGGCCCTCCGTCACGGTGGGCGTGATCAGCCTCGACGATCCGCGCTGCCCGCGCGTGGGCTGGTGGAAGCACTGGAAGGGCTGGTTCTACGTGCTGAAGGAGGTGGTCGGCGCCAGCGTGCCGTACGCCGTGGACATCACGCGCTAGCCCGTGGCTATCTTCAGGCCATGAACGCCCTTCAACGGCCGGCCGAAGGCGAATGCCCCGCCTTCTACCAACGCTACATCGACCAGGCCGATGGCCGCGACCTGCTGGAGGCCCTGATGAACGCCTCGGAGGTACTGTGGGCCGTGGTGCGGCGGCTCCCGCCCGGCCACAAGGACCACGCCTATGCGCCCGGCAAGTGGACCGTGGGGCAGTTGCTGCAGCACATCAACGATGCCGAGCGCGTGTTCGCCTACCGTGCCCTGCGCTTCGCCCGCCGCGATGCCACCCCCCTTCCCGGCTACGACGAGGATGCCTGGGCCGCCGCCACCGCGGGCAGCACGCGCACCGTGGACCAGTTGATGGCCGAGCACGACGCGCTGCGCACCGCCAGCATCGCGCTGTTCCAGGGCTGCAGCGCCGACGACCTCATGGCCACCGGCACGGGCAACGGACACACCTTCACCGTGCGGGCGCTCGGCTGGGCCATCGCCGGCCATGCCGTGCACCACGCCCGCGTGCTCCACGAACGCTACCTGTGACCATGCGACCCATCCAGAGCTGGTTCGACGAGTATGGCGAAAGCCACCGCAACGCAACGAACACTGCGATCCATTGGGTCTGCGTGCCCGTGATCTACTTCTGCGTGGTGGGCCTTATCGCGTCCATCCCTTCACCCGTCCTTGGTACCGACGGCCCGCGCCACCTGTGGTCGGGGGTGTTGATGGGCATCGTGGTGGCCGTGTACTACCCGCGGTCCAAGCCCATCGCCCTCGGCATGTTCCTGTTCACCCTGCTCTGCTTTCTCGTCGCGCTCACCGTGGAGAAGCACGCGCCCTGGCCCCTGTGGTCCGTCTGCCTTGTGCTCTTCGCGTTGGCGTGGGTCGGCCAGTTCATCGGCCACCACATCGAAGGGAAAAAGCCGAGCTTCCTCAAGGACCTCGCCTTCCTGTTGGTGGGTCCGGCGTGGCTGATGGCGAAGCTGTACCGCCGGTTCGGGATCCGTTACTAGTTCAGCGGTACTTCCTCCGGCCGGTATGGTAGGGTGACCGGTTCCGGCCGCAACGGTGCGAAGTAGGGATGGTCCACCTCCCAGGCACGCCACAGGTACGCATCCCCGAAGCAGTAGCGCAGGTCGCGCAGCACCTGGTCGGGCTCCAGCAGCGCCTGCCCGAAAAGGTCGGCCGTACGCGTGTTGCCCGCGAAGAAGTGGAACCGCCGCACCACGTCCAACTTGTTGAAGCGCGGGTCGTTGTTGGTGAGGTGCCGGGGGAACACGTGACCGTCCACCGCAGCGATCATGCCCCAGTTGTCCACCGTATCCAGGGTGGCGAGGAGCGTCTCCATGTCGATGTCGATGTTGCCCGATGCCGTGCGGTGGGCGAAGGCATAGCGCCCCCCGGCATCGGCGATGAGGCGGGCCATGTAGCTGTTGCCCGGCGGCACGCTCCACTGGCCGTTCCACTGGCTGCCGAAGAAGACCACGGGATGCACAGTGTCGCGTTCCGCCAGGGCGGCCTGCGCGAGGTACCGTTGCTCGATGGCCGCGAAGAGGCTGTCGGCCTCGCGTTCGCGGCCGGTGAGCGAACCGAAGAAGCGGACCCACTCGGCGCGCCCCAGCGGATGCTCCTCGAGGTACTCGCTCACCTGCACCACCGGAAGCCCGTTCTCCTTGAGCGTGGCCTGCTGCTGCGCGCCGAACGGATAGGTGAGCACCGCATCGGGCCGCAGGGCGATGAGCGTTTCGCGGTCCAAGGCCTCGGTGGAACCCAGGCCCTTCACCCGGCCTTCGGCGATCGCCGCGCGCAGCACGCTGTCGCGCACCTCATCGGGGAAGGTGACGGCCACCACCGCATCGCGCGCTCCCACGGCCGCCAGGAAGGGCACGTGGGTGGAGCTCAGCAAGGCCAGGCGGCGCAACGGGATGTCCAGGTGCGCGGCGCGGCAGCCGGGTTCCGTGCAACGCCCGCCGGGCACCGCGTGGTACATGCCCACCGTGTCCGCAGCACCCCCATGGCCATGGACGATGATCCGTCGTTCGGCACCGCGCGTGAACACCTCGAACGATCGGGCGTAAGTGAACGTTCGGGCACGCCAATCATCGACCGGGGTCTTGGGCGGTGAGGGGGCCGTGCACCCGGCGAGGAGCACGAGCGGCAGGGCCCAGGGCCACTTCATTGCAGGGCGCGGATGAGCTCGATGACGGCGGAGCGCACGGTGTCGCGGCCCCGCTGCAGGCCCCAGGGCTGCTGCACGGCCTCGTGGTGGGGCAGTTCGCCGTGGTCGGCGGGCCCTTCGCCGCGCCCGGCCGGCACGAAGCGCAGGCTGGGCAGGGAGAGCACCAGGCCGGAGCGCGGAAGCACCACGTTCACCGGCCGCCCTCCGCAGAGGCTCGTGCTGTTACTGCCCACCTCCTCGCCCACCACGCGGGCACGACCGCTGCGCTTGGCGAGCATCACGAAGGCCGCGGCGGCATCGCGCGTGGTTCCATCGCACACCACGTAGACCTTGCCGGTGAAGGCCTTGTGGTAGGGCAGCGTGATCTCGAGCCGCGGGTCATCGGCAGGCACGGCGATGGGGCCGGCCTCCGGAAGGGCGCCGCCCTCGGTGCTGGCGTAATCAGGTCCCTGTCGCCCATCGGCCGTGGCGGGCTGCCGCATGGTGATGGCCTCCACCACGCGGAAGGGCTCGGTGGCCACCAGGCTGAAGAGGAGCTCGGCCATGCCCATATCGGCACCGCCCGCCCCGCGTACATCGATCACCAGGGTGGTGAGCTCCTTCGCGCGCAGCTCGTGCAGGAACTGGTCGACCATCCGCGAGGGGTCGATGCGCTCGGCCGCCAGCACCTCACGGTCCAAGGTGCTGCACGTGACCCAGGCCGTGCGGATGTCGGCGATGGGCTCGAGGCGCCAGGGCAGCAGCCGCACGTTAACCGGGCGGTAGGCCTGCTCAACCTCCTCGCCGGTGAGGGCGCGCAGCACCGAACGCCGCACCACCCCATCCTCGCCCCGGTGATCGACCGTGTGCTCGGCGCGCGTGCCGAACCGGAAGGCGTAGAGGTAGCGGAAGTCCTGCTCGATGCAGCGTTCCACGTAGACCTCATCGTGCCCATCGGTGGGGATGACCGTCGAGAGCGCCTGTAGCACGTCGGCCGCAGCGATGCCGTCCAGGGCCACCACTTCGTTGCCGGGCGGTATGGTGCGGAAGCCCATGTACTCCTCCTCCACATGCAGACGGCCATGGATCACGCGCACCTTGAGCGGCAGCATGGGCGCCTGGCGCGACCAGTTGTCGCGCACCCTGGCGGAAGGGGCGAGCGTGACGTGCGCATCACCGACGCGCTTCAGCGCGGGGGCCAGGGCGAGCATCAGGTCGCGCTCGTCCATCGGCACCTGCAGTGTGGCCGAGACGGAATCGAGCAGGGCATCGAGCTGGGCGCGGCCGATGTAGCGGTAGGGATCGGGGTGCTGCAGATGCAGCGCACGGCGCACCACCTCCACATCCTCGCGCAGCTCCTCGGGGTAGCGCCGTTCGCCGCCCCAGTATTGCTGGGCCATGCCCATCGTCCAGGCCAGCAGGCCCGGCACCACCATCCATCGCTTCATGCCCCGCATGTGCATCGCAACAACGGCGCGAAGTTACCGGGGGTGCGCAGGACCGTGCCGCGTCACTTATGAACGATCCGGAACGCGAAGGCCCCGGTCCTTCGACCGGGGCCCCGCCTTGCTCGTGACCTTTGGATCAGGCCTTCACCGCGCTCTTCGGAGCGGCGGCGAGGATCTCCTCGCTGGCGCCGTCCTTGTACTTGGCGAAGTTGTCGTTGAACTGCTTGGCGAGCTTCTCGGCCGTGGCGTCGTAGGCCGCCTTGTCCTTCCACGTGCCGCGGGCGTCGAGGATCTCGGCCGGCACGTGGGGGCAGCTGGTGGGGAAGCTCACGCCGAACACGGGGTGCTGCTTGTACTCCACGCCGTCCAGCTCGCCCTTCAAGGCGGCGGTGATCATGGCGCGGGTGAACTTCAGCTTCATGCGCTCGCCGGTGCCGTAGGCGCCACCGCTCCAGCCGGTGTTCACCAGCCACACGCGCACGTTGTGCTTGCGCATGTTCTCGCCGAGCATGTCGGCGTACTTGGTGGGGTGCAGGGGCAGGAAGGCCTTGCCGAAGCAGGCGCTGAAGGTGCTCTGCGGCTCGGTGACGCCGGCCTCGGTGCCCGCCACCTTCGCGGTGTAGCCGCTGATGAAGTGGTACATGGCCTGGCCGGGCGTGAGCTTGCTGATCGGAGGCAGCACGCCGTAGGCGTCGCAGGTGAGGAAGAAGATGTTCTTCGGGTGACCGCCGATGCTGGGCACAGCGATGTTGTCGATGTGGTGGATGGGGTAGCTCACCCGCGTGTTCTCCGTCTTGGAGCCGTCCGCGAAATCGACCGTGGTGGTATCGCCGTGGAACACGATGTTCTCCAGGATGGAGCCGAACTTGATGGCGTTCCAGATCTGGGGCTCCTTCTCGGCGCTGAGGTCGATGCACTTGGCGTAGCAGCCGCCCTCGAAGTTGAACACGCCGGAATCGCTCCAGCCGTGCTCATCGTCGCCGATCAAGCGGCGCTCGGGGTCGGCGCTGAGGGTGGTCTTGCCGGTGCCGCTGAGGCCGAAGAACACCGCCGTATCGCCATCCTTGCCGATGTTGGCGCTGCAATGCATGCTGAGCACGCCGCGCTCCTGGGGCAGCACGTAGTTCAGCACGGTGAAGATGCCCTTCTTGATCTCGCCGGTGTAGCCGGTGCCACCGATCAGGATCATCTTCTTGGTGAAGTTGATCGCGGCGAAGTTGTGCTGGCGAACACCGTCCTTCGGGCCGTCGGCCAGGAAGCCGGGGACGCAGATGACATGCCACTCGGGCTCGTAGTTCTCGAGCTCGGCGTGGGTGGGACGCAGGAACATGTTTCCGGCGAACAGGGCGCTCCAGGGCTTCTCGGCCACCACCCGCACGTTCAGGCGGTAGGTGGGATCGGCGCAGGCCATGGCATCCTTGATGTACACCTCGCGGCCCATGAGGTAGGCGCACATCTTCTCGTGCAGCTGGTCGAACTTCTCCGGGCTGAGGGGGTAGTTGACATCGCCCCACCACACCGTGTTCTCGGTCTTGGCGTCCTTCACGCAGAACTTGTCCTTGGGGCTGCGCCCGGTGAACTCGCCCGTCTCGATGGCCAGGGCCCCGCTGTCCGCGAAGACGCCCTCGCCGCTGAGGATGGTGCTCTCGATGAGCTCGGCCGGTTCAAGGTTCCAGTAGGCATCGCCCACCCTGCCCAGGCCGATCGTTGCGAGGTCGGCGTTCTTGGGCTTGTTCCCGAATTCGTTCATGACTTGATGTGGTTCGCTTGGTTGACCGAAAGGACCCGACGGGCCGTTCGGGGCCGCGAATTTAACCCTTCCCCGGGGTCCGGGTCCACTGAGGACGGTCAGGAACGCCGCAAAGCGCTGACCATCAGCACCGTCCACCCTCCCATGTAGAGCAGCCCACCCACCGGGGTGATGGGACCCAGGACCGACGTAATCCCTTGGATACCAAGCAGATCACGCGTACTGAGAAGGTAGAGCGAACCACTGAAGCAGAGCACCCCGCCGAGGAAGAAGGTGCGGGCCAGGCGGGCCGGGCCGGGGGGCAACCTGTCGCCGGCCACGGCAATGCCGAACAGGGCGAGCCCATGGACGAACTGGTAGAGCACGGCGGTATGCCAGTTGGCCAGGGCCTCGGGGCTGATGCGGGGCTTCAGGCCGTGCGCCCCGAAGGCGCCCAGCATCACGCCCACCACCATCACGCCCGCGGCGATCGCCAGTGTCCTTCGGTCCATGGTGCGAAGATGCGCCGGAAAAGCGAAGCCCCCGCCGGTGGCGGGGGCTCGCTGGGCGCTGGGCCCGGGCTTACTTGTTCTGGAGCTTCTCCATCTCCTTGTCGAAGGTCTCCTTGAACTTCTCGTAGTCGTAGTCGATGCGCAGGCGCTCATCCTTGCTCAGGCGCTCGTTGTAGGCGGCCAGCAGGTCCTGGGCACTGAGCTCGATCGCCACGTAGCACTTGTAGTTGCCGGTGGCCTCCACCTTCATCATCTTCTCGCAGATGGTCTTGGTACCGCTCAGCTTCTGGTCCAGCACCTCGCGGGTGAGGCCTTCGAAGCGCTCGGCCACCTCCTCCTTGTTGTTCAGCTCGCGGCTGTTCACGTAGTTGTCGATCACGCCCTTGATCTGGGTGTTGATGGCGCTGGCGAGGTCGGCGCGGGCGTTGGCCATGGCCTTCTTCTTGGCGGTGGCCTGGTCCATGCTCTCACCCAGGTTGTTGGCGCGGAAGGCCTTGTCGTCGGTGAAGAACTCGGGACCCGAGCACAGCACCTTCACTTCGGTCTCGCCGCTCGGGGGCGTGGGGACCTCGGCCTGTTTCTTCTTGCTCTTGCAGGCGGTCATCGCGCCGGACAGCATCAGCGCCGTCATGAGGACCGTTACGGTGCGGTTGGTGGTGAGGGTTTTCATGGTGTTCGACATTGATGTGTCGTTGTTGGTGATGTGTTTGCCAAGGGCGTGCCAAACTTCGGAAGTCCGCGTCGTTCCTACAAGATCGCGTTCAACAGGGCGGGCACCACCTCCTGGCGGATGTCCTGCCCGGCCTTCTTGTAGGCCTCCATGCCGGCCTTGGGATAGTTCAACTGCACGCCCTTGATGCCCTGCTTGCCGCCGGTGTAGACCACGTCCTGCGTGCGGCGGTCGCGGCAGGCGATGGCCAGGTCGAGGAAGGCGGTATGGAACCCGTTGCCCTCGCCGCCCTCACGGGTCGAGGCGGTCACGGTCATCAGCAGGTCGGCGTCCTGCTCGCGGTCCACGAAGCGGAAGCCACGGGTGGTGAGCTCCTGCTTGATGGTGAGCGCCGCGCCCCCCTCCGTGAGGGGTTCGCCCATGTTGCGCTCCATCACGGTCATGTGCACCTTGGGCAGCTTCACGTCGATGGGCACGCGCAGTTCGGGGGCGTTGAGGCTCGCCACCAGGGGCTTGGCGAAGGCCTGGTCCACGTCCTTCGGCACCAAGGCCTCCATGTCGAGCCGGGCCAGCAACGCAGGACCGGCCACGGCCAGGTCCACCTTCTGCACAGTGGTGCGCACCTGGCCTTCGGCATCGGTGCCGCGCAGCTCCGTGACCGGGCCCGCGATGCCCGGATAGGACAGCACGAGCGGTAGCTGTGCCAGGTCGCGGGCCGCGGTGCCCTGCACGAACTGGGCGCGCAGCAGCATCTCGCGGCTGAAGTGGTTGCCATGCTCGAGCACGCAACGCTCGGGCAGCGCGGTGATGCGCGTGCCTGCCATCAGGCGTTGCAGGTCGTTGTACAGCTCGTTGGCCAGCGACACGTTGCGGCCGTTCACGGTGGCGGTGTCGTTCTCGCCCCAATACGCCTTCATGGCCAGCAGCGCGCGAAGGTCCTTGTCGAAGGCGCTGCGCAGGTCGCCCGTGGCCAGGCTCTGCTGTGCGCGGGCGTACAGGTCCGAGGCCTGCTGCACCGCCTGACGCTTGCGCTCGGCCTTGATGCGGGCATGCTCGGCCTTGCTCAGCCGGTAGTAGGTCCAGTACTCGGTGCCGTTCTCCCAGGTGTCCACCAGCTCGTACCCCTCGAGCTGCTCGCTGGTGCGCGTGTTGATGGTGCTGGTGAAGGACTCGTCGAAGGAGGTCTTGCGGTCGAGCGTGTAGAGCAGGCTGTTGCCTTCGACCTTCACGCTGATCTCGCTGGCCAGGTCGTTCAACGCGTTCTTCTTGGCCGTCTCCTGGTGGTCCTGACCGCCGCGGACGGCGGCCAGCCCGATGCCGATGTAGTAACCGTCGCTCACCGGTCGCGAGGCCACCCATGCGGGGCGCTGCACAGCGGGCTGCACGGGCTGCTGCACCACGGGCTGCTTGTCCTTGCAGGCCAGCAGCACCGCAAGCGCGGAAAGGAGGAGGAAGCGCTTCACGGGAGCTTGGTGGCCAGTTCCTGTTGGATGGTGCCTGCCAGGCCGGAGCAGGAACCGCTGAGCGCCTCGTTGCTCAGCGTCGCCACGGGCTTCACGTCGCGCGGAGCGGTCAACAGGCCCTGCAGCTGGCGGCGCTCGTTGGCGTTCAGGTTCACCACCCCGTTCTGCATGGGGAACAGCTGCTCGCGCTCGCCGTCGTAGGTGGCGTAATAGGCATGGTCCTCGGCGGTGCGGTCCACCACCTTGCTCACGAGCACCTCGCCCGTCTCTAGGCTCACCAGGCGGTAGCTCAGGCTCACCACCACCTTGTTCTCCTGGTACAGCTCCTGGTACTTCACCGGGCGGTACTTGGTGGCGATCATCATCTGGCCCGGGTTGTTCGGGTCGGGCACCTTCACGCGGTACGCCTCGAAGCCGTCCTTGGTGCTGCGACGCACCGTGCCCGGCACCTCCTGGTAATCGATCACCGAGCCCATGAGCACGGCCTGCGCGCCCATGAGGTTGCCCACCTTCACGGCGGTCTGCTCATCGACCACACCGCTCAGACTGAGCCGCTGCTCCTCCAGGATCCGGTCCATGTTCTCCCGGTCCACCACCTTCAGGAAGGGATCGTTGATCCCGGTGAGCGCGGTGGTGGCATAGGCCTGCACCTTGCCGGCCAGCTCGGGACGGTTCTTCACGTTGCTGGTGAAAGGCAGCACGGCGATGGTGTACTGGCCGCCGGTGAGGGCCTGCTGGCGCAGTGCGCTGGCGTCCTTGTAGCCCGCATCCTTGCTCACCACCTTGTCCAGGTCCTCATAGGCCTTGCGCCAGCGCTGTCCCTCCAGGGCCTGCTTGCCCGAACGGTAAAGGGGTTCGAGGTAGGCGATGTTCTGGAGGCTGGTCGCATCCTTGTAGTTGGGCTCGAGCTTGGCGATCTGGGCGAAGGTGGCCTCGGCGCCCTTGTAGTCCTGCTTGGTGAGCTGGTCCTGGCCCTTGTTGTACAGCTCCACCAGGAACTGGCCCTTCACCTCCTCGAAGTCGCGGCGGTAATTGTCGGCGATCTCCAGGCTCACGCCCGCGCGCTGCACGCGCTCCAGGTAGGCCTTGCCGTCCAGGAAGGTCTGTACCGCCGTGCCCTTGTCCTCGCCCACGCTGAAGGCCTTGAAGAAGGCGCTCATCTTGTCGTTGAGCACCTGTTGGCCGGCCTTCTTCAGGCCGATCTTGGCGTCGACGTTCGACGGGTTGCGTTGGAGGGCCTGCAGGTACATTTCCGCGGCCTCGGTGTAAAGGCCGGCCTCGTCGAGCTTCACGCCCTTCTTGGTGTAGGCCTTCGAGCCGCTGCAGCCCGCCCAGACCAGGGCGGCGAGCAAGGCGCTCAGGACGATATGTGCGGAGGTCCTCATGGGTCCGGGGATGAAGCGGCCGATGCCGCAGGGATCAGCGCGACTTGATGTACTCGTTGAGCTCGTCCACGGAGCTCTCGAAGCTGAAGGCGTCGTTCACCTTGTAGTAGTTGCCGATGTCGTAGGTGTGGTCGTAGGCGAACTTGGCCAGATCGAGCTTGTTGTCCTCGAAGCTGAACAGGCCCATCAGCTGCTTCACCTGGTCGACGGTGAAGCAGTTGCTGCCGCCGATCTGCTTCACCAGGGTCATCTTGGTGTCCTCGAAGCTCTTGGCCGCGATGCTGCTCTTGGCCTCCTCGAAGGCGGCCGGCGCCATGGGGTCGCCGCAGCCGATGGGGCCGTTGTAGCCGGGCATCTTGTACACCGGCTCGAGCACCGCCGTGGTGGCGGGCTTGCTGGGGGCGGGCGCCGTGGTGCCGCCCGAGCGGCTCACCGTGGTGGTGGTCGTGGTGGTGGTGGTGCGGGTGCCCGAGCTGGTGGTGGTGACCCCGGTGCCGGTGCCCGTGCCGCTCACGTTCACGTTCATGTTCACACCCATGCCGTTCACGCCGAAGCTCATGTTCACGTTCTCGCCTTCCACATCGCCATCGGTGGAGGACTCCTCCACCACGGTGGTGGTGATGGTCTCACCACCCACGTTCATCTCCACGGACTCGGTGCTCTCCTGGGTGGCGGCAGGTGCGGCCACCGGGGCATCCTCGGTGAAGGTGGTGGGCTTGGGCTTGACCGGTTCGGCCTTGGCGGCGGTGCCCAGTTCGGCCTCGCCGCTGGGGCGGATCACCCGCACGCCCTTCTTGTTCATGGTGATGGACATGGTGTACTCCTTGCCCAGGGGGAACCAGCCGTTCTGCTTGATGGGGGGCACGCTCGTGTCGGCGAAGCGCACCAGCAGGCTGGGGGTCTCGATGCGGATGCCGGTGGCCACCACGCGGCTCGCGGGCGTGGCGTTGATCTCGGCGCCGTCGACCATGAGGGTGAACTTCTCTCCCATGTCGGAGAACACGACCAGATCACAGGTCTGGGCGAGGAGGCCGGAGAAGGAGAGGCTGCCGGCCAGCGCGAGGGTAAGGATGCGTCGCATGATGTAAGGGTTGGCAAATGTAGGTCCGGCTCCCGGAAGGCAAGGGCTGTGCCAAAGGCCCCGAACGCCCGGGAATTCGGATCATCTTTGCGCACCGCGACCCCGCATCGATGGACCTTTCCCTGGTGATCCCCCTGTACGACGAGCGCGAATCCCTCGCCGAGCTCACCGAGCGCATCGACGCCGTGGTGAAGGGCATGGGCCTGCGGTACGAGGCCATCCTCGTGGACGATGGAAGCAAGGACGGCTCGTGGGACGAGGTGATGCGCCTTTCCAAGGCCAATCCCAGCATCAAGGGCATCCGGCTGGGCCGTAACTACGGCAAGAGCCCCGCCCTCAACGAAGGCTTCAGCGCCGCGCAAGGGCGGGTGGTGATCACCATGGACGCCGACCTCCAGGACGATCCGGCCGAGATCCCCGAGCTGTACCGCATGATCACCGCGGAGGGCTACGACCTGGTGAGCGGCTGGAAGAAGAAGCGGTACGACCCGCTGAGCAAGACCATCCCCACCAAGCTCTTCAACTGGACGGTGCGGCGCGTCTCCGGCATCCACCTGCACGACTTCAACTGTGGGCTGAAGGCCTACCGGAAGGAGGTGGTGAAGAACATCGAGGTGTTCGGCGAGATGCACCGCTACATCCCCTTCATCGCCAAGAAGGAAGGTTTCCCCCGCATCGGCGAGAAGGTGGTGCAGCACCACGAGCGCAAGCACGGCACGAGCAAGTTCGGGCTGGACCGCTTCGTGAACGGCTTTCTGGACCTGCTCACCATCACCTTCGTGTTCCGCTTCGGCAAGAAGCCGATGCACTTCTTCGGCAGCCTGGGCCTGCTCATGTTCTTCCTCGGCTTCCTCAGCACGGGCTGGATCCTGGGCAGCAAGCTCTATCACCTGGCCACGCACCAGCCTGCGCGCCTGGTGGCCGATCAGCCCCTCTTCTACATCGCCCTCACGGCCATGATCATCGGCGCCCAGCTCTTCCTGGCGGGCTTCGTGGCCGAACTGGTGAGCCGCAACAGCCCCGAGCGCAACCAGTACCGCGTGTCGGACCGCGTCGGGTTCGGCGCCTGATCCCGCACCGGCATGCACGCCCGGCGCTCCCCGGCAGGACCCTTGATCCTCGGCGGTTGCGCACTGCTTCTGCTGGCCGCGGCCTGGCTGGCGCGCCACGCCCACCCCATGGGCGACGACCTGGCCTTCGCCGCCACCGGCCGCACCGGCGGCTTCCTGCAGCTGCAGGTGGAACGGTGGCTGCTGTGGAACGGCCGGTTCAGCAGCAACATCCCCATCCTGGGCTCCCCCCTGGTGCAGGGCCTCGATGGGCTGGCGTGGTACAGGGCCTGCGCCCCGCTGCTCATCGGCCTTACGCTGCTCGCCTTCCGCAGCCTCGTGCGGGCCACCTCGCCCGACGCCCCGGCGCGCGACGCCTGGTCCGGCGCCCTCGTCCTCACCGCGCTCGATGTGGCGCTCATGCCCGACATCGCCGAAGGCATTTACTGGTACACAGGGTCCATGACCTACCAGACCGCGGTGATCACGGGCACCTGGTACGCGGCCCTATGGTGGCGCATGCGGCAGGGGCGCTGGTGGGTGAACAAGGGCGTGCACACGACCGCAGCGGCATTGGCCCTTGCGGCCTTCATCGGCACCAACGAGGTGAGCATGGCCATGGCGGTGCTCTTCCACGGTGCGGTGGTGCTGGGCCGCATCACCGGTCGCACCGTGTTGACCGGGCCAGGCCTCACACTGGTGGTGATCGCCGTGCTGGCCTCGGCGCTCATGTTCCTGGCCCCGGGCAACGCGGGCCGTGAATGGCAGTACACGGGCACCCGGCAGTTCGGGTATTCGCTGGCCATGAGCGCGGCACAGGCGCTGCGCTTCACCGCGCGTTGGGCGGCCTCGCCCGTGGTGCTCGGCGGTGCCGCCCTCCTGCTCCTGGGCTTCGACCGCCTCCCTGTGTGGACACGTGAGCTGGCCGCCCGCGCCCGACCTTACCGCTGGCCCCTGCTGCTGCTTCCGCCCGCGCTGGTCTTCGTGTCCGCCTACCCCGCCTACTGGTCCACCGGCATGCTCGGCCAGCACCGCACCATCGACCAGGCCTGGGGCTTCGCCGTGCCCGCCTGGGCACTCGCCGCGTTGGCCTTGGCCCCGATGCGCCGCTCCGACCCCTCGCGGCGACCAGCCTGGGCGGCCAACGGCCTTGCCCTCCTCGTCAGCGTATCGCTGCTGGCCACCGGCAACGGGCTTCGCGTGATGGGCGACCTGCTCTCCGGCGATGCGCAGCGCTTCGATGCGGAGATGGCGGCACGGTTCAAGGGACTGGAAGCGGCGCGCAGCAGTGCATCCACGGTCGTGCGCGTTCCGGCGTTGAACACCCGGCCGCGGGCCCTGCTGGTGATGGACCTGAGCGGGGAGCCGTGGTACTGGGTGAACGTGGCGCACGCCCAGTACTTCGGCATCATGGACAAGCGCATCGTGCGCGGGCCGAAGACTAACGGAGCTCGCTGAGCTCGGTGCCCGCGAAGAGCTCCTGCTCCAACCGGGCATCGTGCCCGTACACGTCGTCGCGGAAGTGGATCACGCCGGCGTCATCGACCCAGGCCGTGAAGTAGCCGATCACCACGGGCACGGCCGGGCGCAGCGGCACCGTGCGTTCCTTGCTCCCCTGCGCGGCCGCCTTGATCGTGGCCTCGGTCCATGCCGTGTCGCCCTGGAGCAGGTAACCGGCCAGCTTGAGCGGTTCGCTCAGGCGGATGCAGCCGTGGCTGAACGCGCGCTGCTCCTGCTGGAACTTCGCCTTCGCCGGTGTGTCGTGGAAGTAGATGCTGTAGGCGTTCGGGAAGAGGAACTTCACCTGGCCGAGCGCGTTGCCGGGACCGGGGCGCTGCCGGATGGTGAACGGCACACCGCTGGTGTAGCGCGACCAATTGATGCTCCTCGAGGGCACCACCTGTCCTCCCTTCACCACCTCCATGTTCTTGCGGTCGAGGTAACCGGGGCTGCGCTTCACCGCAGGGAGGATCTCGTTGCGGATGATGCTCTGGGGGATGTTCCAGTACGGCGCGAAGACCACCTGCGAGAGCGAATCGCTGAAGATCACCGTACGCGTGGCCTCCTGCCCCACCACCACGTCCATGCTCCAGGCCACGCTGCCCTCCTCATACACGTACAGCTTGTATGCGGGGATGTTGACGAAGAGCACGCGCCCCGTGTTCCGGTCGGGCATCCAGCGCAGGCGCTCCATGTTCACCAGCACCTGGCGCACGCGGTCGGACGGAGGCACGTTCAGCACATCGATGAAGGCATCGTCCACCAGGTCCACCGGGCGCAGGCCATGCCGTTCGCGGAAGCGTCGCACGCCCCGGGCGAGGGTGCTGTCGAAGCGCGCGCTGCGGCTGCTGTCGGCAAGGTCGCCCCATTTGCGGAGCAGCTCGCGCACCTCGGCCAGCGCCGGCGCGGAATCACCCGGCGCATAGCGGGCATGGTCGATGAAGACCGGTGCCCAGGTGCTGTCCTTCTCCAGCGCGCGGTACCGCCGCAACCAGTCCTTCAATCGCTGGTACTGCGGAAGCACGGGCTCCAGCGAGGCCAGGTCGCGCGCGCCGGACACCAACGAGTCGAGCAGTCGCACATAGTCCTTCTTCGCCCGGGGGATGAACCAATCGAGCGAGCGGAGGTCGCTCACCGAGCCGCCGTAGCGCTTGTCCGCGAACCGGAAGAACTCGGCCGTGAGGGAAAGCTCCACGTAGGCCTTGTCCACCGAGTGGGCCAGCGTGTCGCGCAGGGCGGCCACCAGGCTGTCCAGCTCCAGGTGCGCCATGCGCCACGAGCCGTAGTCCGCGCTCGGTGTACCGGAGAGGTCGAGCAGGTTGCCCGCCGCGGAGGAGAGCGTATCGCCCTGGAACCAGGCGTACTGCATGCCGCGCCGCTCGTAGAAGGCGCGGATCAGCGTATCGAAGCGGTCGTTGACGGTATCGATGCGCAGGTAGCTAACGAGGGTGGCTGTATCGAGCCGCAGTTCGGAATAGGCCTCCTGGGATTCGTAGGTGGCCGCTTTCTCCGGGAGTCCACGCTCGCGTGCCGCATCGGGACGCTGTCCGCATCCCCAGAAGGCCAGCGCGAGGAGCGCGGCCGAAGCGCTCCTACCGGTCCGCATGCACGTAGAGCAGCCCGCCGTCGGCCAGCCACTCCACCATGCGCGGCATCATGGTGCGGGGCACGGCGGGGCAACCGAAGCTGCGTCCCAGCCGGCCGTGCTCACGGATGAACTCGGCGCTCACGTAATCGGCACCGTGGATGATGATCTCGCGGTCCAGCGCCTTGTCGTTCACCCCGCGGTCGAGGCCATGCAACAGCAACGCCTGCCCGTGCTTGGGGCTCACGATCTCCTCCCCCACCCGGTAGAGCCCCTTGCTGGTCTGCAATGAGCCCTCGCGGTTGCTCACCTGCGTGCACATCAGCTCGCCGGAGTTCTTCCCGTGGGCCACCCACGTGGTACCCAGCAGGCGCTGCGTGCGGAGGTCAACGATGTACAGCCGTTGCTCGGTGCTCGGGCGGGTCATGTCGGCGATGGCGATCACGCCGGCCTCGCAGCCGTGCGCCTTCGCACTGGCGAGCGCCGTGTTGAAGGCGGCCTCGCGCATGCGGCCTTCGAGCCCGCAGGCCTTGAAGAGGGCGGTGGTGCCGGCATCCTCGCGCGCATCGGCACGGTGGGAAGCCCCCCATAGCGGGGCCAGGGCGAGCACGAGGGCGAGGAGGGTCGTCCGCATGAGCGGGGCGAAGATACCCATCATGCGTTTAACGCAAGGAGACCCGCGTTCGTTGTGCCGTTCAGGCCAGGCGCTGCACCAGGCGCTCCAACGCCTCTGCGAACGCGGCCCAGCTGTATTTGCGGCGCTCCTCGCGGATGGCGGCGGACATGTCCCGGCGATCGCGCATGAAGCGCGCCACGCCCTCCACCAGCGCCGCGCGGTCGTTGGGACGCACCACATAGCCTGTGCGCCCGTCGAGCACGACCTCCGACAGGCCGCCCACATCGGTGACGATGCAGGGCCGTTCGAAGTGGTAGGCGATCTGCACGATGCCCGACTGCGTGGCGGTGCGGTAGGGCAGCACGAGCACATCGGCGGCGCTGAAATAGGCCGCGACCGCATCGTTGGGGATGTAGTCGCTGAAATAGTGGATGCGGTCCGCGTAAGGACTGGCCTTCACCTGGTCCTTGTAGCGCTGCTCGTCCTCGTAACACTCACCGGCGACCACCAGGTGCAGGTCGGGATGCGCCGCGGCCATGCCGGCGAAGGCATCGATGAGCTGATCGAGCCCCTTGTAAGGACGGATGTACCCGAAGAAGAGGGCGATGGTGGCGTTGGCCGGGAGGCCCAGGCGCTGCCGTGCCTCGTCACGACCGAGGGCCGCACCGAAGTTGTCGTACACGGGGTGCGGGGACCGCTCGATGGCCAGGCGGGGATGCGCGGCGCGCAGGTCGCGTTCCACGCTCTCGCTCATCACCACGCAGCCGTCGACGGCGCGGTAGGCGAGCCAGCGCAGCAGGCCTTCGCCCATGCGGCTCTCGTGCGGGATGAAGTTGTCCACCAGGTACACCACGCGCGTGCGGCGGTTGCCCTTGGCCAGGCGCGCGATGGCCCAGAAGCAGGGCGCGAAGAAGCTGATCCAGTACTTGAACACCAGCACATCGGGCGCGTCCTTGCGGATGCTGCGGCCCGTGCGCCACCAGCTCAACGGACCGATGCTGTCCACGCGCACCTCGGCCTTCACCGCCTGTTCGCCCGCGGCCCCGCCGGTCTCCTCCTGCGTCTTGCCGGGGAAGAGCAGCTTGGGGTACTGCCGCGAGAAGGTGATGGCGCGTACGGTGTGGCCGCGGCGCTGGAGCTCGAGCGCGAAACGCTCGTTGAAGTGCGCGATGCCCCCGCGCAGGGGAAAGAAGGTGCTGAGGTAGCTGATGCGCATGGGCGGCGTTCAGGCCTTCAGCGGGCGGTGCAGCTTGCAGGCCTTCACGGCGGTGTGCACCTGCTCCACGGTGATGTCGTCCATGCACGCGTGGCCGCCCTTGGCCGTGCGGCGGCAGGTGGCGGCGTAGAAGCATTCGCAGCCGGAGGGCGGCTCCACGATGCTCCCGCGGCCGTACAGTTCGAACTCGTGCCGGTTGAAGATGTTGTTCATCAGCACCAGGTTCTTGTGCCGCCCCAACGCCAGGTGCATGGCCATGGTCACCTGGGTCACCACGGTATCGCACTGGTCGAGCAGGTCGATGAAGAGCTGCAGGTCGAAGTGGCCGAAGTAGGTGGCCCCGCTGGCCGCGGCGATGCGGAGGTTGCGGTCGTGCTCCTGTTCCCCGCCGAGCAGCACCACCTCGTAGCCATCGCGCTTCAGCTGCTGCGCCAGGCCGGTCCAGTGCGTCTCGCTCCACAGGCGGCTGGTCCAACGCCCGCCGCAGCCGGTGTTGAGGCCCACCACGTGGCGCCCGCGGTCGATGTCCCATGCACGCCGGCCCGCCGCGTGGTTGTCGAGCACGTACTCCTCGCCGCTGAACGGGAAGCCCGCGATGGCGAAGATCTCCTCCATGTAGCTGAGCGTGTTCGCCCGGCTCAGGTCGTCGAAGACCCCGGTGCTGAACTTGTGCACGGCCGCCTCGTCGACGGGCGCGCAACGGCCGTCCTTCCACGTGAAACCGTGCTTCTCGCGGGCGTTCACGCGGGCCATGAGGGCGCAGGCCTCGCGGTCCTTATCGAGGTTGATGGCGTAATCGTAGGCGGTCTCCTCGATCACCAGCAGCGAGGCCAGGTTGAAGGGCAGCTTCAGGTCGATCGGGCCGGGCAGGATCTCGGGGCTCAGGGTGAGCCAGTGGATCTCGGCCTGCGGGAACCGCTTGCGAAGGGGGGTGAGCAGCGGGGTGGTGCGCACCACGTCGCCCAGGGCCCCGAGCTTGATGATGAGCACCCGCTGGCGGATGGGATCGTAGTGCGTGCAGTCGGCGCAATGCACGCCATGCTGCTTGTGCGGCTTGCAGGGCACATCGCCGCGGAAGTGGCGGCAGTCGGGTCGGAAGGTCACCATGGGTCGGGGCCGAAGTTATCCAGGCGCGGCAAGCCGGGCGGTGCGGCAGCGTTCTTGCTGGGAGGGGGGCGCCCCCACCCCAAGTATCTTTGCACCCATGTCGCTCCGCCCGCGCTGCCTTTCCGCCGCCGTGCTCCTGGCCCTGGCCGCCACCGCCCAGCCCCCCGCCCCCAACGTCACCGACGCCAAGGGCCTGAAACAGGGCCGTTGGGCCCGCACCTGGGCCGAAAGCAGCCAGCTGCGCTACGAGGGCCAGTTCAAGGACGACCGCCCCGTGGGCCGCTTCACCTACTTCAGCACCAAGGGCAAGGTGGAGAGCATCGTGGACCACTACCCCGACGGCAAGGCCAGCCATGCCCGCCACTTCCACCCCAACGGCAAGCTCATGGCCGAGGGGCGCTATGTGGGGCAGGACAAGGACAGCACCTGGCTGTTCTACGATGTGGAAGGCCGCAAGCGCAGCATGGAGCAATGGGTGGCCGGCAAGAAACAGGGCGAGCAGTTCCTCTACTTCGCCGATGGCAAGGTGGCCGAGAAGAGCACCTGGGCGAAAGGCGTGCAGCAGGGCCCCTTCGAGCAGTTCTTCGACAACGGGCAGGTGAAGCACCGCGCCACCTACCAGCAAGGCGAGCCCGAAGGCGTGGTCACCTACTTCTTCCCCAGCGGCAAGAAGGAGATCGAGGGCCGCATGGTGAACGGGGACCGCGACGGCACCTGGTACTACTTCAACGAGGACGGCACCGTGCAGATCCAGGTGCTCTACAAGCAGGGCGCGTACGTGAAGGACCGCAAGGAGAACGGCACCTTCAAGGAGTATTACGACGACGAGAAGCTCAAGAGCGAGGTGACCTACAAGGCGGGAAAGAAGGAGGGGCGCTTCACGGAGTGGAACAACGACGGTCAATGGGTGACGCGCCCGGTGAAGCTGGGACCGGAAGGCATGGAGAAGGGCGACATGGAGCAGGTGCTGGAAGGGCAGACCAAGCGGCGCGAGGGCACCTACCGCAACGACCTGCTCGAGGGCGAGGTGAAGGAGTACGACGAGCACGGCAAGCTCCTCCGCACCGTGACCTACGTGGCGGGCGTGGAGCAGGGGAAATGAACCGCACCGGTCCAAGGCACCGGCGGTGGCATAGGCAGGGCATCAACGCACAGGAACGCAACAAGTGAGCAAGCACGGACGCATACTGGTGGCCATGAGCGGCGGGGTGGACAGCTCCGTCACGGCGCTCATGCTGCACGAGGAGGGCTACGAGGTGATCGGCGTGACCATGAAGACATGGGACTATGCCGATGCCAGCGGTGGCAAGCGGGTCACGGGCTGCTGCGACCTGGACAGCATCGCCGATGCGCGGAACATGGCCGTGAGCCGGGGCTTCCCGCACATCATCCTCGACATCCGCGAGGAGTTCGGCGGCGCCATCATCGGAAACTTCGTGGACGAGTACATGGCCGGCCGCACGCCCAACCCTTGCGTGCTGTGCAACACCTTCATCAAGTGGGAGGCCCTGCTGAAGCGGGCCGACATGCTCGATTGCGAGCTCATCGCCACCGGGCATTACGCCAACGTGCGCGAGGAGGCCGGCCGGCACGTGGTGAGCAAGGGGCTCGACCCCGGCAAGGACCAGAGCTACGTGCTCTGGGGCCTGGAGCAGGTGAACCTGCGGCGCACGCGCTTCCCCATCGGACGCTTCCGCAAGAGCGAGATCCGCGAGATGGCCCTGCAGAGCGGCTTCCCCGAGCTGGCCTCCAAGAGCGAGAGCTACGAGATCTGCTTCATCCCCGACAACGACTACCGCGGCTTCCTGAAGCGCAAGGACCCGGCGGCCTTCGAGAAGCTCGCCCACGGCAAGCTCGTGACCGCCGACGGCACCGTGCTCGGCGAGCACGACGGCTACCCCTTCTTCACCATCGGCCAGCGCAAAGGCCTGGGCATCGCCACGGGCGAGCCCCAGTACGTCACCGACATCCGCCCCGAGACCAACACCGTGGTGCTCGGCCGCAAGGAGGACCTCAAGAAGCAGCACATGTGGGTGCGGCGACCGAACTTCGTGAAGGTCCCCGCGTTGAACGGGGAGATGGAGGCCGTGGTGAAAGTGCGCTACAAGGACAAGGGCACCCCCGCGACGCTGTCGATGGACGGTGAACGGGTGCGTGTTGAATTCCATGCCCCCGTCACAGGCATCGCTCCCGGGCAGAGCGCCGTCTTCTATGACGGGGACGATGTGATCGGAGGAGGGTTCATCGACCGCGAAACGCTGCGCGCATGAAACGGAACGCGATCATCCTGCTGGCCACGGTGAGCCTGCTTGCGGCCTGCAAGAAGGACGAGGCCGTGCCCGTGGACCTGGGCACCAGCCATTTCCCCACCCGGGTGGGCCACTGGGTCGAGTACGCGGTGGACAGCGCCTGGCTCGACCAGGAGAACAACATCCAGGGGGCGCTCTCCTACCCGCTGCGCGAGCTGCTGGAGAGCGACTTCACCGACCCCGAAGGACGGCCCGCCCAACGGATCCTGCGGCAGGTGAAGGACAGCCTCGGCAACTGGACCCCGAAGGACGTGTGGTGGCAGGTGGTGAACAGCCAGCGCGCCGAACGTGCAGAGGAGAACCTCCGCAAGATCAAGATGGTGTTCCCGGTGCGCGACTGGCAGGAGTGGAACACCAACGCCTACAACACCGAGGATCCGCTCGAGCTCACCTACGAGGAGATCGATGTGCCTTGGAGCGCCAACGGCCTGTCGTTCGACAGCACGAGCCTGGTGGTGACCACCTACGTGAACAACTACATCGACACCATTCGCTACCACGAGCGGTACGCACGCCATGTGGGATTGGTATACCAACGGCGCGATATAAGCAGGACACAGCGTTACGACCTGGACCAGGATGGATTCTACGAGACCATCAGGACCCGGGGCACCTACCTCACGATGACCGTGACGGCCTACGGCGACAACTGACCGGCCATGCGCGCGCTCCTTCTCGCCGCCGCAAGCGCCCTTGCCGCGCTGTGCCAGGGCCAGACCGCGCCGGGCACCTACTGGGTGCAGTTCACCGACAAGGCCTCCACCCCTTACAGCATCGACGCGCCCGAGGGTTTCCTGGGGCCGCGCGCCATCGCACGCCGCCAGGCCCAGGGCATCGCCATCGACTCGCTCGACCTGCCGGTTGACCCGGCCTACATCAACGCCCTGCTCGCGGCGGGCGACATCCAGCTGCACAACGTGAGCCGCTGGTTCAACGCGGTCACCATCACCAGCACCGACACCCTCGCCCTCGACTCCCTGCAGCTGCTGCCCTTCGTGAAGGACATGCGGCTGGTGCAGGACCGCACGGTGCGCGAGGCCACGGTGAACAAGTTCCCCGAGCTCACCAAGAGCGATGTGGAGATCGGCGGCACCTACGCCTCCACCTACGGTGCCTCGCTGCGCCAGGTGAGCATGATGAACGCCCACCTGCTCCACACGCATGGCAACGCCCGCGGTGAAGGCATGCTGATCGGGATCCTCGACAGCGGCTTCGACCAGGTGGATTCGCTGCCCGCCTTCCAGGCGCTGCGCGAGCGCGGCGGCATCGTGCACACCGCCGACCTCGTGGCCCACGATGGCGATGTGTACGCGGACAACCGGCACGGCCGCTCCGTGCTGTCCGTTATCGCCGGCCAGCTGCCCGGCAGGCTCATGGGCATCGCGCCCAACGCCGACGTGGTGCTGCTGCGCACCGAGGACGTGGACAGCGAATACCTCGTCGAGGAGGACAACTGGGTGAGCGGTGCGGAACTGGCGGACAGCCTGGGCTGTGACGTGCTCAACACCTCGCTGGGCTACACCACCTTCGACGACAGCACGCAGGACCACAGCTGGGCCGACCTGGACGGCATGACCACACGCATCAGCATCGCGGCCGGCATCGCCGCGCGCAAGGGCATGATCCCGGTGAACAGCGCGGGCAATTCGGGCAGCAGCGACTGGCGGTACATCAGTGCGCCGGCCGATGCCATCGGCATCCTTGCAGTGGGCGCGGTGAACGACGAGCGCACGGTCGCCGGGTTCAGCTCGCGCGGCCCGAGCATCGACGGCCGTGTGAAGCCCGACGTGAGCGCCGTGGGCTGGGGCACCATCGGCCTCAACTGGGACGGCACGGACATCGCGCGCATCAACGGCACCTCGTTCAGCGGCCCGCTCGTGGCGGGCGGGGTGGCCTGCCTGTGGCAGCTGCACCCCGACCGCACCGCCCAGGAGGTGATGGACGCCGTGCGCCGCAGCGCCTCGCACCACGACACGCCCAACGATTCCATCGGTTTCGGCATCCCCGACCTCTGGCGCGCCCACCTGCTGCTGCAGGGCGAGGACCTCACCGGCCTCAGCGCCCCCGCGGTGCTCAGCGTACAGCCCGTGCCCTTCGAGGACCACTTCGAGCTGAGCCTTTACACCGGCACCGCCGACCGCCTTTCCATCGACCTGTGGGACGCCACCGGCAGGCTCGTGTGGAGCGCCGAACGGAGCGTGGACACCGACGTCTACCTGCGCTTCCTTGTCACCGACGGCGGCCTTCGCTCCCTGGCGCCCGGCCAGTACGTGCTGCGGGCCTCGCTGGGCAGCAACGCCCTCACCACCCCGGTGATGAAGCTGGCGCCGTGAGCACCGCGGGTGTTCCTCTCTCCGCGGACCTGCTCCTGAAGGCCTACCGGAAGGGCTGGTTCCCCATGAGCCACGACGAGGAGGGCATCTTCCTCCACGATCCCGACCCGCGCGCCATCTTCCCGCTCGACACCACGCGGCCCAACGCCCGCGCCATCCGCGCGTTCCGCAAGGCAGGCTTCCGCTTCACGCACGACCGGGCCTTCGAGACCGTGATGCGCGCCTGCGCCGACCGGCCGGAGACCTGGATGACCGAGGAGCTGCTGCAGGCCTATGTGGAGATGCACCGGCTGGGCCGCGCGCACAGCGTGGAGGTGTGGCAGGGCGATGAGATGGTGGGCGGGCTTTACGGCGTTTCGCTCGGCGGTGCCTTCTTCGCCGAGAGCATGTTCAGCCGCGTGCCCAACGCCAGCAAGGCCGCCTTCTTCCACCTGGTGGCGCACCTGCGCAGCAAGGGCTTCGGCCTGCTCGACAGCCAGTACATCAACGACCACACGGCCTCCCTGGGCGCCATCGAGGTGCCGCGCACCTGGTTCCGCACGATGCTTGCACAGGCCATGGCCCTGGATACCGACTTTTGAGCCCCATGCGCGCCCTTCTCCTCCCCCTGCTCCTGCTCCCCGCCCTCGTTCGCGCCCAGTCCACCCTGAACGTGGAGGTGATCTTGAACGAGCCTGATGCGGGGGGCCAATTGATGATGCTGCTCTGCCCCTCGAAGGAGGCCTACGACGATGAGAAAGGCTGCATCCCGAAAATGGTGAAGGCCGATGGACGCACGGTCCGGGTCTCTTTTCCCGATGTGAAGCCTGGCACCTACGCCGTGAAGGTGTTCCACGACATCAACAGCAACGGCAAGCTGGACACGAGCTGGATCGGCTGGCCGCAGGAGCCCTACGGCTTCAGCAACGACGCCCCGGTGAACATGGGTCCGCCCTCGTTCAAGCTGGCCGCGATCACGGTTACGGAGGGCGCGCAGACGGCGCGCATCAACCTGCGCTGATCAGCGCGCGTTGCGCACGACCACGGGCTCGACCGCCTGCCGTTCGCCGAGGTAGCGCTTGTAGGTCGCCGAGTACTTCACGCGGTGATCGATCACCTCGGCGCCGTTGGCCAGCAGCGCGATCACCGCATCGGTGGCCTCGCGCAGACCGTTGTTGCCGCCGCTGTTCGCCGTGACGAGGTCCACCTCACCACGCGTGATGGCCTGCTCCACGAGCCACGCCGTCACCGGGCTGCCGATCATCACCCGCAGGCCACAGCGCGCCGCCACGGGCAGGTCCAGCACATCGTCGAAGAAGAAGGCCACCTCGTCAGCTTCCAGGCCATGCTTCGCGAGGAAGGCATCGAAGGCCTCGGGCTTGTTGGTGAAGCCCATGTACACGCCGTGCAGCCGCTCGCGCAGAGCAAAGCGCTCCGCATAAGGATTGTGCTGGCCGGTGATCACCGCGGCCTTGGGCAGGTGGCCGTTGCGCAGCCACAGGGCGAAGCGCAGCAGGTTCACCCCCA
The DNA here is from genome assembly GCA_016788485.1 of Flavobacteriales bacterium. Classification (GTDB taxonomy): domain Bacteria; phylum Bacteroidota; class Bacteroidia; order Flavobacteriales_F; family PHOS-HE28; genus PHOS-HE28. Next base: position 37,863 of record JAEUSV010000065.1, read on the forward strand.
TACTGCCCACCTCGCTGAACGGACTGCCACCCTCGGCATCCTTGAAGCCGTGGTTGAACACGCCGTCCCAATCGAAGAGCACGGCCTTGGTATGGGCCAGGCGGCGCAGGAGCTCTTTCTCCGAGCCGATGACGCGGAGGCCGCTGGCGGTGAAGGGTTGGAGTAGGCTCAAGGGAGTGCGTTGCGTGTTGGCGCGTTACGTGTTGCGGCGTTGTCCCAACCCGCCACACGTAACGCGTAAAAACTCAACACGCAACGCGCGCAGGCCGGCGGGCAGCCTACCCCGCGATCGCCTTCATCAGGTCCTGGATGTCGAGCATGCCGAGCTGCTTGCCGTTCTCGCTCACGCTCAACGTGTCCACCTTGTGCTCCTTGAAGGCCTTCTGGGCCTCGTCGAGCAGGGC
>JAEUSV010000136.1 GCA_016788485.1 Flavobacteriales bacterium
GAAGGTGCCGTCCACCACGCAGCGCTCCGCCACGGGGAAGGGCAGCCTCACCACCTCGGTGAGGTCGTTGTCGATGAAGATGGCCAGTCCTTCGGTGTTGTGCGTGTGGTCGATGCCCTTGTCGAGCGCGGCGAGCCGCTCGAGCCAGGGGGCCATGGAACGCTTGTCGCCTTTTTCGAGCAGGCGTGCCTCGGCCTGCTCCACCAAGCGGCGAAGGACCAAGTGGTCCTGCCCCGCCTCGGGCATGGTGCGATGGGTGGGCAGCAGCAGGGTCACACAAGGGCCTTGGCGTTCGGCCATCAGGCGGTGGACCAGTTCATCGCGGTGGAGGGTGGTGGTGCTCATGGTTCAAGGTCTGTACCCTAAAGGTCCGGGCACCACCGCAGGGTGGTTATGATGATGGTCAGGTGCCGACAGGACCTCCGTCAGGTGAACAGTTCCTTCCGCCCGATCACGCTGCAGATGGGGCACTTCCGCGGGTCGTGACCTTTCGCCGGACAGTGTTCGCGCCCGAAGTAGATGATGCGCAGGTGGAGGTCGGCCCACTGCTCCTTGGGGAAGAGCTTCTTCAGGTCGGCCTCGGTGTGCTCCACGCTCCTGCCGGTGCTCAGGGTCCAGCGCCAGGCGAGCCGGTGGATGTGCGTATCCACGGGAAAGGCCGGCACGCCGAAGGCCTGCACCATCACCACGCTCGCGGTCTTGTGGCCCACGGCGGGCAGGGCTTCCAGCGCCGTGATCGAGGCCGGCACCTGGCCCCCGTGCTCATCGAGGAGGATCCGGCTGAGCCCATGGATGCCCTTGGCCTTGGCCGGCGCCAGGCCGCAGGGACGGATGATGTCCTCGATCTGCTGCACGCTCAACTTCACCATCTGCTGCGGGGTGCGCGCCTTGGCGAAGAGCAGCGGCGTGATCTCGTTCACCTTCTTGTCCGTGCATTGAGCGCTCAGCACCACGGCCACCAGCAGGGTGTACGGGTCCTCGTGGTCGAGGGGGATGGACGTGCGCGGGTAGAGCTCGGCGAGCTTGGCGGAGACGAAGGCGGCCTTTTCAGCGCGGGTCATTTCGAGGGTGCCTGAAATTGGCTGATCGAGATCGACAGTAGGCCTTCAGGCTCACACGGTGTCTGGATCTTGAGCTCACTATCAAGGCGTTCGATACCATAGTGCCAAGGGTAACCTGTTGATCGGGGGCATATAGCTGACTCGAAGTGCTCGGCCTTTCCGCCCCGTAGCCGCTCCAATGTCCAGTATACCCGGGTTCCTTGCCACCCTACACTGTCAATGACGCAAACGAAGTTGTCGAGACTATCCGCATACTCAACATCTCTCGCGTAGAATCGGGTCGGCAGGCTATCGTGAAGGGGAAGGAACAAGTGCTGTGAGAATGGCCCAGAATGGTTTGTCATCAGGCAGATGTAATCCTGGTTGTGCCATTGAAGTGAAGGCATTAAGCGGTAGCCCTCTCCCTGAGTAAGAGTAGCCAGGTCTTCCAACCGGCGGTCATGGCCGACACCCCATTCGACCAGATGAACTGATGCCGGATCATTGCAGCTGACAGTGATGAAGGACAAGTGAACCCCGGTCGGACCAGGCTCATTCAATTCAGTGCTGGCCAGCGTATCCCAGGAGCCGCTGGCGTCATCCTTGATAGATACAGGTGAACCAGTTCTGTCACAGCTCGTAAAGACAAGGAGTGAGCAGATGAAAATGATCTTATTCATGCGGATGTTCGGCGCGAAGGAACGACGCTCACCGGATCCGTTCGCGCAGGTGTGCGCATCGGCCGTGTGCCTTTTCGATGTGCTGGTGGTCCTGTGGCCGCTGCCAGCGCCCGCCCCAGGTCCAGCCGTGCGGGGCCAGGTGCTTCAGGATGCGGGCGCGGGTGAGCGTGCCGGGGCGCTGCGGGTCGTAGCGGCCGTTGGCGGGTTCGCGCACCACGCCGTGCGGCCCCTGCTTCTCCAGCGGGTTCAGCAGCGGGTTGATGTCGATGGCGATGCCCTGCGCGTGCTTGGAGGTCTCGGGCACGTGGGCCTTGCCGCGGTAGTTGAAGGCGCTGGTGTTGTTGTCGGCCATGGAGGCGGAATCGTTCCAGCCCGTGCTGTCGGCGTTGAGCCCGTAGCGGTTCACCGGCACCACCTGCGCGATGGGGAAGCGGTCGCGGCGAAGCCCCTCGAAGATCGCGCGCACCTCGCCGGCCACGCACGCATGCACCAGCAGGACGCCGGTGCACAGGCGCGTGCTGTCGACCGCCGTGCAACTGCTGTCGGTGAAGCCGTAGTAGGTGACCTCCACGGCCTGCAGGTGGTCGCGGATGCCAGGGTCCAGGGGGCCGAGCTTGCGCTCGATGATCCGCAGTTGCGCCGCGAGCCCCGCGGTATCGGACAGGGTGCTGTGCACCACCAGGGTGTCACGTCCGGTGGGCGGCGATGCCTTGCTATGCGGCGCCTGGTGGTCGTGCGACCCGCAGGCAAGGGCCAGCAGGCTCAACAGCAGGACGAAAGGCAGGGCGTGTCGCATGGAAGGACCGGCACCTGCAAAGGTGGGCGCCCGGACCTCACTCCGTCTTCTTGGGCAGGGGGCGCCAGGTGTAGCTCTTCTGCACGATCCGCCAGGCGCCTTCGTACCGGAGCAGCAGGAAGTAATCGGTGAACACCCGCCAGCCCGGCACCACGATCTCGGCCTTGGCCATGGCGGCGTTGTTCTCCACGTCGATGGAGATGATGCGGCCCTGGCGGTCGTTCCGTTCACCCGGCTTGATGCCGGCGATGTACTTCTCTCCCGATCGCACCCACAGGCTGTCGCGTTCGTTCACCGTGTAGAGGTTGAAGTCGGGATGGAACGCGCGGCGCAGGCGCTCCGGTTCGCCGTTCGCCGTGCCCTCGATGTA
>JAEUSV010000138.1 GCA_016788485.1 Flavobacteriales bacterium
GTGGTGCCGTACCAGCTGTCCTGGTGATGGCCGTTGGCGGAGACCTGCAGCATCACCTGTTCGGCGAAGGGCAGCTGGTACTGGCCGATGAGCTCCCAGCGGCGGGTGGCGATGGTCTCGCCGTAGATGCTGTCGCCGCCCGCGAAGACCGGTGTCCAGTCCATCTCACCTCCCCAGCGGTCCTCGCCCACCACCCGCATCGCCAGGCTGGCCACGCGCTTATCCGGGCGCAGCAGCGTGAGCTTCTCGAACAGCGAGATCCGCTTCTGCAGGGTGAGGTCGGTGAACCCGTCCCCGTTGTCGTCGCGCGGATCGTTGTAGAGGAACGCGTTCACGCCCGTGAGGCTGCGCAGTTTCCCTTTGCCCAGCGCGAAGCCCAGATCGGCGTTGTGCTCCTGCCAGGTGGTGCTCATGAGGTCGAGGCTGAGGCGAGGGGCGAGCACGGGGTCCTTGGTGATCACGTTGATGATGCCCCCCATGGCCTCGCTGCCGTAGAGCGCGCTACCCGGGCCCTTCACCACCTCCACGCGCTCGATGAGGCTGGTGGGGATGCCGCTGAGCCCGTAGACCGTGCTGAGGCCGCTGACGATGGGCATGCCGTCGATGAGCACCAACGTGTACGGCCCTTCCATGCCGTTGATGTGGATGTCGCCGGTGTTGCATACGCTGCAGTTGAGCTGCGGCCGCACGCCGTTCACCATGCCCACGGCTTCGAGCAGCGCGGAGCCCGGGTTCTTGCGGAAGAGCGCGGGCGTGATCACCTCCACGGGCACCGGGCTGGCATCGCGCGACACCGGGGCCAGCGTGCCGGTCACCACCAGGTCGCCGAGCTCGGCACGCGCCGGCTCCAGGCGGATCACACCCAGGTCGACCGTATCGCCCGGTTGGAGCGGAACGTTGGCCGCGTGGTCCGTGAACCCGATGGCACGCACCAGCACATCGAGGGGCCCTTCGACGGCGGTACGTAACACGAAAGCGCCATCGGGACCGGTGGTGGCGGTACGATCCTCCACTCGAACGGCCGCAAAGGCGACCGGACCATCCGAGGCGATCACCCTGCCGAGCACCACGCGTTCCTGCGCCCCAGCGAACAGGGGCAACGACGCAAAGCACAGCAGCAGGACCTGCATGACGGCACGAAACTAGATCATTATTTAGGCATGTCTAAATTATGATCTACATTCGCCGCATGTTGACCCGGAGCGAGGAGGACCACCTGAAGGCCATCTACGGCCTGCAGCAGGCCGGTCCGAGCGCCTTCACCAAGGACATCGCGGAGCGCCTGAGCACGAAGGCTAGCAGCGTGACCGACATGCTGAAGAAGCTTGCGGACAAGGGCTTCGTGAAGCATGCGCCCTACCATGGGGCGGCGCTCACCCCCAAGGGACGCAGGCAGGCCCTGATGCTCGTGCGCAAGCACCGGCTGTGGGAGACCTTCCTCGTGCAGCGCCTCGGCTTCGGCTGGGACGAGGTGCATGAGGTGGCCGAGCAGCTGGAGCACGTGAGCAGCGAGAAGCTCATCGAGCGCCTGGACGACTACCTGGACCATCCGGCCTACGACCCGCACGGTGACCCGATCCCCGACCGCGACGGGCGGCTGCCCGAACGTGCCACACGGCTGCTCGCCGACTGCGATGTGGGCGAGCGTGTGCGTTTCACCGCCGTACAGGACGGCAGCGATGCCCTGCTGCAGCTGCTCGACAGCAAGGGCCTCGGCATCGGCATGGTGCTGCTGGTCCGGGGCCGCGAGGTCTTCGACGGCAGCCTGGAGCTCGTTCCGAAACAGGGTCCCGCCTGCACCGTCTCCGTGCAGGTGGCCCGTCACCTCCTCATCACCCCTGTGCACGCATGAAGCAGTTGATCGACTGGTTCGGCACGATCGACCCGGTATGGGGCGCGCTGCTGGCCACCACCTTCACCTGGCTGGTGACCGCGGCAGGCGCAGCGGTCGTCTTCCTCTTCAAGGACCTGTCCCGACGCTGGCTCGACGGCATGCTCGGTTTCACCGGCGGTGTGATGATCGCGGCGAGCTACTGGAGCCTGCTGGCGCCCAGCATCGAGATGAGCGCGCGCATGGGCATGATCGAGTGGCTGCCGCCCGCCGTGGGCTTCGCCGCGGGTGCGCTGTTCCTGTTCGTGCTCGACAAGTACGTGCCGCACCTGCACATCAACTTCGACCCGGGCGCCAGCGAAGGGCCCAAGACCGAATGGCGGAGCACCACCCTGCTCATCCTCGCCATCACGCTGCACAACATCCCCGAAGGTCTTGCCGTGGGCGTGCTCTTCGGGGGCGTGGCGGCCGGCATCCCCGAGGCCACCATCGCCGGGGCCGTCACCCTGGCCATCGGCATCGGGCTGCAGAACTTCCCGGAGGGCATCGCCGTGAGCATGCCGCTGCGCCGCCTGGGGGTGAGCCGGCGCCGGAGCTTCTTCTACGGCCAGCTCAGCGCCATCGTGGAGCCCGTGGCCGGCGTGATCGGCGCGCTGGCGGTGCTTTGGATGCAGCCCATCCTCCCCTACGCCCTGGCCTTCGCCGCCGGCGCCATGATCTACGTGGTGATCGAGGAGGTGGTGCCCGAAACGCAGCAGGACAAGCACACGGACATCGCCACGCTCGGCTTCATCGGCGGCTTCATCGTGATGATGGTGCTCGATGTGGCGCTGGGCTGAGCGCCGAAGCTCGCCTATCGCCAACTTGCCGGCGCCATGATCTACCGCGCGATCAAGGGGGTGGTGCGCATCGCGCTCGCGGTGTTCTTCAAGCGCATCGCGGTGTCCGGTGCCGGGAACATCCCCGGGCACGGACCGCTCATCGTGGTGGCGAACCACCCCAACACGCTGATGGACCCGCTGATCGTGGCCGCGCTGATGCCGCAGCGCATCGGCTTCGTGGCCAACGCAGGCCTGTTCGCCAACAAGGTGCTGGTGGCCTTCTTCCGCTTCTTCCACGTGATCCCCATCTTCCGCAGGAAGGACGTGGCGCCCGGGGAGAAGCCCGACAACACCCAGGCCTTCGCCCAATGCCACGCCTACCTCGATGCGGGCGGCACCTTCCTCATCTTCCCCGAGGGCAGCAGCTACTACGAGATCCGGCTGCGCGAGATCAAGACCGGCACCGCCCGCATCGCGCTCAGCTACGAGCAGGCACGCGGCTTCGCCGGCGGCACGCGTATCCTGCCGGTGGCGCTCGACTATTCGGACGCGATCCAGTTCCGCAGCTTGGTGGCGGTCACTGTGGGCGAGCCCATCGACGTGGCCGCCTACCGCAGCATCCATGCGCATGACGAGCCCGCGGCCGTGGCGGCCCTCACCGAGGCCATCCGCGCCGCGCTCGCCCGCCATGTGCCCTCCACCTCGGGCAAGGACGACGAGGACCTGCTGATCAAGGCGCACGCCTTCCACACCACCTACGCAGCGCCTGAGGCCGACCTGCACCGCGATCCCGCCGGCTCCCTCGCCGTGCGCAAGCAGGTGGCCGATGCGCTCGGTGCCCTGCGGGAGCAACGGCCGGCCCTGTTCACGGACACCGCCGAGCGTCTCGATGCCTATTTCGACGCGCTGCACGCCGAAGGCATCACCCGGGGCTTCCTCACCGACCGCTTCCTCCGCCGCGACCGCAAGCTGCTGCTCGCCGCCTACCTGCTGGAGGCCTTGCTGCTGCTGCCCATCCACCTCTTCGGCCTGCTCACCAACTACCTGCCCTACATCCTTCCCTCGCAGGTGTACCGCATGTCGGGGCTCGAGGTCGAATACAAGGCGCCCGTGCAACTGGTCACCGGGCTCCTCACCTTCCCCACTTTCTACGCGCTCGAGCTCTGGGCACTGGTCCACTTCACCGGGGCCGGCATGACGTGGCGGCTGCTCTTCCTGGCGATGCTCCCCCTGAGCGGGTACATCACCCTGCACTACTGGAACGACCTGCAGCGCCTCGCGCGGCTGCTGCGCTTCAGCTTCCGGGTGCGTCCCGAGCGCATCGAGCAGCTCGTGGCCCGGCGCGATGCGATCCTGGAACGGATGGAGCAGGCGCGCCGATGCCTGACGGGCGCAGCGTAGCTTCGCGCTCCCCGCATGTCCGCCGTCGAGATCAAGAACCGCAAGGCCTCCTTCGAGTACCACCTGCTCGACGCGTTCACCTGCGGCATCCAGCTGATGGGCTCGGAGATCAAGAGCATCCGCGGGGGGCAGGCCAGCATCAACGAGGCGTTCTGCGCCTTCGTGGGCGATGAGCTCGTGGTGCGCAATATGACCATCGAGCCGTACGCCAACGCGAAGCATTACGCGCACGAGCCCAAGCGCGACCGCAAGCTGCTGTTGCACCGCACCGAGCTGAACAAGCTGCAGCGCAAGCTGAAGGACCAGGGCATGACGGTGGTGCCCGTGCGCCTGTTCATCGACACCAACGGCCGGGCCAAGTTGGACATCGCGCTGGCGAAGGGGAAGAAGCTGTACGACAAGCGCGAGAGCATCAAGGCCCGCGACGTGCAACGCGACATCGACCGTGGTTGACGGAGCTCGCGCACCGATCGTTCCCGGTACGCCAGCGCAACAACGGATCTTCCTGCTGCTGCTGGTGATCGCCGCATTGCTGCGTTTCGCGCCTTTCATCGACCTCGCCTACACGCACGATGAGCTCAGCGCCCTCGTCCGCCTGTACCCCACGCTCGCCGAGACCATCGGCAAGGGTGTGATGGGCGTGGACACGCACCCGCCGGGCGTGCAGGTGTTCCTGTGGGCGTGGACGAAGCTCGGGGGGCTCAGCGAGGCATGGGTGAAACTGCCTTTCATGCTGGCCTCGCTGGGCGCGCTGGTGCTGCTGCACCGCATGGCCTGCCGGCTCGCGGGCGCTACGGTGGCCCTGGTGTTCACCGCCGTGCTCGCCACCATCCAGTACACCGTGCTCTATGGCCAGCTTGCGCGTCCTTATGCCTTCGGCCTGTTCACCACCGCATGGATGGCCGACAGGCTCCTCGCCTACCGCGATCGTGGCGGCATGGGGGCCCTCTTCGGGATCGCGCTGGCAGCGGCCCTGAGCGCTTACATGCACCACCTCGCCGCCCTGCAGGCGCTGCTCATCGGTGTGTCCGGCCTCTTCCTGCTGCCCGCGGAACGGCGACGGAACCACCTCATCGCGTGCGCGGCGGCCGTGGCCGTGTACCTGCCGAATCTGCCCGTGCTGCGCGCGCAGCTGGCCTGGAAGGGGCTTGACGAGTGGCTCGCCCCTCCCACGTTCGGTTGGTTCATTGAACATGCCCGCTTCATCACGCATTGGAACGGGGTCTTCGGTGTTCTCCTCATCGTGGTGGTGCTGTGGGCCTCAGCGCGCGCCGTGCGGACAAGGGACCTGCCCTGGACCACGGTGGTGATCGGCCTCGTTTGGGGCGCCCTGCCCTACGCCATCACCTTCACCTACTCGGTTTGGCGCGCACCCGTGCTGCAGCATTCGGTGGTGCTCTTCGCATTTCCGTACCTCCTGCTGCTCCTGCTCAGCGGGCTGAAGGACATCCCGGCGCGCGCCTCCAGCGGTCTTGCCATCGCGCTTGCCCTGGTGGCGACCGTCACGCTCATCACCACCCGGCGGCACTTCGCCCTCAACAGCAGCACGCACAACCGCTACGAAGCGATCGCACGTGGCATCCTTGACGCCGACGAGGCAGGCATTCCCGCCCTGGTCGATGCGCCGGCCCACATCCTGCGTTTCACCTTCGAACGCTGGCAGGTATCCGCACCGCCGCCATACATCGACCTCACCGGTCTCGATGCCGAAGCGATGGACCGCGTGCTCGACGGACTGAACACGGACAGGGTGTTCGTCGGTCTCACGCTGCAGGCGCCCGAGGGCAGGGAGGCCCAGCTGCGCGTCGCGTTCCCCTTCCTCCGGGAGCGGCACGACATGGCGGAAGGCCAGACCTTCCTGCTCTCGGCCAGGCCCCATCCGGGCGACAAGGACGACCTGCGGTCCTCCACCACCTTCACCCCCGAGGCCTTGTCCGATGGCGGATGGTCCGTACGGCCCGGAGTGCGCACGGTGCATGACACCGCCTCGCATGGCCTGCTGAAACGCTGGCGGCTCGATGGCCAGGAGTTCGGGATCGCGTACGAAGCACCGCTCGCGGCCACCCATGCCATGCCCTACGATGCGATCGAAGCAGGCATGGACCTGGCCTTCGGGGATACGCAGGCCACCGTGGTGCTGGACGTGGAGGTCCCCGGAGGCAGGCGTTGGTACCGCACCTCAGCGCCGAGCGAACGTCCCTACCGGCAGGCGGCCCTGCAGCCCGACATGCGCTGGTCCGAACTGCAGCAGGCCCAGCTCAAGGTCTATGGTTGGAACCGCTCACGCGGAGCCATGCGCGTGGCCTCGATGAACGTGAAGGTGCGCCAGGGCAACCCGGTGCGCTACGCGTGGCTGGGTCCGGTGCGTGGCGAATGGACCTACCGCTGAGAATGCGGAACGGCCGCCCGCGGCGGCCGTTCCTGATGTGCATCGGTCCGATCAGAACTTCATGGTGAAGCCCAGGGAGAGCGTCTCCTTGAACTGCGTCACCGGACCCACCTTGAACGTGCCATCATCCTGGCGCTGCGCGATGTCGATCTCGTCATCGTAGATCAGCAAGGTGTTGATGGTGGCCGCGAACCAGCTGTTGACCTTGAAGGTCCACAGGGTCTCCCAGTTCACGTCGATGTTCTGCGGGTTGTCGAGGTAGTTGCTGAAGAGGTCGAGGCGCGTGAGGAACGTGATGTTCTCCGCCAGCGGCGTGGTGTAGAACACGTTCGCGTAGGCACCCATCTGGAACAGGGTCTTCTCGCCGGCCTTCACGCCGTAGAGCGTGAGCTCGGGATTGCCGTAGTAAAGGTCCTGGTCGGTGACGAAGGTGGTCTTCGTCATCAGCGGGGAGATGTAGAACGAGAACTTGTCGCTCGGCTTGTAGTCGAGACCGAGACCGAAGAGCATGTAGCCCGGGGAGAGCAGGTTGGAGATCTTCAGGGTGTCCACGTCCTTGTCGTAGCCGTAAAGGAACTGGCTGCGGAACTGGAACAGGGCGCTGGCGAACCACTTCTTGCCGTCGAGCTGGTAGCCCAGGCGCGAGTTGATCTCGAAGCGGTCATCGGTCTTGCGGGTGCGCTTGCCCTCCTCGTTGATCGCACCGTAGGCCATGATGATCGAGTTGTCCCACGCCCAGCGGCCCTTGCGCTTGTTGGCGAAGGCGTTGATCTGGGCAAGGCCCGACATGGAGCTGTAACCACCGGCGGCCCAGTTCACCAGTTGCACCTGGCTGAAATTGAGCTGGAACACGCCGCCCTTGGTCCAGATCTTGGCGGAATCGGCCTGACCGGCGGCCTCTTTCATCTTGTGGAGCGCATCACGGTCCGTCTTGTCGATGTCCTCCTGGGCCAGGGCCGGGACCGAAAGGGCCGCCAGGAGAAGGAGTGAGTAGAAACGGTTCATGCGGGAGGGATGGTGTTGGATTGCAGGCTTTGGTTCCGCGAAGATCGTCCACACGATCGAAGTGCGGGTGTCGAAAGGTCGTTACACGGCCGATGGGTCGCCCTCGGAGGGGTCGTGGAGCACCTCGATGCGCTGTGTGATGAGCTGGCTCGTGGGGATGAGCACGAGGCGGTCGCTGGTGCGCAGCGTGATGTTGATGCTGTCGACCTTCTCCACCACGCCCTCATCGGCACCGATGCGCACGGTCATGCCCGGCTTGAAGCGGTCCTTGCCGTAGTAGCTGCTGAGGATGTTGGTGAGGATGTCGCGTGCCGCGAACCCGTAAGCGATGGCGAAGGCGCCGAGCACGCCGGCCACCACGATGAGGATGTTGGAGGTGATGAGCGAGGTATCCACGCCCGCCACATTGAGCGCGGTGATGCTGAGGAAGAGGACGATCACCCCTTGAAGGAGCTTGCCGATCACCTTGCCGCCGCCCAGGCCCACCGAGCTGGTCATGGCATCGACCGTGCTGCGCACCTTCTCCCCGCCCCACAGGCCGCCCACGAAGATCGCGAGGGCCGTGAGAAGCGTGGGCAGGTAGCCGAAGAAGCGCTGGAACGCCGCGGTCACCCCGGTGAGGTGCATGGTGTCGGCCGCCGCCACGATGAAGAGGAAGAGCACCAGCACGTGGACCAGGCCTTTCAGCAGGCCGCCCAGCGTGGCCCCGCCCAGCTTGCCCAGCACCTCATTGAGCCCGGCCCTTGCGGCCATCTCGTCCACCCCGGCCGATCGGACGATCCGGCCGGTGATGGCCCGCAGCAGTCGGGCGAGCGCCCATCCGATGAGCAGCACCACCAGGCCGCTGAGCACGGCGGGCAATGAGGCGATGAGGCCGCCCAGGTAGGCGTTGAAGGCGGCATGGAGGCTGGCTTGGATCATTGAGAGGTCCATGGGGAGCTGGATCAGGAACGTGTGTCGTTGTTGCTGTTGCCGGGGCGTGCGGGGGCACCATCATCGCCCACGCGGCGCACCTTGTCGAAGAGGGCCGAACCGAAGTCGGCCACGAAGAGCTGCACGAAGCGCATGAGCAGCATCACGAACTTCACGCTGCTCATCACATCCTTGCGGAGCGACTCGGGCGGCTGGTCCGTGGACCGGATGATCTTGAACGGGTTCTCGCTCATGGCTCTTCCGGATAGAGTTGACCGTATAGGCGCAGAGCCCGCTCACGGGCGCGGAGGATGCGCATCTTCACCGCGCTCTCCTGAAGCGACATCACGTCCATGATGTCCTTCACGGAGAGGTCCTCCTGGTATTTCATCAGCAGCAACGCCCGGTCCGCCGGGTCGAGCTTGCCGATCACCTCGTCGAGCCGCTCGGCACGCAGGCCCAGCAGCTGGGCTTCGTACGCATCCTCCGCACCATGTCCCTCCTCCACGCGCTCATCCACCTCCTCGGTCCGGTGCCGCTGGCCCTTGCGCAGCGTGTCCAGGCAATAGTTGTAGGTGATGCTGTACAACCAGGTGCCGAACTTGCTGCGGTGGTCGAACCTGCCCAGGCTCACGAAGGCCTTGAGGAAGATGTCGTGCGTGAGGTCCTTGGCCAGGTCGCGGTCGCGGGTCATGCCCACGCACTTCTGGAACACCTTCGCCGAATAGCGGTCGTACAGCAGCCCGAAGCGCTCGGTGTCCATCTGCTTCTGCAGCAGCGACACCAGCTCCTCATCGCTCAAGGCGCTGTCCTTCTTCCTCCCCCTGTTGAACAAGGTCGTCCGTGATCAGGGTTCAGACGCCGACACCCGCCCGGGGTCACATCAGGGGGTGAAGGCCTGGCCCGTGAACCGGTTCTCGGTGGGCTCCTGCACGCGGATCATGGCGTGGGCGCTCGCCGCATGGCAGCCGTTGCAGGCCACCACCAGCGCCCCATACTGGTCCCGGAAACCGTCCAACCCCTTCTCCTTCAGGTGCATCTTCATCGCATCGATCGCCTGGATGCCGATGGTGCGCATGTTGGCGCTCACATCGATGCCGTCCTCCACGATGCCCGCCCCGGCCACCACCTCCATCACCTCCTTGATCTCGTGCCGGTAGAAATCGGCCAGCTCCCGGTTGCCCGCCATGCCGGCCCAGTAGAGCTTGTCCATGTACACCTGGATCCGGGCCATGTGCACGGCGACCTCCGGTTCGGCCACCGGTGCGGTACCGCCCTTGGCCGCCAGCTCGTTAACCCGCGCTTCCAGCCGGCCCAGGTGCACCATGGCGATGACCAGGCCGCCGATCGCGGCCAACGTGACGAACAAGGGGACGTTCTTCATGGTGGGGGAAGAAAAAGCCCCGATCCCTCGGGGCGAGGATGCCAGGGAGCACCCGGTATCTGTGGACGTTACTGGATTCGAACCAGTGACCCCTACTCTGTCAAAGTAGTGCTCTGAACCAGCTGAGCTAAACGTCCGGGAAAACACCCGTTCGCACGGGCGGGCGGCAAAGCTAATGGTTATCGGACAGCGGAGCACAGGGGTACTTTCGGGCCCCATGCGCTGGCGGACATTCCTGCTGCACGCGGCCTTGGCGCAATGCGTCACGGTGGCGGCGCAGTCGTGCTTCACGGTGGCGCAACAGGAGGACCTGCGCCCGCTTTCCGGTTGCGTGGCCCTCGATGCACGGCGCGTGGTGCTGGGGGTGAGCGATGCCTCCGGTGGCCTGTGCCTCGCGGCTACGGTGGACACGCTCGTGCTCGAATGCACCGGGCGCGTTCCGCTGCGCATGGCGCTGAACGATGCGCTGCGCCAGGGCCTCGTGCTGCTCGGTCCGGCAGATCGGGAACTGGAGGTGCTCGCCGTCGAGCCCTGGCCCACCCGACGCGAGCGCCAGGCCCTCGCCACGGCCAGCGAGCCGGACAGCACCGTGCTGCAGGCCTCGGAACGGTCCTCGCTGCGCAGCGCGCTGATCTGGGTCCCCGGCGTTCAGATGGACCAGCGTGGCCTGGGCGGAAGCACACGCCTCAGCATCCGCGGCAGCCTGCTGCGCGCACCGTTCGGGGTGCGCGGCGTGAAGGCCTATTGGGGCCCCTTCGCCCTCACCCTTGCCGATGGCAGCACACCGTTGGAACTGCTGGACCCGTCGATGGTGGGGACCATCGAGGTGGTGCGCAGCGTGGGAAGCCCCGTGTTCGGGTCGGCCCCTGCCGGACTGCTGCTGGCGCGCCCCCCTTCACGGTCGACACAAGGCGGGGAGGTCGACGCCGAGCTCATCGGTGGCCCCAATGGCTACTACCGCATGGCGGTGCAGGCCGGCACATCGTCCGGACGCAACAGCTTGTCCACCGGCCTGGTGAAACAGGGCAACGATGGCTACCGCGCACAGGAATGGACCAGCAGGGAGCAGGCCTGGCTGGTGAACACCGTGCGTGGGGCCCGCGGCATCACCCGCACCTACCTCACCGGCCAGCACGCGACCTGGGCGCTGCCGGGCAGCGTGGACAGCCTCACCGCGTACACCGACCCGCGCGCGCCGCGCCCCTACTCCGAACTGGTCAACGCGCATGTGGAGAAGACGCAGCTGCTCGCCGGCCTTCACCACGAGCACCGGCTCGGCAGCGACCTGCTGGTGCGCACCGGCCTCCAGGCCCAATACATCGAGAAGGTCAACCCTTACGGCACCTCGCCGGTCAATTGCGGTTACAAGGACGAGACCATCCTGGCCACGGGCGCACGGCTTGAACTGGCGGGCGAACATCGCCTGAACGCAGTGCAATTGGCGTGGCAGCTGGGCATGGAGGCCTTGTTCGAGCGGGACAAGCTGGAGGAACGCACCTACGTGGACGGCGTCGTGGGCGATCTGCGCACCGACGCGGACAGCCGCGTGGGGAACCTGAACGGTTTCGCGGCGCTGCAGGTGCGGAAAGGGCGCTTCACACTCGCCGGTGCGCTGGGCTCCGAGCGCACCACGGTCGACCACACCGACCAGCTCCGCGACACCGTCATCGTCAACGCCGGCGAGCCGGTCCTCTACCCCTCCCTCGGGCTTACGGGCCGCGTAAGCCGCCATCTGTACGCCCATGTGCGCCAGGCGGCCAGCGTTTCGCGCCCCACGCTGTGGGAGCAATTGGGCACGGCGGGGGTGATGAACAGCACGCTCGGTCCCGAACGCGTACAGGAACTGGAGGCCGGCCTTGCCCTCGGCGCCGACACGGCGCGGCTGCGGCTGAGCGCAGTGGCCTATCACCGCACCACCGAAGGGCTGATCCTGCCCGCCACGGCCGACAACGGTACGGACGTCGTGTACACCAATGCCGGTGATGCCCGGCAGAACGGCGTGGAGGTGGCGTTCGCGTTCACCAGCGCGATCCGCGGGCGGTACCGGTTGCACGGGCAGGGCTTCGCGGTGCTGCAGGACCATGTGCTCCGTCCCTCGGCCAGCGGGCAGGAACGCCCGGTGCCCGGGGTGCCGCGTTCCACCATCGGCGCACGCGTCTCCCTCGGCGCGGCCAAGGGACCGGCCATGGAGGTGGGTTACCGGTGGGTGGACCGCACTCCGGCCGATCTGTTGAAGGAGGACTTGATCGCCCCCTATGGTCTGTTGCAGATCCGGGCGAGCTGGACCTTGGGCTTATCGGGCGGCACCCTGTCCGCCTTCCTGCACCTGGACAACGTGCTGGACCAGCGCTACACCGCGTTCGTGCAGGTGAACGACCCCGGTGGGCGCTACTACAATCCTGCGCCGGGCCGCAGCCTTTTCGGCGGTCTGCGCTTCCAGTGGGGCGCACGACCCTGATCATGATCAGAGGAGGGGGACCGGCCGTGGTTACCTTCGCGCCGCGATCCAAGAACGAACCATGGCCACGCGACATGTTGCCAGCGCCGGAAGGGTGTTCAAGAACCCCTTCCTCGAGGCGCTCACCAAGACCCACATCGCGATCCCGCTCACGCTGTTCTGGTCCGCCGGGATCATCACCCTGTGGTATTCGATCGCCAAGCTGGGCGTGGCCTGGTGGATGGCGGCGGTCTTTTTCCTGCTCGGTGCCTTCTTCTTCACGCTCGTGGAGTACCTCATGCACCGCTACCTCTACCACATTCCCGGCACCACCGAGGGCAAGCGCAAGTTCCAGTACACCATCCACGGTGTGCACCACGACCACCCGCGCGACAAGAGCCGCCTGGCACTGCCTCCGGTGCTCAGCATCGTGCTGGCGCTGCTCTTCATCAGCCTGTACCGCCTGATCATGGGCGACCTCGGTTTCGCCTTCGGCGGTGGCTTCCTCTTCGGCTACAGCACCTACCTCGCGGCCCACTACGCCATCCACATGTACAAGCCGCCCAAGAACTTCCTCAGCGTGATCTGGAAGCACCACAACCTGCACCACTACGTGGGTGATGATGGTGCCTTCGGGGTGAGCTCCCCCTTCTGGGACCACGTGTTCGGCACCATGCCCGCCGACCCCAAGCGCAAGGCCGCCGCGAAGGAGAACCTGCTCTGACCGCGCTCCCCGTCCTTTCGACCCCCGGCTTCACCCGAAGACCGGGGGTCACCTTTTCCAGGCCGGCGCATTCAGGTCAACGAAACAGCTTGACCGATGAAGAAGCCCCACCTCCTCCTGCTCGCCGGCACGCTCGTGCTCGGCGGCCTCTCCGCCTCCTGGTGGATGCAGCGCAGCACCACTGCACCGCGACCTGTGCAGGTCACCGCACACGCCTCCACCGCGCAGCAGACCACGGTGACCACCACCGCCAAGCCCACACCGGCGGCCACCGCGATCACAGCGAGATCGGCACCGGTGCGCACCAAGGCCGCCACTGCCCCGGCAAAGCAGGCGCTCCAGTCGCCGGAGAACATCCCCGCCCAGCGATTCAGCCTACGCGCCGAGCGCGACACCCTGCTCCACAGCAAGGGCGGCTGCACGGTGAAGGTGCCCGCCAACGCGTTCGTGGACGCCCGCGGCCGGACCGTGAAAGGCGCCGTGCAGCTTGAACTGCGCGAGGTGCTGAAGCCGGTGGACTTCGTGTGCGGCAACATGGTCACGGTGTATCAGGGGAAGGCCCTGGAGAGCGGCGGTTCGTTCTGCCTCGAGGCCCGCGCGAACGGCGAGTCCCTGGCCCTGGCGGAGGACAAGCGCATCGACATGGCCATTCCCACCCGCGGAGCGAAGAGCGGCATGAAGTACTTCCCGGGTGAAGTGACGGGGAACAGCGTGGAATGGCAGGCGCCGCAGGCGTTGATCGCGCCGGCAACCGGCCAGACCTCGGTCGATCAAGCGCCCGATGGAGCGGTCGTGGACCTCAACTTCGCCCTTACGGACCTGAGCAGCAACGCCTGGATCCGCCTGGAGGAGTACCGTAGCTGGGAGGCCATGCCGAAGGCGATGCAGAACGACCTGATGGACATCGTTTGGTCCGGCGACGGGTTGATGATCACGAAGGACAGCATGGTGATGGCCGGGGGCGAGACCGTGATCCTCACCCCCGGTGATACGATGCATGGCAATGGCTGGACCATGCAGGAAGGCGCGAAGAGCTGGGACGAGGCCATGGCCATGAACCGGAAGAGCGGTGGACAAGCACCGGCACAGGCCATGAAAGGCACGAACCAGTTCAAGGTGGACCCCGCCGCCAACTACATCTTCCAGGTGAAACAGCTCGGCTGGGCGAACATCGACCGCCTGATGTACGACAAGCGCAGCAGGCCCGTGGACATCGTGACGCGCATCGACAACAAGGAGGTCGGCGACGTGAGCATCAGCATGGTGGTGAAGAGCCACGGCATGTTCCTGCCCGGCTACGAGATGAAGAACGGTTCCTACAGCTTCTCGCACGGCGACTTCGAGCCGATGAAGCTGCCCGTGGGCGTGAAGGCCATCGTGCTGGCCACGGCGTACCGCGACGGCAGGCCGCACCTGGCCATGCAGGAGATCACCATCAGCGAGAAGCTCAACGTGGACCTGCACCTGGAGCCCATCGGGGCCGATGACCTGCGCAAGGAGCTGGAGGCGCGCCTGTGAGCCGCTTGAACAGCCCGCCGTTGACACCCTGCCCCGGCCCCGCCCGCCACGAGCGAGCGGGGCCGGGTACCTTGCGGCATGGCCTGGACCTACCTGCTGCTTGCCGGCATCTTCGAGATCGGCTTCACCACCTTCCTCAAGCTCAGCAACGGCTTCAAGGACCTGCGCTACGCGGCGCTGTTCCTGGCCTGCTCGCTCATCAGCTTCTTCTGCCTCAGCAAGGCGATCAAGACGATCCCCTTGGGCACGGCCTACGCGGTGTGGATGGGCATCGGCATCTTCGGCACCTCGGTGATCGGCATCGTGTTCTACAACGAGCCGAGCCACGGCCTGCGGATCGGATTCCTCGCCATGCTTCTGGTGGCCCTCATCGGGCTCCGGATCACCGGCGCATGATCGCGTGCAGGATCTTCGCGGCATGAGCCCCTCGGTCCTCGCCCGGTTCACCGGCCACACCGGCGCGGTGTACGCCCTGGCGGAAGGCCCCCGTCCGGGCACCTTCCTCAGCGCCGGTGGCGATGGCCACGTGGTGGAATGGGACCTCGCGCGGCCCGACACCGGCCAGGCCCTGGTGAACGTGGGGCTGCCCGTGTACAGCCTGCTGTACGCCGGCACCGATCGCCAGCTGCTCATCGGCGATGCCAATGGCAACCTGCACCGTGTGGACCTGGCCTTGCGCGCGGAGGTGCAGGTGTTGCAGGTGCTGCAACGGGGCCTCTACGCCCAGACCCTGCTCCCCGGCGGCAGGCTGGTCTGCGCCGCGGGCGATGGCCGGCTGGCCTGCTTCGCGCATAGCCCGTCGTTGGCCGTCGAACGCCAGATCCCGCTCTGTGACGCGAAGCTGCGTGGCCTTGCCGTGAACGCGGAGGGCACCCTGCTGGCGGTGGCCGCAGGCGATGGCACCGTGCGCGTGCTCGAGACCACGCACCTCAACGAACTGCATACGCTGCAGGCCCATGAGGGCGGGGCCTTGTGCGCCGCCTTCCACCCCACCAAGCCCGTGCTCGTCACCGGCGGCAAGGACGGCCACCTGCGCATCTGGAGCACCACCGAGGCGTTCCGTCCGGTGCTCGCGATCCCCGCCCACAAGGCTGCCATCTACCAGCTGGCCTTCGGCCCGGGCGGGGCGCTGCTGGCCACGGCAGGGCGCGACAAGCACGCCAAGCTCTGGGACGCGGCCACCCTGGCCCCCGTGGCACGGTTGGACAGGCCGGCCGGCGGCCATCAACATAGCGTGAACGCGTTGCACTGGCTCGGCGAGGTGCTGCTCACCGCCGGCGATGACCGCACCATCGTGGCCTGGAACCTGGGGAGCGACGCCACCGGCACCTGATCGCGCCTGAGGTGGTCACGCAACACCGCTACGGCAAGGCTGACCGAACGCATCCGCTGCCCGGCGAACGCAACGACCTTTGCAGGACATGACCAGCAGGTTCCGGAAGTTCTGGAGGAAGCTGGGCCCCGGGCTGATCACCGGCGCCAGCGACGACGACCCCAGCGGCATCGCCACCTATTCGCAGGCGGGCGCGCGCTTCGGGCCGAAGCTGCTGTGGACGGCCCTCGCCACCTATCCCCTGATGGTGGCCATGCAGGAGATGAGCGCCCGCATCGGTCTGGTGACAGGTACCGGGCTCATGGGCAACATCCGCAGACACTACCCACGGTGGGTCACCGCCCTGATCCTGCTGTTGAGCTTTCCTGCCATCACGCTCAACATCGGCGCCGACATCGCGAGCATGGGGGCCGTGGTGCACATGATGGCCCCGGGCATCCCTTCCTTCCTGGCCAGCGTGGCCATCTCCGTGCTGCTGGTCACCGCGCTCATCGTGTGGAACTACCGGCAGATCGCCACGGTGCTGAAGTGGCTGTGCATCGCGCTGTTCAGCTACATCCTCATCCCCTTCCTCACCACCACGGACTGGCGCGAGGCCGTTGTGCGCTCGGTGTGGCCCGATGTGGAGGCCTCTCCCGCGTACTTCATGGCGCTCGTGGGGATCCTGGGCACCACCATCAGCCCCTACCTCTTCTTCTGGCAGGCGAGCATGGAAGTGGAAGAGGTGCACCAGCGCCACCTTGTGGTGGACAAGCGGATCATCGCCGCCATGGGCACCGACGTGCGGCTGGGCATGCTGCTCACCAACGTGGTCTTCTTCTTCATCATCCTTGCCACCGGCACGGTGCTGTTCCATGCCGGCGCGCACGACATCAGCACGGTGGAGCAGGCCGCCGAGGCCTTGCGTCCGTTGGCCGGGGACATGGCGTACGCGCTCTTCGCCTGCGGCATCCTGGGCACAGGGCTGCTCGCCATTCCGGTGCTCGCCGGATCGCTGAGCTACATGCTGGCGGAGACCTTCGGTTGGGAGGAAGGGCTTGACCGCAAGTTCCACGAGGCGAAGGGCTTCTACCTCACCATGGTGGTCTCGATCGGGCTGGGCCTGTCGCTGGAGCAGTTCGGCATCGGACCGATCCAGGCGCTGCTCTGGACCGCCGTGCTTTACGGGCTGACAGCACCCGTGCTGATCGCGGTGATGCTGCACCTGTGCAACCGGCCCGGTATCATGGGCGACCAGGTGAACAGGCGTTGGTCGAACATCCTGGGAGGGCTTACCCTGTTGCTCATGACGGGCGCGGCGATCACGCTGGCCGTGCTCTGGGGCAACTGAACCTGCAACGTGGCCTAGCCCGCGTAAGCGTCGATGGTGCGGTCCAGCCCCTGCCAGAGGTCGACCTTCGGCTCGTAGCGCAGCACCTGGCGCGCCAACGTGATGTCGGCCAGGGAGGCGCGCACATCGCCGGGACGGTCAGGGCCATGCTCGGGGACGATGTCGGCGATGGACGGCACGCGCTGGGCCAGCCGCTGCTGGATGTGGGCGAGCACGTCGCGTAGCTCGGTGGAACGGCCCAGCGCGATGTTGAACACACGGCCAACTGCCCCGGGATCGGAGCAATCCAGACCCGCGACCACCGCCTGCACCGCGTTGGCCACATAGGTGAAGTCGCGGGTCTGTCGCCCATCGCCGTGCACCACCGGGCGCTCGCCGCGGAGCAGGGCCAGGATGAAGCGGGGGATCACCGCGGCATAGGGGCCGCTGGGGTCCTGGCGCTCACCGAACACGTTGAAGAAGCGCAGGCCGATGGTGCGCACGCCGAACAGCCTGCCGTAGAGCGCGGCGTAGACCTCGTCCATGGCCTTGGTCACCGCGTAGGGCGAGAGCGGGGCGCCCTCGGCCCCCTCGCGCTTGGGCAGCACAGGGGAATCGCCGTACACGCTGGAGCTGCTCGCGAAGACCACCTTGTCCACGCCCAGGTGCCGGGCGGCCTCCAGCACGTGCAGGAAACCGGTGAGGTTGGCCGCCTCGCTGGCCAGGGGGTCGGCGATGGAGCGGGGCACGGAACCGAGGGCGCCCAGGTGCACCACCTGCGCGCAACCCTGCATCGCCGCGGCCACGGTACGGGCATCACGCAGGTCGCCCTCCACGAGCTCGAAGCCATCGGAGCCCAGCAGGTGCGCGATGTTGTCCCTCTTCCCGGTGGCGTAGTTGTCGAAGCACCGCACCCGGCGCCCCGCGGCCAGCAAGGCCTCACAGGCGTGCGAGCCGATGAAGCCCGCACCTCCGGTGAGCAGGACTGGTGATGTGGCACGGTCCGTCATGGGAAGAGGGCGGCTAAGGTAGAAGGCGCCTCCGGCCCGGAGCCTTGGAACGGGCGAGGTTCTTCACGATCGGGCCTTGAGCGCGGCGCCATACCAGATGGTACGCGCGGTGGCCGGCACCAAGGGGGACAGCATGGCATCCACGCGGGCCAGCAGGTCGCGCTGGCGTTCGGAACGGCCCAGGTTGGCGATCACGCCGGTGGTGGCGTCGTGGAGCGCAGCGAACGGTGCGAAGAGGTCGCGGTCACCCACCGGGTCCAGGTAGCGCCAATAGCTCTCCCACGCCACGAAGCGCTTGCGCAACCACCCGTGCAGTGGGCTGCCGTGCAGGTTCTCCGCGAAGAGCAGGACCCCGCCGGGCTTGAGCACCCGGTGCATCTCGCGCACGGCGAGCGCCTGCCGCTCCTTGGTGCCCAAGGCCCCGATCACGCTCTTGAACACCACCACGTCGAAGGCCCCCTCGGAGAAGGGCAGGGCCGTGGCATCGGCCTGGGCGTAGGTGATGCGGTCCACGAGGCCGTGCGCGGCATGCAGCTCGCGCGTGGTGGCCGGGAACGGCCGCAGGTCGGTGCAGGTGACCGCCAACCCCTTCGACGCCAGCCAGAGGCTGAGGCCGCCCTCGCGCTCGCCGATGCCCAGCGCCAACGCGGGCCTGTGCGTCGGCAGGTGGCGCTCCCACAAAGGCAGGGCACGCGACCAGCTGCGCACCTCCCATTGCAGGACGGCCTTCAGGTCGGGCGGGGTGGACATGGCGCAAAGAAAAGGGGCGGCCAGCGCCGCCCCCTTGTTCATGGTATCGCAAGGCTCACTTGGCCACCGACACGCTCCGCTTCTCTCGGATCACGGTGATGCGCACCTGGCCGGGGTAGGTCATCTCGTTCTGGATGCGCTCGGCGATGCTCATGCTCATGGAATCGGCCTCCTGGTCGGTCACCCGGTCGCTCTCCACCATCACGCGCAGCTCACGGCCGGCCTGGATGGCGAATGCCTTCGACACGCCTTGGTAGCTCATGGCGAGGCTCTCGAGGTCCTTGAGGCGCTGGATGTACTGCTCCACGGCCTCGCGGCGGGCGCCGGGACGGGCACCGCTGATGGCGTCGCAGGCCTGCACGATGGGCGAGAACAGGGTGGTCATCTCGATCTCGTCGTGGTGGGCACCGATCGCGTTGCACACATCGGGCTTCTCGCCGTACTTCTCGGCCAGCTTCATGCCCAGCAGGGCGTGCGGCAGCTCGGGCTCCTCGTCGGGCACCTTGCCGATGTCGTGCAGCAGGCCGGCGCGCTTGGCGGTCTTGGGGTTCAGGCCCAGTTCGCTGGCCATGATGGCGCTGAGGTTGGCGACCTCGCGGCTGTGCTGCAGCAGGTTCTGGCCGTAGGAGCTGCGGTACTTCATGCGGCCCACCATGCGGATGAGCTCGGTGTGCAGCCCGTGGATGCCCAGGTCGATGCACGTGCGCTTGCCGGTCTCGATGATCTCCTCCTCGAGGTGGCGCTTGGTCTTGGCCACGATCTCCTCGATGCGGCCGGGGTGGATGCGTCCGTCCTTCACCAGCTGGTGCAGGGCCAGGCGCGCCATCTCGCGGCGCACGGGGTCGAAGCAGCTGAGGATGATGGCGCCGGGGGTGTCGTCCACGATGATCTCCACGCCGGTGGCCTCCTCCAGGGTGCGGATGTTCCGGCCCTCGCGCCCGATGATCCGGCCTTTCACATCGTCGTTCTCGATGTGGAAGGTGCTCACGCTGTTCTCGATGGCGTGCTCGGTGGCCACCCGCTGGATGGTCTGGATCACGATGCGCTTGGCCTCCTTGTTGGCCTGGAGCTTGGCCTCCTCGGTCACCTCCTTGATGTGGGCCATGGCAGCGGTGCGCGCCTCGTCGCGCAGGCTGTCCATCAGCTGCTTCTTGGCATCGTCCGCGTTGAGGTTGGCCACCTTCTCCAGCATGGCCACCTGCTTCTGGTGCATCTTCTCCACCTCCTCCTTGCGACGGTCGATGCCGCTCAGCTTCTGCTCCAGGTCGCGCTTCAGGCCGTCCACCTGCTTCTCCTTGTTCGCAAGGTCCTGCTGCTGCCGGCTCAGCTGCGACTCGCGCTGCTTGATCTTCTCCTGACCCTGTTGGAGCTGCTTCTCACGGTCGCGCACATGCTTCTCGTGCTCTTCCTTGAGCTGCAGGAACTTCTCCTTGGCCTGCACCATCTTCTCCTTCTTGACCGCCTCGGCCTCCGCCTCGGCCTCCTTCAACAGCCCGTCGCGGCGCTTCTTCATCACGCTGTTGAGGAGCAGGTACACCACGGCGCCCCCGCCGACCACGCCGGCCAGGACTCCGATCAAAATGCTGGTAAGGTCCATTCGTCCACTGTATTTAAGCGGACCCTGGGGCCTTCGATGGAAGCGGGATCGGGCTCAGGAGCGGAGGCCTTCCAGCAACCGTTCGATCTCGGCCAGTTCGGCGAGGGCGTCGGTCTGCTGCTGGGGTGCCGCGCTGTTCAACGCGCGCGTGGTCACCTCCAAGGCCGCCATGGCCAACAGGTCCTGCTTGTCGGTCAGCGGGTAATGCTGCTTCAAGCGGGCGATGCTGTCGTTCAACTCCTGCACGGCCTTGCGGATGTTCGCCTCCTCCTCCTTATGGATGGAAAGGGGGTAGGCCCGCCCGGCCAGCTCGATGCGGATCGAAAGTTCGTCGGTGCTCTTTTGCTCGCTCATCGGTCAATGCGTCAGTAACGCCAGACAGCGATCGATCTCACTCACGAGCTCGTCGATCCGTTGCTTTGCTTCCACTTGACCCTCAGGGCGTTGTATTTGCGCCGGCCGGGTCACTCGAAGGACCTCGTTCTCCCGTTCGAGCTCAGCGATGCGGGCCTGGAGCACCTCGACGTTCCGGTGATGCTCCCGCAGCTCGTGCTCCATGGCAGCCACCCGTTTCCGCCACCCATCGCGCTCCGCCACCAGGCGGGCCACTTGCAGGTGTACGGCACGTATCCGGCTCGCAAGGTCGCTCATGCTTCGTTCAGGTAGAACCGTTCCACGGTCCGCTCCAAAGATAACGGCCTCCCCAAGCCCTGCACACAATTTGTTTGAACCCCAGCGTGTTGATCGGAAACGCACCAGCGAACAACCCCGCCCCGGCCCGCCTTCTAGCTTGCGACCGACCATGAACGTGCGCCGGAACCTCACCCCTGCGGGTGTTGACCAACTTGGATCAAGAAGGATCAAGTCATTGATCCTGATGATTTTATTGACTTCAAATTACAGCTACGCCCAAACACCCGGAGCAGGCCTCCTCCCCCCACTGGACATCCCGCTGGAACTGTCGGGCAACTTCATGGAGCTGCGCAGCGACCACTTCCACTCCGGCCTCGACTTCAAGACCCAGGGGGTCGAGGGCAAGGCGGTGAAGGCGGCCGGCGATGGCTGGGTGTCGCGCATCAAGATCAGCCCGTGGGGCTATGGCAAGGCGGTCTACATCGACCACCCCAACGGGTACACCACCGTCTACGGGCACCTGAAGGAACTGAAAGGCCCCGTCGGCCAGGCCTGCCTCGAGGCCCAATACCGCGCCCGGGATTACAGCATTGACATCACCCCCGAGAAAGGGGCCATACCGGTGAAGGCCGGCGAAGTGATCGCCCTGAGCGGCAACACCGGGGGGAGCACCGCCCCCCACCTCCACTTCGAGGTTCGGCGCACCGGCGATCAGCACGCCCTCGACCCCGAGGCCCATGGCATCGAACTGCCCGACTCCACGCCCCCCCTGCTCCTGGGCCTGCGCGTGGACCCGCTGGACTCTGCCGCACGCATCGCCCCCTACCCGGGTTCGGCGCGTGGCCTGGCCCTGGTCCGATCCGACTCGGTTTACGTGCTCAAGGAAGGCCTCAGCGCCAAGGCCTTGGGCAACGTGGGCCTCAGCCTCAACGTGATCGACCGGTACGACAACAGCGGCAACAGCTGCGGCATCCGCTCGATCGAGCTGTGGGTGGACGGCATGCCCACGTACTCCTGCCGGCTCGACGAGGTGGACTTCGGCCTGCAGCGATACTGCAACGCCTACATCGACTTCGCGCTCTTCAAGCTGAACGACCTGAACTACAACCGCTGCTACCGCCTGCCCAACAACAAGCTCGAGGTGTATGGCAGCGAGCCGGCCATGGGGCGCATCCTGGTGGTACCCGGCCAACAACGCCAGGTGCGGTTCAAGGTCACCGACGCCAACGGCAACGCCAGCGTGCTCCGTTTCACCCTGCAGGGCCCTCCCCTCGGCGAGGCCCAGGGCTGGCCCCGCACCCAGCATGTGGGCGAAGCGGTGCGGCACGACCGGGAGCATGTCCTGGCCCGCCCGGGCATGCGCTTCACCCTGCCGCCCAACGCGCTGTACCAGGACATTATGGCGACCTACGGCTCCAAGCCAAGGATGGCACGGTCCGTTGCCCCGGTGCATGTGGTGCACACCCCCGCCGAGCCCCTGCACGTGGCGTGCGAGCTCGCGCTGGAAGTGCCGGCGGGCACGACGCGCACGGACAAGCTGGTGCTGGCGCGCATCGCCCCCAACGGAGCGGTGTCCACCCACGGGGGCCACTACGCCAATGGCTGGGTCACCGGCAAGGTGAAGGCCTTCGGCAGCTACACCGTGATGGGCGATACCGTGCCCCCGAAGATCACCCCCCTCGACCTGAAGGCCGACATGCGCGGACGAGCCTCGTTCAGCCTGAAGGTCCAGGACGACCTGACCGGGATGGAACAATGGTCGGGCACGCTGGACGGCTCCTGGATCCTGCTGGAGTACGAGCCGAAGACCAAGACCCTGCGCCACACCTTCGATGGCCACAGCGAAGGCAAGGGCAGCCGCGACCTCAAGGTCGAGGCCACCGACGAGCGGGGCAACAAGGCCACCTACACGTTCAGGTTCGAACGCTGACCTGAGGGAAAAGGGATCATCGCTATCTTGAGGGCGTCTCCCGACGTCCCATGCCACCGCGCGAAGAACCCAGCACGCACACCGATCCTCTGGTTCATGGGGAAAGGGTGATCGCGGCGTCCGGCGCAGTGGGCTTCTGGAACAACGTGCCGCTCGAAGAGCAGCGCGCGCCGGGTCCCCAGGTGGTGGTGGTCCCGAAGGACCGGCCGGCCTACAAGGTCCCACGGCTCTTCGACGCCCCGGCAGCCGAGATGGGCATCATGCTCTTCCTGACGATGATGGCGATCCTGATGGAACGGGTGGCCATCCTCTGGGTCACCATGGACCGCTGAGCAACCGGGCTGAGGCTCGTGCGTCATCCCTGAGGCCCGACCAACGATCATACGTTCGTCATAAGCTCGGGCACCGTTGACCACAGGCGCCACACAGCGCTACTTTCGGCCTGCGCGCAAAGCCTCGAATGAACCGCCAAGGACTACTGCGAACGGAGCATCTGGTGCCTCGAAAGGCGGACGCCGGGCAGGCGGTGACGCCCGAGGAGACCGTTACGACCGAGCGTGACCCGCACGCCCCCATCCCCCACCCGGCCTCGCTGGCGGCCAGCCCCGAGGTGCGCAAGGCCATGGAGCCTGTGGTGATCGGGTTCTGGGACAGCTGCCCGTTGAACGAGATGGACAAGCCCGGCGGGATGGTCCGCCGAGGAATGACCACCGACCAGTGGCGGCAGAAGAAGCGCGAGATGAGCATCTATGGTCCTGTGGCCGAGGTGAGCCTCATGCTCATCCTTACCGCCTTCGGGGTCATGGTGGAGCGCGTGGTGGTGTTCTTCTTCAGCACCAACGACATCCAATTCTGATCCGGGCATGAGCGTGTTCGGCAACGTTCGGCCGCTGCGGCCGGACGGTGGGCTGCAGGCGGCCGCCCTGGTGGTGCTGGAGGCCGTATCCCGTGTGCCCGCCGCGCAGCTGGCCGCCTGCCGGGTGGCACGCCGGAGCGACCACTGGCTGCGCGTTCCCTGGTACCGGAAAGCGCGCGGCGGGGGTGCCATCGCCTTGGGGCGCACCATCCATTTCACGGGCAACTGGTTCAGCGCCGAAGGCCCGCATGCACGCGGCGATGGCTCCCTGTGCAGCACCTGGCACTGGCTGAGCCACCTGGCCCATGAGGTGGGCCACCTGCCCCAGGCGGATGCCTTCGGGCACCACCGCGCCGGCAGGCTGCGCTACGTGCTGGCCTTCGCGGGGCAGTACGCCTGGCGCGCGCTCACGCTGAAGGGGGATGTGCACGACGGTGCAACGCTCGAACGCCAGGCCGACCGCGGCCGCTGGGTGCTTCACCGGCTGGTGGGCGCCTCGCCCCTCACCCATCCGCTGGTGACCGCTGTGCAGGCCAACGATGCCCAGGCCGCCCGGGCGTGGATCGAGGCCCATGCGGCGGAACTGCGCGCCGCCCACGCGGCCTATCCCTGGTGATCAGCGGCAGCCGGCCTTGTCCGAGGCACGGTCGTAGCTGGCGCACGGCGATCCGGTGATCGGGATCGATGGCCCCAGGTGCCGCGGGCCGGTCCCGGCCGATACATCGATCCAGGCCTTGAGGCAAGCAAGCGGCTCGCGCACCTTGCTGCCCCGGCACACACTGCCGCGCGGCGGGTCCGCCGCCACGCCGGTGGCCGCGATACCCGCGGCCCGCGCCAGGTACACAGCACGGGGCAGGTGGAAGGCCTGGCTCACCACCAGGGCATCGGACACCGCGAACACGCGCCGGGCACGCACCATGGTGTCGTGCGTGTCGAACCCCGCATGGTCCAGGAAGATGTGCGCCTGCGGCACCCCGTGCGCCACCAGCCAGTCCATCATGGCGTTCACCTCGTCATAGCCACGCGTGCCATGGTCGCCGCTCAGCAGCAGGCGCTGTGCCCGCCCCGTGGTGTAGAGCTCCAGCGCCGTGGTCAGCCGTTCCTCCAGGCAGCCCGACACCGTTTCACCGTTCACCCGGCAGCCCAGCACGATGGCCGCGGTGGCGGGCCGCGCATGGGCGACCGACACGATCCGTGATTCCGAGGCCTGGAACACCAGCCTTACCGCGTTCCAAGTGAGGCCGGCCACCATGATGGCACCGACCATGCCCAGGAGCAGGCCGCGCTTCAGCCAGGTGCGCAGGTGGATCATTTCGCCTCCAACGTACGCGCTGGCGGTGATATGGCGTTCCAGGCATGCCCTTTGTCAGGGTGCCGCCACGCCCACCCACTACCTTTGTGCCATGCGCCTCCCGCTCCTCCTCCTTGCGCTGATCACCGCCGCAGGCCTGCTGGCCCAGGGACCGGTGACCACGGCCCAGCGCGACCTCATCCAGTTCAGCGGGGTGGTGGTGACCGGCGACAGCTTGGAGCCCGTGCCCTTCACGAGCATCATGGTGAAAGGGAGCTACCGGGGCACGGTGAGCGACGTGTACGGCTACTTCAGCTTCGTGGCGCAGGAGGGCGACACGCTGCAGTTCGCGGCGGTGGGCTTCAAGCGCAGCCAGTTCGTGGTGCCGGTGGAACTCCCGGAGAACAAGTACTCCATGATCCACCAGCTGTACCCGGACACCATCATGCTGGGGACGGCCAACGTGTACCCCTGGCCCACGCGTGAACAGTTCGCAGACGCCTTCCTGAACATGGAGCTCGCCGAGGACGACTACCTGCGGGCGTTGCACAACCTGAGCCCGGCCCAGATGATGCAGCGCATGGAGGACATGCCGCCCGACCCCACGGGCAGCTACCAGAGCCTGGCCATGCTCGATGCCACCAAGATCTACAACCAGGGCACCGTGCCCACGGTGAACCTGATGAACCCCATCGCCTGGGCGCAGTTCATCCAGGCCTGGAAGGCGGGCGCGTACAAGAAGAAGCGCTGACGCGCTGAACCGATCCGCCGCTGGACTGTACCGATCGGCTAAACACCGATCGCCATGCGCATCCTCCGCACCCTCGCCGCCTGTTCCGCGGCCGTCCTTCTCGCGTTGCACGCCCGGCCCCAGGCCATGGGCAACCTCATGTACGAGAGCAACAGCCGCATCTTCTTCCAGCAGGCCGAGCAGCCCGTGAAGGCCACCGTGCAGGGCAACATGCTCGTGCTGGAGGTGAACGCCATGATGAACGCCACGGCCGACAGCTACCTGGCCATCTTCCACGTGACGCAGCTGGGCCAGACCGCCGAGGAGGCCGACAGCCTGATGAACGCCCGCGTGAACGGGGTGATGCGCCGCGTGGAACAGGTGGGCGTGAAGGAGAGCGACGTGTTCACCGACATGCTCTCCTTCGTGCCCGTGTATGAGCTGGAGACCACGCGCAAGCTCTTCAGCAAGACCTACCAGGAGGTGCCCGCCGGCTTCGAGATCCAGAAGAACATCCACATCCGGTTCACCGATGCGCGGGTGCTCGACAAGCTGGTGACCGCGGCCGCCAAGGAGGAGATCTACGACCTGGTGAAGGTCGACTTCTTCGTGGAGAAGCAGAGCGCCTGCTACGACACCCTGCGC
Source organism: Flavobacteriales bacterium (assembly GCA_016788485.1). GTDB lineage: Bacteria > Bacteroidota > Bacteroidia > Flavobacteriales_F > PHOS-HE28 > PHOS-HE28. Next base: position 26,507 of record JAEUSV010000138.1, read on the forward strand.
ATGTTCGCCACCAGGCTGCTGCAGCAGAAGCTCGACAACTTCGACAAGCTGGGGCTGAAGATCAAGGAGAGCCACCGCACCGGGGCCGAGAAGAACGGGGCCTACTTCCCCCTCGACCGCTACACCACCTACCAGACGCGCACCCAGAGCTCGCTGAACAGCCGCCGCAAGGGCCAGGTGGTGAACGACATCCGCCGTCCGCAGACGCTGTTCTACAACAAGGTGCCCTACGGCAACTTCGACATCGTGCTGCACGCCGAGATCACCGAGCCGCCGGTGCAGTACACCTACAACCTCACCCTCACCTGCCAGCTGCCCGAGGCCTTCGCCGACAACAAGAAGGAGGTCAAGGAGATCATCAAGCACGTGTGGATCAACGACAAGGGCGACGCCAAGGTGATCGCGCTACCCTGAGCCGCACCTGACGGTCGACAGGCGGCCAGGCGGATGGGTCGGTAGCTTTGCCCCGTGATCCGAACCGCACCCCTGCCCTTCCCGGGCCGCCTGCTCCCCGCGCTGCTGCTCCTCGCGCTCGGCTGCGGACGCAAGCAGGAGACCATCCGCCCCACGGTGGGGCCCATCACCGAGAGCGTCTACGCCAGCGGCATCGTGAAGGCCGCCGGCCAGTACCAGGTGTACCCCACGGTCACCGGCACGGTGATGGCGCTGCTGGTGAAGGAGGGCGACACCATCGCCGCCGGCACACCCCTGGTGCGCATCGACGACCGCACCGCCGGGGCCAGCGCCCGCATCAGCTCCGCCCAGGTGCGGTTGCTGGAGCAGAACGCCGCCGACAGCGGGCCGGTGCTCACCCAGCTGCGCGAGGCGGTGGAGCAGGCGCGCGACCGCTACACCGTGGACAGCACCAACTACGCGCGCCAGAAGGCCCTGTGGGCGCAGCAGATCGGCAGCCGCAACGAGCTCGACCAGCGCGAACTGGCCTTCACCACGAGCCGGGCCGGTTACACCCGCGCCGTGAAGGCGCTGCAGGAAACGCGCGACCGCCTGCGCACCGAGCTGGAGGTGGCCCGCAACAACGCCGCCATCAGCAGCGCCGGCAACGACGACCGCACGCCGCGCAGCCTCATCGCCGGGGTGGTGTACGACCTGCTGGTGGAGCCCGGTGAGCTGGCCACCCCGCAGAAGGCCATCGCCGTGCTCGGCAGCGCCACCGACCTGTACCTGGAGCTCGAGGTCGACGAGTACGACATCCGTCTGGTGAAGCCCGGGCAACAGACCTTCATCACGCTCGACAGCTACGACGGCACCGCCTTCGAGGCCGAAGTCACCCGCATCATCCCGCTCATGGACCCGCGCTCGCGCACCTTCAAGGTGGAGGCACATTTCAAGCGGACACCCCCACAGCTCTACCCCAACCTCACCGCCGAGGCCAACATCGTGCTGCGCACCAAGGAGAGCGCGCTCACCATCCCCGCCGCGTACCTCCTACCCGGAGACTACGTGCTCACCGCGCCGGACGAGCGCGTGCAGGTGCGCACCGGTGCGCGCGACCTCGAGAAGGTGGAGATCCTCGAAGGCATCACCGCCGACACGGACCTGTACAAGCCGTAGCACAGCATGAAGCTGCTGCTCACCATCGCCCTTACCCTACTGCGCGCCAAGCTGCGGCAGAGCATCGTGGCGGCCGTGGGCGTCATGTTCAGCATCACCATGTTCGTGGCGCTGCTCGGTTTCATGAACGGGCTGAACGACCTGCTCGACGGGCTGATCCTGAACCGCACCCCGCACGTGCGCCTCTACAACGAGCTGCAGGCCTCGCCGAAGCAGCCGATCGACGTGGACTACGAGGAGCATGTGGGCACCGACTTTCCACCGACCCACCACTTCGTCCGCTCCGTGAAGCCCAAGGACGACCTGCCGCGGCTGCGCAATGCCGAGGCCATCATGCAGGCCATGGAGCGCGACCCGCGTGTGATGGCCGTTTCGCCGCGGCTGGTGGCGCAGGTCTTCTTCAACGTGGGCACGGTGGACCTCAACGGCCAGGTGAACGGCATCGACGTGGTGCAGGAGATCCGCCACTACCGCTTCGCCGACTACCTCACGCAGGGCGACCCGCACGACCTGGCCACGGG
>JAEUSV010000121.1 GCA_016788485.1 Flavobacteriales bacterium
GCCCGATAGCGTGGACCTCATCGTGGGCGTTACCGACCAGGACATCAGCATCACGAAGTACGACGCAGAGGGTAAGGTCAAGGAGCCGGTCGCCCGATACCGCGACTTCGGCATCTACGGGTTGGGGTACATGGGCGGTCCATCCTGCGTGGTGAGCACATTCCGGCTGGGCGCAGGTGGCACGCTCTTCGCCCGGCTGGCGAAGGTCGTTGTGCACGAAGTGGGACACACGCGCGGCCTGCCGCACTGCGCCGACACACTATGTGTGATGCGCGACGCCGTGGAACGCATGAGCACGGTCGATGGTGCGGGACGCCGGTTATGCGCGCGGTGCAGGGATCTGTTGCGCTAAGCGGACCGCATGGGCAGCGTTGCGCAAGTGTGGGATCACGGCGGCAACGGCCCGTGGTAATGCACGCACGGCGTGTTGTACCACGGACATTGGTCGAACAGGGGAAGGTCCACATGCGTGGTATCGCCACCGCGGACCGTGATCACACCGAAGGGTCCATGCAACCAACGGTCCAGGCAGGCCTTGTCGATTGGCTCGGTGTACAACGCCGGCTTGGCGTGGTCCCTCAACAGCTGCTGGTAGCGCGTGTCGTTCACGCGGTCCGCGTCGAGCAGCAGGTAGGTACCGGCCTTCAGCGTGCGGTACCCGTTGCCTGTGCGGTCGGTGCGGATGGTATCCGCGACCGGCACCGACAGCTCGTTGCGCGCCATGGCGCCGGTGCTGTCCGGCTTGGCGGGCCGCAGGAACATGGCGCCGGACCACGGTTCCGGGCGCGGCATGCCCTCCGGCCCGGGGTCCGCACCGCCGCAGTAGGGCGCCGTGTAGGTCGCGTGCAAGTGAAGGACGCCGGTGCGTGGGAGCTGCACCGTATCGCGCGTGCCCGGTCCGTTGATGCGGTTCGTGGTGCAGGCGCTCAGCAGGAACACCGCACCGAGGATGCCACAGCGAAGGTCAGCTGTATTCATCCTATCCATCCGTGGTCGCCTCTCACACGGTTGCGATCACCTTCAGCTCAATGGCGATCGGTGTGGGCAGGCAATTGATCTCCAACGTGGTCCTGCAAGGCGGGTCCTTTTCGAAGTACTCCTTCCACAGCCGGTTGTAGGTGGGGAAGTCGTCCTTCATGTTGGTGAGGTAGACCGTCACGTCCACGATCTTCTCCCAGCTGCTGCCGCTGTCCTCCAGGATCCACCGCACGTTCTGGAACACGCTGCGCACCTGGGTTTCGATGTCGTACGAGGCGATGGTCCCATCGGCGTTCAGTTCAACCCCAGGGATCTTCTTCGTGCCACGTTCGCGTGGGCCCACGCCGCTGAGGAAGAGCAGGTCGCCCACGCGGCGGGCATGGGGGTAATGGCCGACAGGCTCAGGGGCCTTGTTGCTGGAGATGCTGGACATGGGAGGGGCGTTGCGTAGGGCAAAGATGCCTAAGCGCAACGGATCGGCGACCGTGCCTCGGAGCGTTGCAGCTGCCTGGTGCGATGGCCGTGCCGTTCAGGCCCTGGAACTGGGTGAAGGGGAGCTCGTGCCGGTTACCGCTCAGGTCCCCGGTTTCAGGTCGTACACCTTGCGGATGGCCATGAATTCCTTCTCCATGTCCAGGCCCAGGTCCTTCAACTGCCCGGTCCGCACATCAAAGACCCAGCCGTGTATCATGGGAAGCCGCTCCTTGTACCAGCGCTTCTGCACGTGGTCCAGCTTGATCACGTTCATGCACTGCTCCAGCACGTTCAGCTCCACGAGCCGGTCGAAGCGTTCGCGCTCGTCGGTGATGGCATCGAGCTCGGCCATGTGCAGGCGATACACGTCGCGCAACGTCTGCAGCCAGTTGTTCAGCTGGCCCATGTCGCTCGGCTCGAGGGCAGCCTTCACGCCCCCGCAGTTATAGTGCCCGCAGATCACGATGTGCTTCACCCGCAGGTGCTCCACCGCGTATTGCACCACCGCGTTCACGTTGCCGTCGAGCGGCACCACCTGGTTGGCGATGTTGCGGTGGATGAACACCTGGCCGGGCTGCAGCCCCATGAGGTCCTCGGCCGTCACGCGGCTGTCGCTGCAGCCGATGTACAGGAACTCCGGATGCTGGCCCTGGGCGAGCTTGTCGAAGTAGTCCGGGTCCATGGCCAGCTTGTCGGCCACCCACTGCTTGTTGTTCTCGAAGACCTGCTGGTAGAGATCCATGTGCGCGTTGGTGTTGGTGACGAAGGTATCCGGACAGGGCTCAGCGCCGCAGCAGCTTGAAGGCCATGCCTCGACCCATCTTCTGGAAGAGGGCCAGGTCGATCCACACCAGTGCGAAGCCCTCAAGGATGGGCACCTTGTCATCGCCGCCCAGGTCGATCGCATCGGCGAAACCAACGGCCTTCACCAGGTCCCGCACGGTCGCCTTCGCGCCTTCGCTGCCGCCGGCCATGAACATGTCAGCCACCTGATCGCCGTAGCGAACGTCGGCCAGGTTCTCCCAACCGGTGCAGTTGAAGACCTTCACCACATCGCCACCGGCGCCCCTCAAGGCGTCGAAGCCGGGCGCGGTGCCGAGCGGACCGGCCATGTTGGTGGCGTCCATCACGAGCTTGCCGCGCAACGCGGTGTCCAGTGATGAGGCCAGGTCCACCACCACCTTGCCGGGCGTGGCGATCAGCACGGCCTCGCCCTGGTCCACGGCTTCTGGTATGGAAAGCACGCGTGCACCAAAGCCCTGCGCCCAGGTCAAGGTCTCCGCGTCGCCCGGGTTGCGGGCGCCGATGAGGATGTCGTGTCCCGCGGGCTTCCACTTCTCCGCGAGCGTGCCGCCGATGTTGCCCGCGCCGATGATCGTGATGGTCATGCTTCGTTGCTGATGAGTCCCACTTTGTTGCCTTCACTGTCGATGATGACCGCGCTGTACCCGAAGGCGCCGAGGTTCAACTCCGGAACAAGCACTTGACCGCCGGCCGGAACGACGCGGCTCACCACCGCCCCCAACTTACCGAAACAGTTGAGGTAGATGATCGGGCCGTCGCTCGTCGGCTTCAGGTCTTTTCGCTTCACCAGCGCGCCGCCCACCGCCTCTCCGGTCTTGAAGGGCACATCGAAGAGCACGAGCGGCGCATCGCCGAAGGTGCCCATGCGCACATGGCCGTTGAGGATGGAGTGGTAGAAGAGGTACGCGCGGTCGAGGTCGAGGGCAGGAAGCTCGAACCAGTTCAAGGCATGCATGCTCATGGTGTTCAGGGTTTCTGGTAGCTGATCCCGAAGGTCCAAAGGAGGTCCTCGGAGGAGTTGCGCTGCTGGACCACGCTCTCGTAGCTCCAGCGGATCGACTGGCGCAGGGCGAAGCCCTTCTTCAAGGGGAAATTGAGGCCCACATCCACGAGCGCGCGCAGGTTCTCCCTGTCGATGAGGGACGGCTGCACCCAGCCTTCGTACTGAAGTCGCAGCGTCCCATCGAACAGTCGATGCTCGCCATGGAGGCGGCCGGTCAGCCGCCAGGTCTCCAGGACGGGATCGGTGAGGTCTGCACGCTCCCGGTAGCTGGCGGTGCGGAAGGTGCTGGTCTCGTAGGTGCCGGTCACCGAGAGCTTCAGTACCTGCGCGCTGCTCCGGAGCAGCACATAGGTCACGCCCGGGCCCACCTGGGTGCGGTCCTCGATGCCGCGTTGGTAGCTCTGCTGGTACCAGAGCATGAGGTAGGGATAGAGCCGGGCGCGGGGGTTGAGGTAGAGGAAGTTGCGCCAGATGCCCTCACCAAGGGTCTGCCGGTAGAAGAAGGTGCCGTACTGGTAGTTCAACGCGCTCTTGAAGCCCCAGCGCTCCTTCACGTGCGCCACTTCCGCAGTGCCCAGCACGATGAACTGCTCCACGTTCCCCCGGGACCAGTTGCCTGTTGCCGTGAAGCGGTACTGCCAACGCAGGGTATCCACTTCGCTGAGCTGTGCGTGTCCCATGGTCGATAGCGCAAGGCTGCCGATGACAACGAGCTTCCGCATGGTTCAATCGAGGTACCCGTCCACCGATCGGAGCTTCGCTGGCAGCTCCCGTTCCCCCAGCAGCTCGCGCAGGTCGCGTTCGATGGTGTTGCAGATGGCTGTGAGCGGCACATCGGTGATGCGGCCCTCGAAGGGATCCTCGTTCACCTCACCCACCTTGCCGATGATGGCGAAGACGAAGCCGATGATCGCGGAAAGCGGCACCACGGTCCAACCGATGCCCATGCGTTCCAGGTCGGCCACCAGGCAGAAGGGTAGCAGCACGATGAAGACCTGCAGGAAGAGCCGGGTGAAGTAGTGGTATTGCCGGAGCAGGGGTGTGTTCTTGATCCGGTCGCACCCACCTTGATAGTTGGCCAATGCGAGCAACTGCCCCTCCATCTGGAAGCTGTCGAAGCCGCCAAGCGTGCCATCGGCCATGGCGCGGTAGATGCGTTGGCCCATGCCCTGCATGATGAGGTTGGGTTTGTTCGCCGCCTGTGCGATCACGTCGTGTTCCTCGGGCGGGATCAGTGCGATCACCGGGGACCAGTCGCCCTGCCCGCGCAGGTGCAGGCGCATGGCATGTGCCCAGGCGATGGTGCGGTACACCATCTCGCGCTTGAAGGATGCACTGCGCGCTGGGTCGTAGCTGGCCTGATGCGCATGGCTGTCCGTGAAGGTGATGATGAGGCGGGCGAGCACCCTGCTGCTGTTCACGATGCCGCCCCACAGCGTGCGCGCCTCCCACCAACGGGCGTAGGCGTTATTGTTGCGGAAGCCGATGAAGATGGCCAGCGCACCACCGAGCGTGGCCGCGATGCTGAACGGCAGCGCCACCAGGGGCTCATAGCGGTGCAGCACATAGGCGGCCCCGGCGGCAGCGAGCCCCAGCAGGAGCTCGCCGCGCACATAGCCCAGCACCTTCAGCGGATCGAAACGGCGTTTGATGATCATGGCTCAGGCGCCCAGGGCCTCGATCACCATGCGGGCGGTGGCGGCACCGCTGAACTGCTGCTGTCCGGTGATCAGGCGGCCATCGCGCACGGCGAAGGCCTTGAACATGCCGCCGGTGATGAAGTTGGTGTTCGGCAGCTTTTTCGCTTCGGCCTCGATCCAGAAGGGCTGGATGCGCAGGCCCACGAAGGTGTCCGCGAACCGCTCCTCGGCATCGGCGAAGCCCGTCCAGGTCCTCCCATCCACCAGCAACTTGCCATCGGCGGTCCTCGCCTTCAACAGGATGCAGGTGGCGTGGCATACGATGCCCACCACCTTCTTCGCCTCGTGGAAGTCCACCACGAGCTGGTGCAGTACGGTGTTGTCGATGAAGGTGTACATGGGGCTCTGCCCGCCGGTGAGGAACACGGCATCGTAGTCCGCCACCTTGATCGCGCTAATGGGCTCGGTGTTCTTCACCAGCTCGGCGTGGGTGGGGCTCTTCTTGAAACCGAGGCTCAGGATGTCGGCCGCGCTGTAGCCGCTCTCGTGCTCGGGATCGCTGAAGCCGTCCGCCATCAGGTCGCCACCATCGGGGCTGTAGATGTCCACCTGGTAGCCCTTCTCCACGAACTCCCAGTAGGGGTGCGTGAGCTCGGCCCACCAGAAGCCGATGGGCCAGCCGGTCTTCTTGCTGGTGGATGCGTTCGCGGCGATCATGGCGATGCGCTTGGGCTTCGCGGGGTCGATGAGGTTCAGGGAGGCGCTCATGGTGCTCGTTGGGGCGTTGTGTTGTTGCGGCTGCAAACCTTCAGCGTGTACTAGCATATTCAGCAGCAGGCGTCCATCCGTGAGGTACTCACGTTTGGGTAAGTAATGTGTCGGACAAGGGTTGGCGGCGATCTTTGATACGCCCTGCCGGGCCGACCTGCGGACCCACACCATTCACCTCAGCTGCTGGACCGATCATCCCTTCGTCCCATCATCTGATCATCCGATCCACCATGCCCGACTTCACTCACGACGGCCACGTGTACTACAACCCCTTCGAGTTCGCCATGGCCTTCATAGGTGGCACGTGGAAGGCGCCGGTGCTGTACCGGCTGAAGAAGGGGAAGCAGCGCTACAGCGAACTGAAGAAGAGCATGCCGCACATCAGCGACCGACAGCTGGCGGCCACATTGCGGGACCTGGAGAAGCATGGCCTGGTCTCGCGCAAGGTGTACGCGGAAGTTCCGCCCCGCACGGAGTACGCGTTGACCAAGCGCGGCGAACGGGCCATACCGGTGATCGAGACCTTGCGGCGTTACGGTCTCGACCTGATGCGTGATGCCGGGGTGAAGAGCAGCTTCTACCTGGAGTGACCGTGCTGCGCTCCGCTCCGCGTGAGCGATCTTTGCGGCATGAACATGCGCTACCGCCGCCTGGGCCAAGCCGGCCTCCAGGTCTCCGAGCTCTCCCTGGGCTCCTGGCTCACCTTCGGCAAGCAGATCACCGACGACACCGCCGAGGCGCTGATGAAGCTCGCCTACGACAACGGTGTCAATTTCTTCGATAACGCCGAGATCTATGCGCGCGGTGAGAGCGAGCGTGTGATGGGCCGGATCCTGCGGAAGATGGACTGGCCGCGCGACACGTGGACCGTGAGCAGCAAGGTGTTCTTCGGCGCGGGTGGCAAACTGCCCACGCAGGTCGGTCTGCACCGCAAGCATGTGGTGGAGGCCTGCCACGATGCGCTGAAGCGGCTGCAGGTCGAATACCTGGACCTCTTCTTCTGCCACCGTCCCGACCCGAACACACCGATCGGCGAAACGGTGTGGACCATGCACCAGCTGATCATGCAGGGCAAGGTGATGTACTGGGGCACCAGTGAGTGGAGTGCGGAGCAGATCAAGGAGGCGCACGCCTTCGCACAGGCGCACCACCTGATAGGCCCCACGATGGAACAGCCACAATACAACCTGTTCCACCGTGCCAAGGTGGAGGATGAGTTCGCTCCGCTTTACGATACGGTGGGCCTGGGCACCACCATCTGGAGCCCCCTGGCCAGCGGCATCCTCAGTGGCAAGCACACGTTGGAGGGCGATGCATCATCGCGCCTGCGCATGGCCGGGCTGGAGTGGCTGAAGGAGCGCGAACTGAACGAGGCCCGACTGAAGAAGGTGGAGGAGCTGAAGGGCATCGCGAAGGAGCTCGGGCTCTCGTTGCCGGTGTTCGCCATCGCCTGGTGCCTGAGGAACCCGCGCGTGAGCACCGTGATGCTGGGTGCGAGCAAGGTGGCACAGCTGGAGGAGAACCTGAAGGCCGTGGACGCGCAGGACCTGTTCACTCCCGAGGTGATGGCCCGTGTGGAGAAGGTGCTGGAAGGGGAGAAGCTGAGCACTTGGTGATATCACTGGCCGGAGCCACGGGTTAGTGTTGTGCCGATCAACGGAATGCGGTCACGGGACAGCGTGGCCATGGGAAGGCGTTCATTTTCCGGTATCCCCTCCGGGGCGCGCCTGGATGAACGCTGGGCAACGGAAGGTCACAAGGCCGTTTGCGGGAGCGGAGCGTCGGTTATCTTGGACCTCCTCGTCCCCGAAACCCATGCGTTCACTCTGCACTGTCCTCCTCTCCGCGCTCACGTTCGCCGCCAACGCCCAGCTCTCGGGCACGTACACCATCGGCGGCACAGCGCCGGATTATCCGACCGTCACCGATGCGGTGAGCGACCTGATGACCGTCGGTGTTGCGGGCAACGTCACCTTCAGCATCCGTCCAGGGACCTATGTCGGGCGCTATACACTGACCACTTTCCCGGGCCCTAACGTGTCCGTGGTGTTCCGGAGCGAGACGAACAATGCCGCGGATGTGGTGCTCCAGCACGCCGCGACCTCCGCCAGCGACAATCACATCTTCTCAGTGAGCGGTGTCAAGAGCGTGTTCTTCCAGGACCTCACGTTCCGCCCGCTCGGTGCCAGCTACTCCCGCGCGATCCATCTCTTCAACGATGCGGACCTGTTCCAGGTGATCGATTGCGCATTCGAGACCCCCGCCGGTGGCGCGGCGTCGGGTGGTGGTGATCGCGTCTTCATCCATTGCGACCAATCGTCCATCGGTACCACGGACAATCCGGATGATGTGTTCATCGATGGTTGCTCCTTCCGCAACAACTACGGAGCGGTGGAACTCTCGTTCACGGGCCTGGGAGGTGCGCGCTCCCAAGGGCTCTACATCACGGATAACACCTTCATCGATCAGGTGGGCTTCGCTGTCCTGGTGAACGCGGCCGTGGGCCAGATCGGCGACAACACCATCAGCACGACCGTTGGGGATTCCTACGTGGGGATCCGCGCGACCTATGTCGATGGTGGCTCCCAGTTCCGCAGGAACAGGGTCGAGGCGCGCTCATCCTCGCAGTGCACCGGAATGGAGATCTCGAACACGCAGCTCACGAACGGGAACATCATCAGCAACAACATGGTCTACGCATCGGGCTCCACAGGCGTGGTCGGCCTGCTGGTGTACAACCTATGGGGCATGAAGGTGCTGCACAACAGTGTCCTCGTCGCTTCCGGCGATGTGTCCACATCGTTCGCATTCCATCACCTGGGTGTCTTCGCCGACGGGCAGGACACCGAGGTGCGCAACAACATCTTTTCGAACGAGGCCGGTGGTCACGCCTACCGCCTCGACCTGTCCGGCAATATCCCGGTGGAGGACCACAACTGCCTCTTCACCACCGGATCGGAGATCTCCTGGGTCGAAGGGGTGGCTTATGCCGCGCTCACCGACCATCAGACAGGGACGGGCCTGGGCGGAGATGACCAGGCGATCGACCCGGTGTTCCCGGTTCGGCCCGATCTGCACTTGAACCACTGCACCCTCGATGGCCGGGGGACCTACATCTGGTTCCTGGTGACCGACATCGACGGGGATGTGCGCAACAACCCGAGCGCCGACATGGGGGCCGATGAGTTCACCTTCTCCCAGGGCGCGATCGTCACTTCCCTCGCGCTGGATCCCTGGGACCTGCCCTATGATCTGGCAGCGCCCAATGGCGGCGGTCACACTTGGAGCACCGGTGAGTTCACCCAGACCATCTCCATCGGTTCCGGGGGTACGTACGATTGCACCTACACCGACGTGAACGGCTGCAATTACACGGTCTCCTGGGTGGTCACTGTCTCACTGGCGACGGCTGTGCCCTTGCAGGAGCCGACCGCCCCGGTGGTGTATCCGAACCCGGCACATGATGAGCTCCTCCTGGATGCGCCGGTGATGGGCGCGGAGCTGTTCGATGCTGCGGGCCGCCGCGTGGGGAACTGGTCGCGTACGGCACGTCTCGACGGCCTTGGCGGATTGCCGCGCGGATGTTATGCGCTCGCGATCATAGGCACGGACGGTACCACCTCGCGTCGCACCATCATCCTGCACTGACCCCCCTCAGGCATAGCGGCCCAGCGCGGTCCTCACCTGGGCCGCATAGCCCTCGCCGAAGAGGATGAGGTGGACGAGCAATGGATACAGGTTGCACAGGTCCATGCGCTCTTCCCAACCGGGCTCCATCGGCCGTTCGTCCATGTAGGCCCCCAGGAAGGCGGGGTCGAAGCCGCCGAACAGCCGCGTCATGGCCACGTCCATTTCGCGGTGGCCGTAGTAAACGGCAGGGTCGATCAGCACGGGACCGCCGCTTGTGTCGCAGAGGACATTGCCGCTCCACAGGTCGCCATGGAGCAAGGCCGGCGGTTCCTCGGGGAACAGCTCGCCCAGCCGGTTGAACAACCGTTCGAAGCGCTGCACCAGGCCACCCTCGACCCGGCGCTTGTCCCGCGCCAGCTTCAGCATGGGCTCGAGCCGGGCCTGGACAAGGAACTCCGGCCACGTGGCTGCGGGGGTGTTCACCTGGGTGAGGGTGCCGATGTGGTTCGGTCGGTCGAGCCCGAAGGAGGATCCCTGATGACGGTGCAGCGCGGCCAAACCCCGGCCCAGCCGCTCCCAGGATCCCCGGTCCTTCGGTCCGGCATCGATGTGTTCCAGCAGGAGGTAGCTGTCGTCGTGGTCCTCTCCAAGGGCGAACACGTCGGGTGTCCGCAAGGTGCCGGTCGCCGCCAGGCGCATCAGGCCATCGGCCTCGGATGCGAACAGGGACGGGAAGCGGTCGGCGCTGTTCACCTTCACGAAGTAGCGCCCGCTGTCGGTGTCGAGCCGGTAGGCGTCGTTGATGCTACCTCCCCCCACCGGCACGTGCCGCTCGATGTCGACGGGGCGCTCCAGCCTCCGGCTCAACTGCTCAGAGAGCCGCTCGATCAGGGAGCCGGAGAGGGGCATGGGCCAAAGATGAGGGTGTTGGATCGAGGAAATTCCTACATTTGCCGTCCCGCTGCAAAGCGGGTGACATTTTGGGGAATTAGCTCAGCTGGCCAGAGCGCTTGCATGGCATGCAAGAGGTCACCGGTTCGACTCCGGTATTCTCCACTGAAAGGGCGGTCCGAAAGGCCGCCCTTCATCATTGAGGTCCATCATGTGCCCGGGTGCTCGGGTTCGCCGATCTTGCCGCCATGGAAGGCCCCACTTACCGCATCCTGCACCCGACCGACCTCACCACAGCCAGCCACGCCGCCTTTGTGCATGCGCTGCGGCTGGCCCTTGCCAAACGTGCCAAGATCACCCTGCTCCATGCATCTGATGGCGATGAGGCACCGGAGTGGGGCGAGTTCCCAGGGGTGCGCGAGACCCTGCACCAGTGGGGCCTGCTGCCTGCGGAAGCGCATCACCGTGATGTGGCCGGGCTGGGCATCGCCGTGCGCAAGCTGATCTCCTCGTTCAGCGACCCGGTCGAGGCCTGCCTGTCGCACCTGGCGGACCATCCGGCCGACCTGATCGTGCTGGCGCATGGTACCGGCAGGCCCGTGGGCACGGTCTCCACGCCGCTGTCGCGCCGGTCGGGCCTGCCCACCTTGTTCCTGCCAGCGGGCAGCAAGGGCTTTGTGGAGGCGCTCACGGGCAAGGTGCGCCTGGCAAGGGTACTGCTGCCGGTGGCGAGCTCGCCCAGCCCCGAGGGGGCCGTCGCGCAACTGGCCGAACTGCTCTCCGCGCTGGAAGTGGAGGCGGAGATCACCGTGCTGCACGTGGGGGAGGGCGATGTACTTCCGTCCCTGACCCTTCCTGAGGGGAAAGGCCTGCGCTGGGTCACGCGCACCCTGCAGGGCGAGGTGATCCCGACCCTGGTGGCCGCTTCCCAGGGCCATGACCTCGTGGTGATGCCCACCGACGGCCGCAGCGGACTGGTGGAGATGCTGCGCGGCAGCCACACGGAGCGGGTGCTTCGAAGCGTGCGCTGCCCGTTGCTGGCCCTGCCGGTTCAGTGAGCCGCCTTCCGGCGCAGGTAGGCATGGAAGGCGGTCTGCGCCTGCACATTCCGCGCCCCGTTGCGGTGCTTACGGTACGCGTTGGCCAGCTTGGGCCCCAGGATACGCGCCTTCACATTGTCGTTCCATTGGACCTCCAGCATGTGAAGCACCTCCTGTTTCAGCGCAGGGTCGTGCACAGGGAAGGCCACCTCCACCCGGCGGTCCATGTTGCGCTCCATCCAGTCGGCGCTGGAGAGCATCACCAGGGGCGCGCCGTTGTTGTGGAACACGAACGCACGCGTGTGCTCAAGGTAGCGGTCCACGATGCTGATGGCCTCGATGTTGGCGCTCACGCCCGGCACGCCGGCCTGCAGGCAGCAGATGCCACGGACGATGAGGCGGACCTTCACGCCCGCCCGTGAGGCATCGTAGAGCTTGGCGATCAGCCCCTGGTCCTCCAGGCTGTTGAGCTTCAACATGATCGACGCGGGGCGGCCCTGCAGGGCATGGGCGATCTCCCGGTCCACAAGGTCCTCCATGCCGCTGCGCAGGCCCGTGGGCGCCAGCAGCAACTGGCGCACGGCCGGTCGGTGCTTGCGGTCGCGCAGGTGTGCGAACACCTCGGCCACTTCTTCGGTGAGCCTGGGCTCAGCCGTGAGAAGCCCGGTGTCGGTGTAGATGCGCGAGGTGCGCTCGTTGAAGTTGCCCGTGCCCAGGTAGGCGTATCGGCGCATCGCGCGGCCCTCTTTCCGTTCGATGAGGAAGAGCTTGCAGTGCACCTTGAGGTGCTCGTAGCTGTATACCACTCGGGCACCTGCGCGCTCCAGCGCCTCGCCCCAGAACAGGTTGCTGCGTTCGTCGAAGCGCGCCTGCACCTCCACGAACACGAACACCTCCTTGCCGCGCTTCGCGGCCTCGACCAGGGCCTCGCAGATGCGTGAGCCTTCCGCCACGCGGTACAGGGTGAAGGCGATGCGGCGCACCTGCGGATCACGAGCGGCGCGCTCCACGAGCCGCACCAGCAGGTCGAAGTCGTGATAGGGGAAGTGGAGCATCACGTCCTGCCGGCGGATGGTGCCGAAGGGGTCGCGCGCGGGATCGAGCACTGGGTGGGGCAGGGCGCGGAGCGGCTTGTCGCGCAGGTCGACATGGCCTTTCACCGGCAGCTTCATCATGTCGCTGAAGTGGTGGTAGCGCCCCCCGGGCACCAGCTCCTGCTTCTTCAGGCCGAGCAGTTCGCGCAGGCCGCGCATCATGGACCGGGGCATGGCGCTGTCGTACAGGAAGCGCGCCGGCACGCCCGTCTGGCGTTTGCGCAGGCTGCGCCGCACCTTCTCCGCCATGCTCCCGGCGAACTCCTCGTCCAGGTAGAGGTCCGCATCGCGCGAAAGCTTGATCGCATGGCAGGCCGTGAGCTTGTAGCCGGTGAAGAGCTCGGGAAGGCCCAGGCGCATCGCGTCCTCCAGGAAGAGGATGTCGGTGCGGCCCGCAGGGGAGGGCAGCAGCAGGAAGCGACCGACCTCCTCGGAAGGAACGTTCACCAGGACGAGCTTCTCGCGGCCGCGGTCCTTCTCGCGCAGGCGGCAGGCCAGATAGAGCTTGCGGTCCTCGATGAAGGGTGCGTTGCCCTCGCGTACGGCCGCCGTCACCAGCAAGGGGCGCACCCGTTCGCGGAAGTGGACCAGGGCGGCTTCACGCTGGCGCGCATCGAGCCGTTGTTCGTCCAGGATGCGGATGCCATGGCGGGCAAGCGCGGGCAGCAGCTTGCCGCGGTACAGCTTGCCGAACTGCTGTTGCTGGGCAAGGGCCCTTCGGTTGATGCGCTCCACCCGCTTGGCCGGTGTCACCTGCAGGGCGCCGCGGTCAAGCTTGCCCAGCTTCACCAGGCTTTGCAGGGCCGCCACGCGCACGCGGTAGAACTCGTCCAGGTTGCTGGAGTAGATCGCGAGGAACTTGATGCGCTCCAGCAGCGGCACGCGGTCGTCCTTGGCCTCCTGCAGCACGCGGTCGTTGAACGACAGCCAGCTCAGGTCGCGGTCGACATACGGGTAGACCGGGGTCTTCGGCGAACGCAGCCGTTCCTTGGGGAGCGCCGTGCGTTCACGCAGCCGCTCCAGGTTGATGGTCTTCTGAGCCCCGAAACGATCGCGGGCGAAAGCGGTATGGAAGCGATGATGCTCGAGGTAGTTGAGGTTCTCCCGGGCCCAGGCGCGCTTCTCCTGCACCTTGCCCGTCACCGCTTCCAGCTCGCGGCGCAGCAGCTCGCTGCGATGATCGAAATCGGCCTGGCCGGCCTTCGCCGAGTCGGCATCACGCAGCACACGCTCGGCCCTGGTGCGCGGCCGGGCCTTGAGCTCGGTGGCCATGATCAGCTGCGCCACACGGCGGACCAGCGTGTCGGGAGCGTTGTTGGCGCGCAGGAAGGCCGTGGCGATGCGCACGCTCTCCGCCTCGTGGCCCTTGTGCTTGATGGCATATCCCGTGTCGTGGAAGAGGGCCGCGAGCTCCACGGCGGCCAGCTCCCCTGCGGAAAGCCCCGACGCGCGGCCGATGGTCACGGCGGTGCGCGTCACCGTAAGGGTGTGCTCCAGGTCGTGGAAGAGCAGATGGCGGCCGATGTGCCGTGCGAAGTGCCGGCGAACGTGGAGCTCGGCCTTCTCCACCAACAACGCCATGTCCATGCGGCGGGGAAGTTACACCTTGGCCCTGTGGGAGCCCGGCTATCTTTGGCCGATACCGACCATGGAGCCCGGGATCGCATATGCCCTGTACAAGGGCCTGGCCGGTGATGACATCTGCTTCGCCTATTCCGGTGCGTTCAACGACGGGCACACCGGCCGGCTGATCGACCTGGGCGAGGCGGTGATGGAAGAGGCGGGTGCGGCGCGGAACGTGCGGCAGCGCCTCGCCTACGTGATGGTCGAGGCCTACCAGAACATCGTCCGCCATCGTGCACCGTTGCCACCCGCGATCGCGCTGGGTGCCGGGCGCAGCCTGTTCATGCTGCGCAGCAGGCCGGCGGCACAGCAGGTGATGGCGGTGAACCCCGTGGTGCGCTCCGAGGTGCCCCGCCTGGAACAGGCCTTGTCGGACCTGGTCGGGCTGGATCCCGCCGGATTGAAGCAGCGCTTCCTGCAGAAGTTGAGCCAGGAGGGCATGAGCGCGCGCGGAGGCGCCGGGCTCGGTCTCATCGAGATGGCCCGCCGGAGCGGCAATGAGCTCGCGCACCGCATTATCGGGCTTGGGGAGGACCATGTGCTCTTCCAGCTGCTCGTCGAGTTCGGCGACCGCAAGGAGATGGCGGATGGGCTCGAGCTGTGCGCCGTGCTCCACGGCACCTTCTGCCAGCAGCGACTGCTCTTCGTGCACAAAGGACCGCAACGCGCCGATGTGAACGACGCGCTCGTTCAACTGGTGGAGCACGACATCGATGGGGTCGGGACGCGTGCGCCGGAGCTGAAGCGGGCCCTCCTCGGGGGCATGGACGTGCTGCATCGCCTATCCGGCGGACGCGCGGGCATCACGGTGATGGGCATGCGCGATGGCGGTGCCGAACTTGCCGTGGGCGTATGGCTGGACCGGTCATCGGCCGACCTGCACGAGGCGATGGTATCGGAGATCGCCTCGCTGGACCTTTCGGGCATCACCGCCAGGTACCGTCGCCTGGTGGTGGGCGGAGAAGGTCCGCACGGACTGGAACTGGCCCTTGTGGAACTGGCCAGACTGGCCAGCGCGCCACTGGCATGGCACATGCAGGAGGAGGCCGGTGGCGTGTTCTGCACCCTGGTGATCGAGGTCTGAGCCCTCAGGCCCCCAAGAATGGGCGGGCAAGTTGCGGGTGGTCGGGCAACGATCGGTGGTCACGGCGCGTTCACCGTACAACCTGCAAGCACATGGCCCAGTTGATGCTCTCCCTCACCGGCGCGATGGACCGGTTCGAACGGTGGTTCGACCGACGATTCGGTTGGTTCTTCACGAACGGCATGAAGCACCGTTCCGCCGGGCGCTGAACGCCGCGGTCAGAGCCGTATGCACACGTTCTTCGCCTCGGTGAAGAACCGTAGCGCCTCGTGACCACCTTCGCGGCCCACGCCGCTCTGCTTCATCCCACCGAACGGTGTGCGCAGGTCGCGCACCAGCCAGCAGTTCACCCACACGATGCCGCTGTGCAGGCCGCGGGCCATACGGTGCGCACGTTTCAGGTCGTTCGTCCACAGCACCGAGGCCAGCCCGTACGTGGTCCCATTGGCCATGGACAGGGCCTCCGCCTCGGTATCGAACGGTTGCAGGGTCACCACCGGACCGAAGATCTCCTCCTGGTTCGTGCGGCAGGCCGGGCCGAGGCCTTCGATCACCGTGGGTGCGATGTACCAACCGTTGCGCAGGTGGCCGTCGAGCTCCACACGGTGGCCGCCGCACAGCACGGTCCCGCCCTCCTCGCGCGCCAGCGCGATGTGGCCGAGCACCTTGTTCATGTGGGCCTCGCTCACCACCGCCCCCAGGTCGGTGGCGGGGTCCGCAGGGTCGCCCACCCGCAGGGCGTTCACGCGCTCTACGAAGGCGTCGCGGAAGCGCGCGTAGAGGCTGCGTTCCACCAGGATGCGCGAGCCGCAGAGGCAGATCTGACCCTGGTTGGTGAAGGCGCTGCGCACAGTGGTGCGCAACATCTCGTCGAAGTCGCAGTCGGCGAAGATCACCACGGGGTTCTTGCCGCCCAGCTCGAGGCTCAGCTTCTTGAACATCGGTGCGGCCACGCGCGCGATCTCGGCACCGGTGCGCGTGCCGCCGGTGAACGACACCGCCGGTATCCCGGGGTGCGCGGTGATGGCGGCGCCCACCTTGGGGCCCAGGCCGTTCACGATGTTGAGCACACCGGGCGGCAGGCCCGCCTCGATGCAGAGCCGGCCGAGCATCGCCGCGGTGAAGGGGGTCACTTCGGAAGGCTTGGCCACCACCGTGCAGCCGGCCGCCAAGGCGGGTGCGATCTTCCAGGTGAACAGGTAGAGCGGCAGGTTCCACGGGCTGATGCACCCTGCCACACCCACCGGCTGGCGGTCGGTGTAGTTGAGGGCCACATCGTCCATCAGGTGCGCCTCGCTGTCCCAATGCAGCACCGCCCCCGCGAAGAAGCGGAAGTTGGCGATGGCGCGTGGGATGTCCATGCGGCGGGCGAGCGCGATGGGCTTGCCGTTGTCCACCGACTCGGCCCGGGCCAGGGCCTCGAGGTCGCGCTGCATCAGGTCGGCCACACGCATCATCAGGGCGGAACGGCCTTCGGTGCCCAATGCCTGCCAGCCCGGCAGTGCGGCCTGCGCCGCTTCCACCGCGCGCTGCACATCGCGTTCGTCGCTGTCGGCGATCACCGCGTGCACCTGGCCCGTGGCCGGTGCATGGTCGTTGAGCCATGCGCCCCCCACGGCGGGCACCATCTCCCCGTTGATGTAGTTGAGCACCTGCTCCATGATGCGGCCAAGTTACCCTTTCCAACGCCGAAAGGCCCCCGAACGGGAGCCTTCCGACGCCTTGTTGCGCTGGTGCCGGTGCTTGCCGGCCCATTGGATCGGCGGGCCTCAGCCCTGCTCGATGACCAGCTTCCTCAATACGGTGATGCCCTCCTGCTCGATGCGCAGGGTGAAGCCCTTGTCAGTGGATGTCGCGGGGATCGTGCGGCGATAGGTGCCCTGCTGCCGCACCTCATCCCGCAGCACCACCCGGCCGGTGGCGTCGCTCAGGGTGATGGTGGCGGGGCCCTTGGCGCCCGTGCGCAGTTCAAGCCACACCTGCTGTTCGCTGCGCACCAGGCGCGTGTGCAGGCCGGGGGCATGGGAGCCACGGACCGGCGTTGCGCCATGGACGTGGTACGAAGCGCTGGCGCCCGCCGGCGCGGCGGTGAGCAGTGCGATGATCAGCAGTGGCCGCAGGTGGTGCTTGATCGTGGCCATGTCCGGTGTGTTGTGCCGACGAAGGTGGAGCGTTGCGGCGCCATCGCCTGTTAAGGCCCTGCCAACGCCCGTTAAAGAACGTTAAGTCGCTACGGCCGCGCGGGTCACCGGTAATTTCGGGGCCATGGACAGGAGGCTCATCACCGGGCTCGTGGTGGCGATCACCGTGGCCCTGGCCGGCCTCGTGCTCATCCAATGGCGTTGGGTGAGCGGCACCATCGCCCTGAAGGATGCCGAACTGTCCCGCTCGATCGATGCCGCGCTGGTGGCCGTGAGCGAACGCCTCGAACGCGTGGAGGCCGTGGAGGGCATCCGCGGCCACGAGCAGGGGAGAAGGCTGTTGGAGGGCCTCAACGCGGATGGCGGTGATGCGGTCGACGGCAGCGATGCGGTGCGGATCACAGGTCCGGACGGGCGGGTGACGATCCTGCGCCCCGATGCACCGGACAGTGCTCTGCTCGGCACCGGCGACAGCCTGGTCGTTCAGGGTGCGGAGAGCGGGATGGATGAGCGCGAGGCCTTGCTGAGCGACATCCTCGAAGGACTGCTCGACCCGGGAGCGCGCCTGCCCATGGCCGAGCGCATCGATCCGGGGCTGCTGGACTCGCTTCTTCGTGAGGAGCTGCGGGCCAGAGGCATCACCGCTTCGGCGGACCATGGCGTGTTCGATGCCCATGGTCGCGGTGTGCTCGTCTCGTTGCATGCGGCCGCCAGCGAACCCGTGCTCGCCGCATCGCCGCACCGGGTGCGCCTGTTCCGCAGTGATGTGGTCGGCGAGCCGTACTACCTCATCGCCCTGCTGCCCGGCCAGGAGCGCATGGTGCTCCGCAGCATGTGGCCGCTCGTGGCGGTTTCGGCGGTGCTCATCCTGCTCATCATCGCGGCCTTCGTGTACTCGGTGCGCACCATCTACCACCAGAAGCGCCTCAACGACATCCGCAACGACCTGGTGAACAACCTCACGCACGAGCTGAAGACACCCATCAGCACGATCGCCCTGGCCTGCGAGGCGCTGAACGATCCCGGCGTACCGAAGAGCCCGGAGCAGCAGCGCTCCTTCGTGGCCATGATCCGCGACGAGAACAAGCGGCTGGGCCTGCTGGTGGAGAGCGTGTTGCAGAGCGCAGTGCTCGACAGCGGCAGCATGCGGCTTCGGCTCTCCGATGTCGACCTCCATGCCCTGCTCGGCGAGGTGGTGCGCAACGCGGCCATCCAGGCCGAGCGGCGGGGCGGCCACCTGCGCACCGAGCTGCGCGCCGAGCTGGCGGTGCTGCGCGGCGATCGCATCCACCTCGCCAACGTCTTCTACAACCTGGTCGACAACGCGGTGAAGTACTGCGAGGGGCAGCCCGAGGTGCTCATCACCACCATCAGCGATGCCGCCGGGATCACCGTGCGCGTGGCCGACAACGGCATCGGCATCGCACGTGCCGACCACCGCAAGATCTTCGACCGGCTGTACCGCGTGCCCACCGGCAACCTCCACAACGTGAAGGGCTTCGGACTGGGGCTCAGCTACGTGAAGGCCGTGCTGGAGAAGCACGGCGGCACGATACGCGTGGAGAGCGAGCCCGGCATGGGCAGCACCTTCATCATCGATCTTCCCTATGAACATGGAGAGGCCCATCCGACTTCTTCTCTGCGAGGATGACCCCAACCTGGGCAGCCTGCTCGCCCAATACCTCGGCGCCAAGGGCTACGAGGTGGAGCTTCGCGCCGATGGCAGGCAGGGCCTGGAGGCTTACCGCAAGGGCGGGTTCGACCTGTTGATCCTCGACGTGATGATGCCGGTGAAGGACGGGTTCACCCTGGCGCGCGAGATCCGCGCGGGCGACGAGTCGACGCCCATCATCTTCCTCACGGCGAAGAGCATGAAGCAGGATACGATCCTCGGCTTCCAGAGCGGTGCCGATGACTACCTCACCAAGCCCTTCAGCATGGAGGAACTGCTGCTGCGGGTGAGCGCGGTGCTCAAGCGCGCCAAGGGTGCCGCCGGCATCAAGGAAGTGGTCCGTGAGCACCTGCTGGGGCGTTTCATCTTCGACACCCGCAAGCAGGTGCTGCGCCTGGACGGGGGCGAGGAACGCAGGCTCACCACCAAGGAGAGCGAGCTGCTGCGGCTGCTCTGTGAGCACCGGAACGGCCTGTTGCCGCGGGCGGATGCGTTGAAGCAGGTATGGGGCGACGACAGCTACTTCAATGGCCGCAGCATGGACGTGTACATCGCCAAGCTCCGGAAGTACCTCAAGGCCGACCCCGGCGTGGAGATCCTGAACGTCCACGGCAAGGGCTTCCGCCTTGTGGCCCGTGGCGAAGGCGAGTGATCACAGGCAGCCCGTGCGGCCGCCATCGACGGGCAGGTTGATGCCGTTGATGTAGGAACCCGAAGGGCTGGCTAGGAAGGCCACGGCGGCAGCGATCTCCGCCGGCCGTGCGAATCGCCGCAACGGCACCTCGACCATCATCTCGTGCGCGGCCTCGGCCTCGCTCACCCCGCTCTTGCCCGCCTTGTTGCGGATGATCGCCGCCAGGCGTTCGGTCTCTGTGGCGCCGGGCAGCACGTTGTTCACCGTGATGTTCGAGGGGCCCAGCTCATTGGCCAGGGTCTTGCTCCACTGCGCCACCGCGCCGCGGACCGTGTTGCTCACCCCCAGGTTGGGCAGGGGTTGCTTCACACTGGTGCTGATCACGTTGATGATCCGGCCATGGCGTCGCTCCTTCATGCCGGGCACCACGGCGCGCACCAGCACCTGGTAGGCCAGCAGGTGCAGCCTGAAGGCCTGTTCGAAAGCCTCCACGTCGGCCTCGTGCGCGAGGCCAGGCGGCGGGCCACCGGTGTTGTTCACCAGGATGTCCACCGGACCAAGGCCGGAGAGCGACTCGGCCAGCGCCGCGGTATCGGACATGTCCACCGCGATGGTGGCGTGCTTCTGCCCTTGGGCGGTGTCGAGCGTGGCGGCCGTGGCGGCGAGCCGCCCCGCATCGCGGGCCAGCAGGGTGACGCTGGCGCCCAGCAGTGCCAGTTCCGTGGCCACGGCCCGTCCGATGCCCTGCGAGGCGCCGGTCACAAGGGCCCGCTGGCCGGTCAACGTAAGGTCCATGCCCCAAAGGTAGGATCCCCCGTGTGCCGGATATCGAACGCTGAATGTGGATGAACTGTGCGGCCCTGCGCGTGCCAAGGGCTGTGATCGTGGTGACCTTTGCGGTGAACGACAATCTAACCTGAACATCGGACACATGATCCGCACCACTACCCTCGCCATGGGTCTCGCCATCGCCGCCTTCGTGGCGGTCGACGCCCAGGCCCAACGCGGTGGCGTGCCCCTGCGACCCCAGCACAAGCTGCCGGTACAGCAGGCCACCGCCCACCCGCTCCGCACCAACATCGAACGGCCTGCCGGCAAGCATGCCCAGCCCCATCGCCCTTCCCTGATGTCGCGTGGCGGTGCCCCCGCGAACGACAACTGCAGTGGTGCGATCGCCCTGACGGCGGGCACTACCTGCAACCCGGTCACAGGTGACGTGGCCGGTGCCACCCAGTCCATCGCCGGGATCCTGTGCAACACCTTCACCGGCACCGCCGATGACGATGTGTGGTACAGCTTCGTGGCGAACGATCCTGCCATGACCATCCAGGTGACGGGCAGCGCCGATTTCGATGCGGTCGTGGACCTGCGTTCCGGTGCATGCCCCGGCAACAACATCGCCTGTGCCGATGTGACCTTCGAAGGCGGCACCGAGACGATCCTCACCACCGGCCTCACCGTGGGCAACACCTACTTCGTGCGCGTGTACGACTGGTACGCTGGAGCCCCGGCGAGCACCACCTTCGCCATCTGCGTCTATACCACGCCGGCCCCCCCGCCCAACGACGAGTGCTCGGCCACGAACATCCAGTTCCTGCCCGTGCCCGGTGATGTCACCGTCACCGGCGACAACTTCGGCGCCACCGACAGCGAGCAGTACGGGTTCAACAGCGTGTGGGAAGGTTTCACCATCACCGATTGCGCGGATGTGACCGTGGAGTACTGCGGCACCACGCCGGCCTTCCTCGAGTACATCATCAACCTCACCTCCGACTGCCAGGCCACCGTGGTGTACGACACCACCAGCACCGATACCTGCGCCGACGGGAACGCCCGCATCTTCTTCGCAGGCCTGCAGCCTGGAACGTATTACTACCCGGTGCTGGAGAGCCCCCTGGCCTCCGGTCCGTATACCATCACCTTCAGCGCCACGGCCTGTGCCGCCCCGCCCCCCAATGACGAGTGCTCCGGTGCCGTCATCCAGAACATCACCGTGCCGGGCAGCGCCACCGTCAACGGCGACAACACCGGTGCCACCGACAGCGAGGGCATCGGCGCCAACACCGCCTGGGAGGCGTTCACCATCAACGAGTGCGCCGATGTGACCGTTGAGTACTGCGGCACCTCGCCCTCCTTCGGTGCCTGGTTCATTGCCCTCACCACCGACTGCCCGCCGGTGAACGTGGTGCTGGAGACCTCCTCCGACACCTGCGCCGACGGTAACGTGGCCATCCTCTTCGCCCAGCTCCCGGCCGGCACCTATTACTACCCCGTGCTGCAGGACCCGGTGGACGCCACGGGCCCCTACACCATCACCTTCTCCGCCGCCGCCTGTGCACCGCCGCCCGCCAACGACGACTGCGCCGGTGCCATCGTGCTCGATGTGGAGACCACCTGCACCCCGACCCTGGGCTCCGTGATCGGTGCCACCGAGAGCTTCCCGGCCGATAGCTGCGACGGCATCTTCGTGGGTGACGCCAACGACGATGTGTGGTACAGCTTCGTGGCCACCGGCACCGAGCACACCATCGAGGTGGTGGGCGACAACCTGTTCGACGCCGTGGTGCAGGCCTACAGCGGCGACTGCGCCGGCCTGAGCCTCATCGGCTGCGAGGACCTCACCCTCGATGGCGACACCGAGACCATGGTGCTCACCAACCTCAACGTGGGTGAAGCCTACTATGTGCGCGTGTTCCACTGGTACTCGGCCATCTCCGGCACGCCCGGCTTCTCGATCTGCGTGGTGGGTGATGTGGCCACCGGCGTGGAGATCAACGAGGCCGCCGCCTGGACGGTGTTCCCCAACCCCACGGAGGGCGAGCTCACCGTGGTGAACGGTGGCGAGGCCGGAGCGGCCACCATCGAGCTGTTCGATGTGAGCGGCCGCCTGGTGCATGCCGAGCGTGCCAGCCTTGCCAGCGGGGCACAGCACACCCTCGCGGTGGACAAGCTCACCCGCGGCACCTACACCCTGCGCGTCACCACGGCCACCGGCCGTGCAGCCCAGCGCGTGGTGGTCCGCTGACACCAGCCTTGATCCGTATGAACGGGGCGGTCCGAAAGGGCCGCCCCGTTGCTTTCGGGGTAACCCCCGGACGCTGAACGCGGTATAAGGGCGAAAAGCCCCTGCCATGCGCATGCCCTTCCTCTTCGCACCCCTGCTGCTCGCCGCTCAGGTCCTGGCACAGGCACCGGAGGACATCCCCCTGGAGGTCTATGGCCGCATCACCGACGGTGAGAACAAGCTGCCGGGCTGCGAGGTGCTCGTGTTCAAGGGCAACGAGCAGGTGGGCGCCATCACCACCGACAAGGGTGGCAAGTTCGATCTGCGCCTGGCCCTCAATGGCGATTATGCCCTTGAGCTGCGCAAGGAGGGCTTCGCGCCCAAGCGCATCCTCATCGACACCCACATGCCCAAGCTCCGTGAGGAGGCCGAGGTGGTCATCGCACCTATCGGCATGGACATCAGCCTGCTGGAGAAGGTGAAGTACACCGGCGTCAACACCGACGAGCTCGACTTCCCCTTCGCCATCGTGCGGTGGAGCAAGCGCGACATGGCATTCACGCAGGACCCTGCCTATACGATCGACATGCAGCGCACCAACGGAGCCATCCTGCTCATGGCCGCCCGCGCAGAGAAGAAGGGGCATTGATGCCCGCATTCCACGCGGTCCCGCGCCCGCCCGGCGCGGGATCGCTATTTTTAGCCACTTCCTTCCCCCATGCCCGTACGCCGCCCCTTCAACCTCAAGCAGTGGATCGCCGACAACCGCGACCTGCTCAAGCCCCCCGTGGGCAACAAGAACCTGTACGTGGAGTCCGGTGACTACATCGTGATGATCGTGGGCGGCCCCAACGCCCGCAAGGACTACCACTTCAACCAGACCGAGGAGCTCTTCTACCAAATAGAGGGCGACATCGAGGTCGGCATCCAGGAGGACGGCAAGGCGGTCACGATCCCCATCAAGGAAGGTGAGATGTTCCTGCTGCCCGGCAACGTGCCGCACCAGCCTCGCCGCGGCCCCAATACCGTGGGCCTGGTGATCGAGTGCAAGCGCGACGACCGCGAGCTCGAGGACGGTCTCCACTGGTACTGCGAGAAGTGCAACAACCTGCTCCACGAATACCGCTTCGTGCTGCACAACATCGAGAAGGACTTCATTCCCCGTTTCCGCGAGTTCTACGGCAGCGAGGACCTGCGCACGTGCAAGAAGTGCGGCCATGTGATGGAGACCGACCCGCGCTTCGTCTGATGCCCGAGCTCCTTTCGATAGACATCCACACGCACATCCTGCCGGAGCACATCCCCGATTTCGGGCGGCGCTTCGGCTACGGTGGCTTCATCCACCTGGACCACCACAAGCCGGGATGCGCGCGGATGATGATGGACGACAAGTTCTTCCGCGAGGTGCAGGCCAACTGCTGGGACCCGCAGGTGCGCATCGGCGAGTGCGACGGGTTCCACGTGCAGGTGCAGGTGCTGAGCACGGTGCCCGTGATGTTCAGCTACTGGGCCAAGCCGCAGGACACCCTGAACCTGGCGATGTTCCTCAACGACCACATCGCGGGGATCGTGCAGAAGTGGCCGAAGCGCTACGTGGGCCTGGGCACCGTGCCCATGCAGGACCCCGAGCTGGCGATCAGGGAGCTGGAACGCTGCAAGGCCATCGGTCTCGAGGGCATCCAGATCGGCACGCACATCGAGGGCGTGAACCTCGGCGAGCCGCGCCTCTTCTCCATCTTCAAGGCCTGCGAGGAGCTGGGCATGGCCGTGTTCGTGCACCCGTGGGACATGATGGGCAAGGATCGCATGGACAAGTACTGGCTGCCCTGGCTCGTGGGCATGCCCGCGGAAACGGCCCTCGCCATCAGCTCCATGATCTTCAGCGGGCTGTTCGAGCGGTTACCGAAGCTGCGCGTCGCCTTCGCGCATGGCGGAGGTTCCTTTCCCGCCACGGTGAGCCGCATCCAGCATGGCTTCGAGGTGCGCCCCGACCTGTGCGCGGTGGATAACAACGTGGCGCCGAAGGAGTACCTCGGCAGGTTCTGGATCGACTCGCTCGTGCATGACCAGGCCATGCTGCAGTACGTGGTGGACCTGATCGGCGCGGACCGCGTGGCCCTCGGTACCGACTACCCCTTCCCCCTCGGTGAGCTGGAGCCCGGCACGCTCATCCGCAGCATGCCGTGGAACGATGCGCAGAAGGAGATGCTGTTGAGCGGAGCCGCCCTGCAATGGCTGGCCACGGAGCGCAAGCGTTTCGTCTAACGCACCAGGTTCACGTGCCCGTAGTGCGTGCTCTTCTCGCCGCTGAGCTCGGTGAGGTCGATGCGCCACACGTAGGTGTCGATCGGTGACCGCACCCCGTTGTACGTGCCGTCCCAGAAGCGGTCGAGCCGGTCGCTCTCGAAGATCTGCTCGCCCCAGCGGTTGAACACGTAAAGCTTGAAGGTCTTCACCTCGGTGGCCAGCGCGAAGAAGGTGTCGTTGATGCCGTCGCCGTCGGGCGTGAAGGTGTTGGGCACGTACAAGGTGCCGTCCACGATCACGAAGACCGCATCGGTGGCCACACAGCCGTTGGTGTCCGTCAGGGTCACGGTGTACAGTGTGCTCACCTGCGGGAAGGCGATGGGAGAGGTGCACGCGGTGCAATTGAGCGTGGGCTCGGCCTCCCACACGATGATACCGTTGCCGGTGGCCTGCAGCTGGGCCTGGTCACCGAAGTCGATCTGCTGGTCGGCTCCGGCGTCCACCACGGGTTCGGGGTACAGCGCCACGGTGGCGAAGGCGGTGTCGGTGCAGCCGGCCGTGCTGGTGGCGGTCACCTGGTAGGTGGTGGTGACGGCCGGCGTGGCCACCACGCTGGCACCTGTGGCGCTGTTCAGGCCGGAGGCGGGCGTCCACGTGTAGCTCGTTGCGCCGCTGGCGAAGAGCATCACGCTCTCACCGGGGCACACCGTGGTATCGGGCCAGGCATCGGCCACCACCACCTGCACGTCCACGAACACGCTGTCCAGCGTGCTGCCGCAGCTGTTGGCCACGTTCACGAAGTAGTATGAGGGGGCGGGTGGTGTCACCACGGGGTCGGACCCATCGAGATCGGTGATGCCGGGCGCCGGCAGCCAGGTGTAGGTGGTGCCTCCGCTCACGAGCAGTTGCACGCTGCCGCCAGCGCACACGCTCGTGTCGTTGCTCACCGGCACAGGTGGTGTGGTCTCCACGGTCACCACCATCGAATCGGTGATCACGCAGCCTTCAGGCGTGGTGATGGTGACGGTGTACTGTGTGGTGGCCGCGGGCGAGGCGAGCGGGCTCTGCACGGCCGCGTTGCTCAGCGAGGCGGGCGGCACCCAGCTGTACAGGCCGCCGCCGATGGCGCTGATGGGCACCTGGTCGCCCAGGCACACCACCGTATCGGGGCCCGCGCCGCCGCTCGGCTGCCCGAACACGATGTCCACGCTCACGGTGTCGGTGCCGCAGCTGTCGGTCACCACCACGGTGTAGGTGGTGGGACCGGCGGGCGAGGCCACGGGATCGGCGATGGTGGTGCTGCTGAGGCCCGTGGCCGGCGACCACTGGTAGGCGAAGCCACCGTGCGCGTGCAGCTGCACGCTCGCGCCGGGGCACAGCGTGTCCACCGGGTCGATGTACGCATCGTCCGGGTCGATCACCGTGATGGTGAGGTAGGCGGTGTCGTTGATCACGCAGCTGTTGCTGTCGGTGAGCACCATCATCACGGTGAAGGATCCCGTGTCGCTGTAGGAGTAGGTGGGCTCGAACTGGGTGGACGCGCCGCTGCCGTCGCCGAAGTCCCAGCTGAAGTCGGTGCCGCCCTGGCTCAGGTTGTCGAACACGGCGGTGGCGTTGGGCAGGCAGAGGTAGGTGGGCCCGTTGATGTCGATGAGCGCTGTGGGCTGGGTAAGGGCGAACTTGAACACGCCCAGGTTGCAGTTGAAGCTGTTGTTGGTGTTGCTCCAGGCGCCGGGGGTGGTGGGGAAGTCATCGTTGCCGCCACAGCCCGCGCACACCGCCGCATACACATTGCCGTTCTTGTCGAAGCGGCTGGTCCCTCCGTCCACGTGCTCGTGGCTGGTGCTTCCGCCGATGTAGGTGCCGTAGTTGAGCGCGACGGCCTCGGGCTCGAGCACCATCAGGTGGAAGTCGCTGCCGTCGGAGATGGTCTGGTAGGCACCGGCCGTGGTGGGCAGCCCCAGCGTGGAGCTGTTGGTGGCCTGGGCGATGGTGTTGGTGCTGCCGCCCCAACCGCAGAAATAGATCTGCCCGCAGTCGCTCACCAGGAACGCGCTCGGCGAGATGTCCTCGTCGCCCTGGCCCGAACCGATGCGCGTGCTCCAGACCGAGGCCGACAGGTCGTGTTCGAGCTTGTGCACGAACTGCGAGCTGCCGGCATTGGCGTACTTGCCGGGCGTTACGGGGTAGTTGCCGTGGGTCTGGCCCAGCACGAAGACCTCGTCGGCCAGGTTCAGCTGCACGAAGTAGGTCTGGTCGTAATCGCTCGTGCCCAGGAAGGTCGCTGCCACGCGCACGGTGCCCGCGGTGTTGTACCGCACCAGGTAGCCGTCCACACCGCTGTTGTAGCTGTTGTCATAGGGCGTGCCCGCCATGGGCAGGTCGCTCGAGAGCGTTCCACCGGTCACGAACACGTCGCCGTTGCTGTCGAACTGCACGCCGTAGCCGCTGTCGGCGTTCGATCCGCCGTGGTAGGTGGCCCACAGCAGGGTGCTCAGCGTCGGGTCCAGGCGGAAGATGTACGCGTCCTGCACCCCGCCGAACGCTGCCTGCGGAGCGCCTGCCGAGGTGGGGCAGTTGCCGCTCTCGGTGCTGGTCGCCACCACGGGGCGCTCCAGGGGGTCGAGCGCGATCTCGCCACGGAAGCTGTCGCCGTAGTTGTGCGCGAGGTTCAGGGCGTTGTTGATGCCGTCGTTGCTCGTGCCGCCCACGTACGTGCTGCCGACCAGGGCCGTGGCGGCGGCGTTCAGGTGCGCCACCACGATGTCGGTGCCGTTGGTATGGCCGTAGCCGTAGCCGATACCGAAGGCCAGCGGAGGCCCGCCGTTGAAGCCGCTGTCGAAGCAGCCCGCCGTGGTGGGGAAGTCGCTGGAGCCGCTCGTGCCCAGCACGTAGAGCTCGTCGTTGCTGTTCACCACCAGGCTGTGCGGGCTTTCGTTGCCGAGCGATCCGCCGATGTAGGTGCTCCACACCAGCGCCGCACCGTCGGGCGTCCACTTGGTGATGCCCATGTCGATCGTGCCTCCGTTGAAGGAGGCATCGAGCACGCCCAGGGTCGTCGGGTAGCCCGAGGAGAAGACGATGCCGCCGCCGTAGAGGTGCCCATCGTTGTCGTAGGTGGCGGTGAAGCCGAAGTTGTCGGCCGTGCTGCCGGTGTAGCTGCCGAAGGTGAGGGTGGGGTCGATGGTGATCCGGTCACCGGACTGCAGGCAGAAGGCCCCCGACCGCACCCCGGGCCGGCCGCAGAAGTGGAACCCGACCGTGTTCCCGTTCAGCGCATAGGCGGAAGCGACCTCCTGGGTGAGGCCATCGCGTTCCACGAAGCTCACCGGTGCCTCCTCCACCACGTTGCCCGTGCTCAACTGCACGTGCAAGGCCCCGTCCTTCAGCGCCAGCCCGTCCTGGCCTTCGTACCGCATGCGGATGATCCCGGGGTCGGTGCCGGGGGCCAGCACCAGGTCGTACTTCAGCCCGTTCCGGCCGTCCAGGCGCAGGTCCACACCGGGGTAGAGGCCGCGCACCCACACTTCGCCATGCACGGCGCAACCCGTGCCCCAACGCGCGGGGTCGTTGCCGATGAAGAAGTTCTCGTAGTGGCCCTGCGTGAAGCGTCCTTCGCCCGTGCCGCCCTGTGCCCCTTCGAAGGTGACGCGGTAGGCGTGCATGCGCAGCGGCTCATGGGCGTGATGCCCGGCATGGCCGTGGTGGTGCAGGTCACCGCCCGTGTGCAGCACGTAGGTGAGGGCGTTGCGCTCCACGAAGAGCACCCCGCCGGGGATGGGCGCGCGGTACAGCACCTGGGCCGGCCACTGCCCCTTGTTCGCGGTGAACGGCACCTTCGGACCGGCGGCCTGGGTTGCCACGGTCCATGCCAGCAGGGCGATGGCGATGAGGGTCCGCATGGAAGCGCCCGCCCATCGGGCGGAACCGCAAGTTAAGACCGATGGAACGGGCCTTCCGTTGCCTGTGGACCGGGCGGGAAAGGGGGGCGACCAACCGTTCGCCCCGGGGGCGAAGCCGTACCTTTGCCGCCGCCGATGCCGCCCCACCCGGTCCGGCCCACCTGATGAGCGATGCCATCAAGCATGAATGCGGACTCGCGTTCATCCGGCTGCGGAAGCCGCTGAGCCACTACCACGCCAAGTACGGCAGCCCCCTGTACGGCCTCAACAAGCTGTACCTGCTCATGGAGAAGCAGCACAACCGGGGCCAGGACGGGGCCGGGGTGGGCACCATCAAGCTGGATCCCACCGCCGGGCTCAACTACATCGACCGGGAGCGGAGCACCGATAAGCAGGCCATCCAGAAGATCTTCGCCAAGATCAACCGCGGCTACGAGGAGGTGGTGAAGGCCGACCCCGCCGCCGCCAAGGACGCCGAGCGCCTCAAGGGGCAGATGCCCTTCCTGGGCGAGGTGCTCCTGGGCCACCTGCGCTACGCCACCTTCGGGCGCGACAACCTGGAGAACTGCCACCCACGCCGCCGCCTCAACAACTGGATGACGCGCAACCTGGTGGTGGCCGGCAACTTCAACATGACCAACGTGGACGAGCTGTTCGACCTGCTCGTCAGCATCGGCCAGCACCCCAAGGAGCGCAGCGACACCATGACGGTGCTCGAGAAGATCGGGCACTTCCTCGATGTGGAGAACGACCGCCTGGCGCAGATCCACCGCCAGCTGGGCTATAGCGAGCAGCAGATCACGCCGCTGATCGGCGAGAAGATGGACATCCGCTCCATCCTCGCGCAGAGCGCCGCCGATTTCGACGGGGGCTACGCGCTGGCCGGCATGATCGGCCACGGCGACGCCTTCGTGCTGCGCGACCCCAGCGGCATCCGGCCGGCCTTCTGGTACGCCGATGAGGAGGTGGTGGTGGTGGCCAGCGAGCGCCCCGCCATCCAGACGGCCTTCCACGTGAAGACCGACCAGATCCACGAGCTGCGTCCCGGCCACGCCCTGATCGTGCGCAAGAACGGCAGCTTCAGCGAGGAGCAGGTGCGCGAGCCGCAGGAGAAGCGTTCGTGCAGCTTCGAGCGCATCTACTTCAGCCGGGGCAGCGACCGCGACGTGTACCGCGAGCGCATCGCCTTGGGCCGCGCCGTGTGCCCCGCGATCCTCGAGGCCATCGACAACGACATCCAGAACACGGTCTTCAGCTTCATCCCCAATACCGCCGAGGTGGCCGCCTACGGCATGATGAAGGAGATGGAGGACGTGCTGAACCGCCGCAAGGAGCAGCTGATTCTGGAGCTCGGGCCCACGCCCGCGCCGGGCCGCCTGCGCGAGATCCTGGGCATGCGCCCCCGCCTGGAGAAGGTGGCCATCAAGGATGCCAAGCTGCGCACCTTCATCACCAACGACGATGCGCGCGACGACCTCGTGGCGCACGTGTACGACATCACCTACGGCAGCGTGCGCCCCGGGGCGGACAACCTGGTGGTGATCGACGACAGCATCGTGCGCGGCACCACCTTGAAGCAGAGCATCCTGAAGATGCTGGACCGGTTGGAGCCGAAGCGCATCGTGGTGGTGAGCAGCGCGCCCCAGATCCGCTACCCCGATTGCTACGGCATCGACATGGCCAAGATGGGCGACCTCGTTGCCTTCCAGGCCGCCGTATCGCTCCTCAAGGAAACGCACCAGGAGAACATCATCGACGATGTGCACGAGCGCTGCCTGGCCATGGTGGACCGCCCCATGCACGAGCAGGTGAACGTGGTGAAGGACATCTACCGCCCGTTCACGGCGCAGCAGATCAGCCAGCGCATCGCCGAGCTCCTCACCCCGCCCGAGATCAACGCCGAGGTGCGCATCGTGTACCAGAGCATCGAGGGCCTGCATGCCTCTTGCCCCAACCACACCGGCGATTGGTACTTCACCGGCGACTACCCCACACCCGGCGGCAACCGCGTGGTGAACCGCGCCTTCCTCAACTGGCGCCAGGGCAGGAACGTTCGGGCCTATTGATGCCCTTTCTCTGCCGGACGTTGCCTCTCCGGGCTTGACCCGGAGTCGCGAAATGTCGTGTCCGCGGGAGGTCAGATCTCCACCAGCCGCTTCTTCCTGCGCAGCTTCTTCACCTGCTTGGGTGAGCTCTTGATGCGGGCATCGCCGTGCACCACGATGCGCGAGGAGGCATCCGCACTGAGCCTGGCGGTGGGCGCGAGGTCGAGGATGCTGCCGGGCATGAGGTGCAGCTCGGAGCCGTTCACCAAGGCCAGCTCGCTGCGGTCGTCGATGCGCACGCGCGCCCCGGGCAGCACGGTAAGGCGCGTGGGGTCGCTGAAGTAAGTGGTGCCGCCCACGGTCTCCGGCTTGTCGATGCGCGTGGGCGTGAGCGAGCGATCGAGCGTGATCCGGCGGCCCTTCATCAAGCGCAGGGACCAGCCTTCCGCGCCGGCGACCGGGTGAAGCACGATGCTGTCCGCGCACCAGCGCACATCCTGGTCGATGGCGGTGTCGTTGTTGCGCACGCGCACGGCGATCGCGCCATCCGCGCGTTGCTCCAGCAGTTCCACGCTGATGCCGTTGAGATGCACCACGCGGTTGTTCGGCTTCTTCCCGCCATACGTGTCACGTCCGGGTGCGCTCACCAGGGTCAACGCGTTGGCCGTGGAAGGGTTGGTGCCCATGCCCAGCTTGCGCGCGCCCTGCGGCGTGAAGACCTGCCGCGCATGGCCGAAGAAGAGCCCGGCATCGATCTCCTGGCCGTTGCGCTCCTCGATGCGCGGCACGATGTTCTCCTTGCGGCTGATGCTTCCGTCGCCGTTGTTGTCGAACACGGGAAGCTCCAGGTCGTGGTGGCCCGTGAGCGGGTTGGCGAACTTGTCCTTCACCACGTAGGGCTGCGTGGGGCCCGGCCACAGGCACTTGAAGTTCACCGTGTCGCCGCGCAGGTGGATGTCGTGCGCACCGCCCGCCGGCAGGGGCCGCAGGTAATCGGCATCGCCGCTGAAGATGCGGTCTCCGCGCTTCTGCTCGCGGTCCACCTGCAGCAGTGCGTGGATCCCGGGGACGATGCCGGCCACGCACGCCATCTCCAGCTCGTAGTGGAAGCGGTCGGTCGGGCTGCCGTTGTTCTTCCAGCCCTGGTGGTTCTCGAGCCAGATCCACTGCGGGAACTCGTCGTCGGGCAGGTAGGGCAGCTTGATGCGCAGCACATCGCCGGTGGTGACGAAGTCGCGCAGCAGGAACACGCCGGTGTCGCCCTGCATGGGGTCGAGGTCGCCGTTGATGGCTCGGCCATCGGGTGCGTGGACCGTGAGCCGATGGGGCGATCCCGCCGGCCGCCAGCCCAGGCGGTCGCGGTCCCAGCCGTTGCAGGTGAGCAGGCTGCTGCTGGCGGCGCCCATCATGCTCCAGCCGCCCTGCAGGGGGATGAAGTAGCTCTGGAACTGGGCCGCGTTGCCGCCGCCGCAGTGGAAGTTGTTGCCACCGAGCAGCAGGTGGTTGAACTCGTGCTTCAGGATCTCGAAGGGCAGCGCGTTCATGCCGCCGAACCTGCTCTGGGTGTCGCTCTCGAAGCCGAAGAGCTTGCCGCTGCTGCCCTGGTCGGTGCTGCCCTGACCGTGCGTGAGGCTGCTGTTGCGCAGGATCACCATCACGTGGTCGTAGCTGTGCGGGTCGTCGGGCAGGTTCACCTTGGGCAGTCCAGGCTTGCTGCCGTCGCGCCACAGGTCGAAATCGGCGATGCCCAGGCCGTGCGCCGTGCGCAGGCTGCCCAGCTTGTTGGCCTCCTTCACCGCGGCGGCGCTCAGCGCGGTGTGCTGCCCGATGTTCGGGTGCTCGCTCTCCTTCAGCACGAGCAACCGGTCCACGTGGTCGCCCAGCACGCTGTACTGCCCCATGCTGATGTCGTGGTAGTAGCGCGTGACCATGGCCGTGGGCGCGGCGCTGGGGAAGGGGTCGAACACGTCGTCCTTCCAGGTGGGCAGCTGGCCCTTGGGCCAATGGCCGGCCCCGTTCGGCTGCGGGTCCTTCGCGGGGTTCTTGTCGTACTCCACTTCGGCGTAGAGCACCAGCACGCGGATGGTGCCGTGCGGGCTCAGGTGCCAGCCGTTCTCACTGAAGGGGACCTTCGCGCTGTCGGCCTGGGCAAGCGATGCAACGGACCGGACGATCAGCAGGAACAGCAGGATGCGGCGCATGCCCGAAGGTAGCGTCAAGCCTTCGGCGCCTTGTACAGCGGCACCGTGCTGCACGGCTCGCCGAACATCAGGCTCCTCACCACGGGCAGCAGCTTCGCACTCAGCTCCACGTATGCGTTCAGCGGCACAGGGAGCTTGCTGCATCCTTTCACCACCACACGGGCGTTGCGGTAGGGCTCCACGTCCAGTTCCTGCACGAACCTGGTGAACACGGCGCGCTCAAGCTGATCGGCATCGCCTTGCGTGACGAAGGCCGCGAAAGGCTGCAGGTGCGTGGCCACCAGCATGAACGCCCACGTGGGCACGATGGCATCGGCGCTGCAATGCACGCTCACGAGCTGGCCCGTGTGCCGCGCCCAATCGTGCGCCTTGCAGAAGGCGCGCAGGTCATCCTCCTTCAACGCCACCTCCTGCCACAGGAGTGGTTTCAGGTCGAAGACCACGCGCTCACCGGTCGGGTACAGTTCCTCCAGGTCGAGGGTGATGATGCCCGAGGCGGCGACCTTGTTGACGATGGGTTCTTCTGCCATTGGAGACATGCGGCGATACGTCCTGCCGTTGCAAAGGTCGCTATCCCACGGCCGGGTTCAACCCAGCTTGCCGCGCTGGATCACCTGCCGGAGCAGGTCGAGCGAGTGGTTGAGGTCGTTGGTGGCCTCGCCGGGCGCCACATCGCGCAGCAGCCCCCGCAGGGCCACCTCCAGCTGCTCCACGTTGCGGCGCTTCTCGCGGTTCTCCCGCTCGATCTGGCGCAGGGCCTCCTGGTACTCGCGCTCGCTCACGGTGAAGGCGTGCTCGGTGAGCTGCTTGTCCCGTTCCATGGCCTGGAACGCCTCATCAAGGGCGTCGAGGAAGGCCACCACGCCTGCATCGCCGAGAAGCGAGAGCGGCATGTGCTTGTGCACCAACCGCTCCAGGTATTTGTGCCGGGGCATCCTCACGCTTCGCTCAATGTGGTGATGGTCATGGTCTGGTTGTGCAGGTCGCAGGCCGCGTTGGGGTTGAAGGGCGACAGCTCACCGTAGGAGTAGAAGCCGGTGATGCACGCATCGGTACCGAGGATGCTGCGCGCGGCCTCGACCTCCTCCTCCACACGCCCTTGGAGCACAAGCTTGCGCCCCACGCAGCTCACCAGCAGCGCGAACTCCGGGCGCATGTCGCCAAGGGCCGAGAAGCTGCTGCGGGCGGCCGTGGTGGCCGCGTCCACGAGCCGGTCGAAATTCGCCTTCATCAGGCGGACCCGTGCCCCGTAGGGCATGTCGCCGGCGAAGGTCATGCTGTCGTTCTCCTCGTTCACCGAGAGGATCGTGCGCACGAGCTTGTGGTCGGTGCCGTCCACGCGCATGGACAGCGGAAAGAGCAGGGCCGAACCTGGAAGCTCCTTCGCGTAGGGGCCCAGGTACTCCTTGTACAGGCTGAGGGCACTGCGTCCGTCGATCTTGTAGAGCACGTTGCTCTCGGCATAGGTCACCATGCGTTCCGGACCGAACTCGTCCCATCCGCCGTAGGAGCCGTGACCCACCCGCAGCCCGCTCCCGTAGAGCCCGATCGCGACCACCAGACCGGGCTCCAGCCTGTCGTTGAGGCCACAGAGCGTGCGCTCGAAACGGGCGGCATCGCCGGCCAGGCCACCGGTGATTGGCACGCCGCCCTGGTTCTCGCGGTTCAATCCGCGCGCCAGCTCCGATCCGTTCACCAGGCCGCCATCCGACAGGACGAGCACCGCAGCAAGGTCCTTGACGGGAAGACCGCGCATCAGGTGCGACCCGCAATCGGCGCTGTCGCGGTGCTCGCGGATGTGGGTGGCCAACGCACGCACCTCGGTGCGCTCGAAGGAAAGGCCGGTGACCACGATGCGGCCATCGAACACCTCGGATCCCGCGATCTCGCCCGCGGTGGACGCGTATGCGATCTGCGCTCCCGGGAACCGTTCGCGCAGGGATACCGTCAGGCTTGGTGTTTCAAGTGCTTCACGTGCGCCCAGGGCGAGCACGAGCTGGCACTGTTCCGCTGCGGCCGGATGCGCGGTCGGCGCATCGTGCCATGCACCATCCTTGAAGATGGTCTGTGTGGTCCTGA
This sequence comes from Flavobacteriales bacterium, assembly GCA_016788485.1. GTDB lineage: Bacteria > Bacteroidota > Bacteroidia > Flavobacteriales_F > PHOS-HE28 > PHOS-HE28. The sequence continues at coordinate 34,958 of JAEUSV010000121.1, forward strand.
TCATGGGAGTGATGACCTGAACGTTCAGTGAAAGAAAGACCACCTAATGTAAGCGGAGAATGAGTTTCCTCAGGTGTGGAGGGCCGGAGGCTCACATGAAACCCAGCTCCAATTGCGCCGCCTCGCTCATCATGGTCCGGTCCCACGGCGGTTCGAAGGTGATCTCCACCTTGGCGCTCTTCACGCCCTGCACGCCGGCCACCTTCTGTTCCACTTCACCGGGCAACGTCCCCGCCACCGGGCACGCCGGACTGGTCAGGGTCATCTTGATGTACACGCTGGCATCGTCGTGGATCACCACGTCGTAGATCAGCCCCAGCTCGTAGATGTCCACCGGGAT
>JAEUSV010000040.1 GCA_016788485.1 Flavobacteriales bacterium
CCCGTAGGGCCGTCTTCCTGCACGCGGCATGGCTGCGTCAGAGTTTCCTCCATTGCGCAATATTCCTCACTGCTGCCTCCCGTAGGAGTCTGGTCCGTGTCTCAGTACCAGTGTGGGGGATAACCCTCTCAGGCCCCCTAACGATCGTAGCCTAGGTGAGCCGTTACCTCACCTACTAGCTAATCGTGCGCATGGTCATCCTGTACCGCCGGAGCTTTCAAACCCGAGTGATGCCACTCAAGCTATTACGGGGTATTAATCCTCCTTTCGGAGGGCTATTCCCCAGTACAGGGCAGATTCCATACGTGTTACGCACCCGTGCGCCGGTCGCCACCCATGTATTGCTACATCGTGCTGCCCCTCGACTTGCATGTGTTAAGCCTGCCGCTAGCGTTCATCCTGAGCCAGGATCAAACTCTCCATTGTAAAGTTTGATCTATCTGGTTCGTTTGACGAGGTCTCTCATGTCGATCCTCTCGGATCACAAGGACACCTTGCTGTTCTCAGATTGGACAATAGGTCAAAGAACGTTATCAGTTGCGGGCGGACCCGCTACCAAGTCGTCGTTCAGCTTCCCTCCGCTTTTCGTGGAACCCGTTGGTTCCGCGGAAGGGGTGGCAAAAGTACATCCTCTTTTCAATCCCGCAAGCAATGTTGAAAATCTTTTTTCCAACCCTGCCTGCCTCTCACGCCTCTACCCTCACCACCATCCCCTTGCGGGGCGCTTCAAAGAACGTTTTTCCGAAAGCGGCTGCAAATGTATGCGGCTTTTCGTTCCACGCAACACCTGCAACACATTTTTTTCATCCTGCCGGTTCACGGGGTGCTCGCAGCCATCTGCAACACCTTGCCGTTGAACAGGTTGGCGCCTTCCAACGCGAACCGCGCCAGGAAGTTACCCACCTCCACCGGGCCCACCGGGGCCTGGTAGCCGGGAAAGGCCTCGCGCAGCATCTCCGTGTCCACCGCGCCCAGGCACACGCAATTGGCGCGTACACCGCGGTCCTTCAGCTCCTCGGCCAGGCATTCGGTGAGGGTGACGAGGCCGCCCTTGCTCACCGTGTAGCCCAGCAGGCCCGCGAACTTCATGCTGCCCATGACCCCGCCCATGCTGCCCACATTGACCACGTGACCGGCGGGATCGCCCGAAAGGCGGTCCGCCAAGGCCTGCACCAAGCGCAGTGGGGCCACCACGTTCACTCGGTGCAGCCGCTGCAGGTCGCTCTCCGTCCATTCGAGCAGGCCCCGTTTCAGCAGCAGGCCGGCGTTGTTGACCAGGGCGCGTACCCTGCGTTCGCCCACCGCCGCGGCCAGTGCCGCCGGGGCACCCTCCTCCTCCAGGTCAAGACGAAGCACCTCCACCAGCGGGCCCAGCGCTTTCAGCTCCTGCAATGCCCCCTCGGTGCGGGCCACAGCCAGCACACGGGCACCATGGTCGCGCACCAGCGCTTCCACCGTGGCACGCCCCACCCCCCGGCTCGCGCCGGTCACCACCACAAGGCCTTCTGTCCCGTTGCTCATTTGCGTCGGCGTTCACGTCGGGCCGCCTTGCGCTCCAGCTCCAGGCGCATGCGTTCGCGCACGGCCGGATCGAAGAGGTCACCGAGGTTGTTCATCTGTCCCACGATCCAAGCCTGCCTGCGGGCCACATAGCCCGAGGGGCGCGCGCAATCGAACCGGCGTGGAGAGGGCAGCACCGCAGCGATGAGGGCGGCCTGTGAGCGCGAAAGGCGCGCCGCCGGCTTGCCGAAGCAGCGTTGCGACGCAGCCTCCACGCCGAAGCAGCCCTTGCCTGTCTCCGCGACGTTGAGGTACACCTCAATGATGCGCTCCTTGGTCCAGAGCACCTCGATCCAAAGGGTGAACCAGGCCTCCAGTCCCTTGCGCACGTACGTGCGGCCGGGCCAGCAGAACACGTTCTTGGCCGTCTGCTGGCTGATGGTGCTGGCCCCCTTCACCTTGCGTCCCTTCTTGCGCGCATTGAAGTCCATGGCCTTGCGGATGGCTTCCATGTCGAAGCCGAAATGGTCCATGAACTTCTGGTCCTCCGCGGCCATCACCGCCAGGGGCATCTCGCGCGCGATCTCGTCCAGGTCGCGCCACTTGCGCTGGAACGTCGCCTGCTCCGCGGCTTGTTCGGCCATGACCCAAGTGACCGGAGGGTCGACGATGGCCAGCAGCAGCACCCACAGCACGCTCACCACCACGGTCCAGAAGAACGCGGCGAACAGGGTGCGCACGGCGGTGCGGATGACCTTCATGGCACCCCAAAAGAACGAAGCGGGGCCGAGAGCCCCGCTTCGCACCGCTGCATGTCCGCCAAAGCCCCTTGTCGCCGTGGGCGGACGCGAGTCGTTCAGCCCTTGGAGGAGGCCACCTGCTGGAGCTTGCGCTCCTTGTCGATGTGGCGGTGGGCCAGCAGCATGGACACGCCACCGCAAACGAGCACGCTGATGAACCATGCCGCAGGGTTGTCCTCACCGGGCTGGAGGAGGGCATGCACGGCCCAACCGATGGCAAGGCCGCAGCCTGTGCCGATGGAAAGGAAAGCGAGCGTGAGCCCGACGTACGACCGCAGGAGGTTCGGGTCGCGGCCTGCGGCGATCAAGGCCATGCGCTGCCGGTGGCGCGCGGTGACGATGACGTAGACAATGCCGAAGATGAGGGCGAAGAGGGCGATGGGTACGATGATCTCGGTCGCTGGTATCATGGTGGGGCGGCCTTCGTGCCGGCCGTTGACCATGTGACACGGGACGGAGGAAGGAGGTTACGATCCGTTCGCGCCCTGTTCGGGAACGCCCATCCAGCGTGGCATCCGTTCGTGTGGACCTCCGTGAACGCATGCAATGGCGCATCACCTTCGTAACCGGGAGGGCATCACCAGGCGTCCCATCCCCACCGGACCGTGGACGAGCAGAAGGCGATAGCAGGTGCGCGGCAGGGCGACCGCCAGGCGTTCGCATGGCTCATGAACCGCTACAAGCACATGGTGTACACCGTGTGCCACCGCGTGCTCCGCAACCACGAAGAGGCCGAGGAGGCCGCCCAGGACAGCTTCATCAAGGTGCACCGCCACCTCGAAGGCTACCAGGGCACCAGCCGCTTCAGCACCTGGCTGTACAGCATCGCCTATCGCACGGCGCTTTCGAAGCTGCGGGCGCGTGGTGGAGAGACCTCCAACCTGGACACCTTGGAGGGCAGCGGCCACGAACCGGTGGAACTGCCCGGCCCGGACCATGGTGACCGGAAGGCCCTGGTCGAATGGGCGTTGGGCCGGCTGGCACCGGAGGACAGCGCGGTGCTCACCTTCTTCTACCTGCAGGAGCTGGGGATCGACGAGATCGTAACCATCACCGGGCTCGGGGAGTCCAATGTGAAGGTGAGGCTGCACCGCGCACGCAAGAAGATGCTGGCCGTGCTGCAGGACCACTTGAAAGAGGAAGCATGGACCCTGACCACCGAATGAACGAGGCCGAGGCCGACCGCAGGCTGCGGGCGCTGTTCCAGCAGGCAGGTCCCTTGCAGGCCCCCGAGGGGTTGGAGGAGCGTGTGCTGAGCGCCCTTGGTCCCACGCCCATGCCAGCTCCCATGTCCATTGAGCCGCTGCTACCCCGATGGACGTGGCCGGCGATCGGGCTCCTGCTTGCGGCGCTGGGCCTTGCAGCGATGGTCAGTGGGCCGGTGGAGGTGGAAGCCATGGTCGCGCTGCCCAAGTGGCTACCGGAAATGGAACTGCCTTCCCTGCAACACATGCTAACGCACACCGCCTTACGCATGGGCATGCTGGCGATGCTGTGCTTCGCCGCCCTGGAGCTGTATCTCAGCAGGCGGCGCGGCGTGAAAGTGCGCGTGCGCTAGAGCAGGGCCTTGGCCGCGTTGAGGGCCGCGTCGTAATCGGGCTCGCTGCCCAGCTCGGGCGTGAGCTCGAAGTAGCGGATCACCCCCTCCTTGTCGATCACCCACACGGCGCGGCAGGTGATGCCTTCCATGGGGCCTTCGGCGATGGCGGCGCCCCAGCCGGTGCTCAAGTCACGGTAGCGGAAATCGCTGCCGGTATGCACGTTGGCGATGCCCTCGGTCTCGCAGAAGCGCTTCATGGCGAAGGGCAGGTCCATGCTCATGACCAGGACATGCGCGCCAAGGCCGGCGGCCTTCTGGTTGAACATGCGGGTCTCGGTGGCGCATACGCTCGTGTCCAGGCTGGGCACGGACACGAGGACCACCACATGGCCCTTGAGGGAGGCGAGGTCGGCGTTGCTACGGTCCTGCTTGACGAAACGGAGCTGGGGGGCGGTGGCGCCCACGCCGGGGAGGGTGCCGATGGTGCGGGGTTGGGGCATCGTATGGTGCGGTGTTGCTCGGTTTGGGGAACAAGGCGAGGGGCCTATTGTTCGCTCATGGCCTTGGGGATGGCCTCCTCGTAGACCTTGCGGGCGTCCTCGATGAACCCGAAGGGCTCATCGTCCACCACGAGCTTGCCTTTGGTGACGTGGCCCAGGAGGATGAAGGGCACCTTGCTGATGCGCATCACATCGAGGAACTCGGTCTCGCGTTCCTCGTTGAGGGCGACCACCACGCGGCCCTGTCCTTCGCCGAAGAGGAAGGCGTCGGCGCGCAGTTCGCTGTCGGTGACGATGTCGAAGCCGAGCCCGTTGGGCATGCCCATCTCCACCAGGGTGGTCCACAGGCCGCCGTCGCTCACGTCATGCGCGCTGGCGATGAGGCCCTTCTTGATGAGGTGGGCGATGACCACGTGCGTGAGGTGCTCCTCACGCAGGTCGAACCAGGGGGCGGGCGAGCGGTGCACGTTGTGGTGGCGCACGAGGTACTCGCTGCAGGCGATGTCGTTGGTGACGCGGCCCACGAGGAAGAGCAAGTGGCCCTTCTCCTGGAAGGCCAGGGTCATGCGCTTGCTGATGTCGTTGAGCACGCCGACCATGCCGATCGTGGGGGTGGGGAACACGGCCACGTCGCCCTTGTCGGTGACGGTCTGGTTGTAGAAGCTCACGTTGCCGCCGGTGACGGGGGTCTTGAACTCGCGACAGGCCTCGCCCATGCCCTTGATCACCTGCGCGAACTGCCAGTAGACCTCGGGGTCATATGGGTTGCCGAAGTTGAGGCAGTTGGTGACGCCGCAGGGCTCACCCCCGGAGCAGACGATGTTGCGGGCGGCCTCGCTCACGGCGATCATGGCACCCACGTACGGGTCGGCGTGCACGTAGCGCCCGTTGCAGTCCACGGTGACGGCGAGGCCCTTGCCGGTCTCCTTCACCAGCACCAGACCGGCATCGCTGGGTGCGTTGGTGCTCATGTTGCCGGTGCGCACCATGGTGTCGTACTGCTCATGCACCCAGCGCTTGCTGGCGATGTTGGGGCTGGCGAGCAGGTCGAAGGCCACGTCCTTGAGGTCCTCGGGCTCGGGCACCATGTCGATGCTGAACCGCTTGTTCTCGGCGAAGTAGGCGGGCTCCTTCTGCTCGCGGACGTAGACCGGGGCACCGCCGCCGAGCACCAGGCTCTCGGCCGGGACCGAGGCCACCAGCTCACCGTGCCAGAAGTAACGGATGGTGCCGCCTTCGGTCACGGTGCCGATCTCCACGCAATGAAGGTCCCACTTGTCGAAGATGGCCTTCACCTCGGCCTCGCGGCCCTTCCTCACCACCACGAGCATGCGCTCCTGGCTCTCGCTGAGGAGGATCTCCCATGGGCGCATCCCTTCCTGGCGGGTGGGCACGCGGTCCAGGTGGATGTCCATGCCGCTCTCGCCTTTCGCGCTCATCTCGCTGGTGCTGCAGGTGATGCCCGCGGCGCCCATGTCCTGCATGCCGATGATGGCATCGGTCTGTGCGAGCTCCAGGCTGGCCTCGAGGAGGAGCTTTTCCATGAAGGGATCGCCCACCTGCACGGCGGGCAGGTCGTCCATGCTGGTGTCGGTGATGTCCTTGCTGGCGAAGCTGGCGCCGTGGATGCCGTCCTTGCCGGTGGCGCTGCCCACGATGAACACAGGGTTGCCCACGCCGTGGCTGGTGGCGCTGATCACGCGGTCGGTGCGCACGATGCCCACGCTCATGGCGTTCACGAGCGGGTTGGTGGTGTAGCAGGGGTCGAAGTACACCTCACCGCCAAGGACGGGCACGCCGAACGCGTTGCCGTAATCGCCGATGCCCTTCACCACGCCGCGCATGTGCCAGCGGCTGCTCTTCTCCTTGGTGATGTCGCCGAAGCGCAGGCTGTTGAGCTGCGCGATGGGGCGCGCACCCATGGTGAAGATGTCGCGGTTGATGCCGCCCACACCGGTGGCCGCGCCCTGGTAGGGCTCGATGGCGCTGGGGTGGTTGTGGCTCTCGATCTTGAAGGCACAGGCCCAGCCGTCGCCGATGTCGACGAGGCCGGCGTTCTCCTGGCCCGCCTCGGCCAGCAGCTTGGGGCCGGAGCGCGGCAGGGTCTTCAGCTGGACGATGGAGTTCTTGTAGGAGCAGTGCTCGCTCCACATGGCGCTGTAGATGCTGAGCTCGGTGAAGTTGGGCACGCGGCCCAGGATCTCCACGATGCGGTCATACTCCTCCGGGCGCAGGCCGAGCTTCTTCGCCGTGTCCACCCCGGCGGGCTTGGTGTCGGGAAGGTCGGCGGCGGGGGCGGTCCTGGTGCTCATGCGTTGTCGGGATGGGAGGGGTTGTTCCGGGGCACAAAGAAAACCATTGCGGGGCGGACCGTGCCGAAGGCGTCGGGGGACGGTCCGGCCAAGCGTCTACCTTGCACACCGACCCCACGGCACCATGTCCGGCCTGCTCATTGCCCTCGGCTACACGGCCTTGCTGCTGCTGGTGATCCGGCGGTCGCGGTTCCACCGGCCCGCCGGGATACCGGCCTGGTGGATCGGGGGGGCCTTCCTGCTGAAGGTGATGGCCGGCACGGCGCTGTGGGCCCTTTACACCTATGTGTACACCGACCGGGCCACGGCCGACATCTACAAGTACTTCGACGACAGCGCCGTGATGTTCGGGGCGCTGGAGCACGCCCCGGGGGACTACCTGCGCATGCTCCTCGGCATCGGCAACGACAGCCCGCATTTCGACGAGCAGTATTACCGGGTGATGAACAACTGGTACCGGAAGTACGAGAGCAACATGTACAACGACGCGCACACGGTCATCCGGTTCAATGCGTTGTTGCGGCTCATCTCCTTCGGAAGCATCCACGTGCACACGGTGTTCGCCGCCTTCCTCTCCTTCACGGGGAGCCTGGGCCTGGTGCGCGCGGTAACGGCCCTGCGGCCGGAGCTGGCACGGGCCGCGTTCGTGGTGACCCTGTTGCTGCCTTCGGTGCTCTTCTGGAGCAGCGGCGTGATCAAGGAGTCGCTGCTGATGGCCGCGCTCGGGCTGCTCGTGTGGGTGGTGCTCGGCACGCTGGCCGGCCGGCTGCGAAAGGTGATGGTCCTGTGGGCGCTGCCCCTGGTGGCACTGCTCTTCTTCCTGAAGTTCTACGTGCTCCTCAGCATGGTGCCCGGCCTGGTGGCCTACGCGTTGTGCCACCGCCGGCCCCGCGCGGCACTGGCGATCTTCCTGGGGGTGCACCTCCTGTTCCTGGTCGCGGCCGCGAACAGCGAACGACTGATCCCGGGGTTCGACATGCTCTCCACGCTCATGTGGAAGCAGCGCGACTTCATCGGGTTGGCCCGGACCATGAACAGCGGGAGCTTCATCGCCCCCACCCCCCTCGAGCCCACCTTCACCAGCTTCGTCCAACAGGCGCCGAACGCCTTGTTCACGACCTTCCTGGGACCGCTGCAGACCTGGAGGAACGGGGCCATGGGCCTGGCAGGGGCCGCGGAGAACGTGGTGATCTTGCTGCTGCTGGGCTGGCTGCTGCCGGGCGTGCGCTCGGGCAGCGGCGATGGCCGGGCCTTCGTGCTCTACGCGCTGAGCTTCTGCCTGCTACTGGGCCTTGTGATAGGCTGGACCACACCGGTGATGGGCGCGGTGGTGCGCTACCGGGTACCGCTCCTCCCCTTCCTGTTCTACGCCGCGCTGATGGCCACGGACACCGGTCGCCTGTTCCGGCGATGCCCCTGGCTGCGACCTTTGCCGGCATGAACCGCATTTTCCTCGCCGCGCTGGCCTGGCTCGTGATCGCCGGGTGCGCCTTCAAGGACCAGGAGGCCGACCTGGTGGTCCACAACGCGCGCATCATCACCCTCGACGAGGCGGGCAGCGTGCACCAGGCGATGGCCGTCCGCGATGGCATCATCCTGGAGCTCGGGCCCGAGCGCGAGATCCTGAACAGGTACCGGGCCAAGGAGACCTACGATGCGGCGGGCCAGGTGGTATACCCGGGGTTCATCGATGGGCATTGCCACTTCTTCGGCTACGGGCTCAACAAGCAGAAGATCGACCTGTCCGGTACGCGCAGCTGGAACGAGGTGCTGGAGCGCACTGTGGCGTACGCAAAGGCGCACCCCGAGAAGGAGTGGATACTGGGGCGGGGCTGGGACCAGAACCTGTGGGCCGACAAGGCCACCCCGGTCAACGACAGCCTGAACCGGCTGTTCCCCGACCGGCCCGTGCTACTGCAGCGCATCGACGGGCACGCGGCCGTAGTGAACCAGGTGGCGCTGGACCGCGTGGGGCTCACGGCCTCGAGCGTGATCGCGGGGGGCATCCTGGAGGTGCGCGACGGGCGGCCCACCGGCCTGCTGGTGGACAATGCCGTGGACGTGTTCCAGAAGATCTTCGACGACGCCGATGAGGCCACCAAGCGCAAGGCGTTGCTCGACGCGCAGACCGACTGCTTCGCCAAGGGCCTGACCATGGTGTGCGACGCCGGTCTCGACGCCGGCACCATCGAGCTGATCCGCACCATGCAGCGTGAAGGCGTGCTGAAGATGCGTGTGTACGCCATGGTTGCGGACCGACCGGCGAACCTGGCGCATTTCGCCGGCAAGGGACCTTTGCGCGAGGAGCGCCTGGTGGTGCGCGCGGTGAAGGTCTATGCCGATGGCGCGCTCGGATCGCGGGGGGCGCTGTTGCTGAAGCCCTACGCCGATACCCCGGAGGCGGGCCATGGGCTGCAGTTGCAGTCGCGCGCGCACCTCGACTCGGTGGCCGCCTGGTGCAAGGTCAACGGCTTCCAGATGGCCACCCACTGCATCGGCGACAGTGCGAACCGGCTGGTGCTCGACGTGTATGCGAAGGCCCTGGGCGGCACCAACGACCTGCGCTGGCGGATCGAGCATGCGCAATGCGTGGACCCTTCGGACATGCCGTTGTTCGGGCGTTACAACGTGGTCCCAAGCATGCAGCCCACGCACGCCACCAGCGACATGGCATGGGCGGCCGAACGCATCGGCACGGAGCGACTGGCCAACGCCTACGCACTGCGCCGCCTGAAGGAGCAGAACGGGCTGATCGCGCTCGGTACCGACTTCCCCGTGGAGGCCATCGACCCGCTCGGCACCTACCGGGCGGCCGTGGCGCGAACCAGCGATGCCGGTGCACCGGCTGGCGGATTCCAGCCCGGGGATGCGCTTTCAGCGCAGGACGCCCTGCGCGGCATGACCATCTGGAACGCACTGGCCGCCTTCGCCGAGAACGAACTGGGCACCTTGGAACCCGGCAAGCGGGCGGACCTTACCGTGCTCGACAGGGACCTCCTCGACCTGCGCCCCGAGCTCATCGGCAAGGCCCGGGTGAAAGCCACCTTCGTGGCCGGTGAGCGGGTCCATTGAACACCCGCCTCGTAGCCCCATCGGCCGGTTCCGTCGAGGTCGCCTTGGCCCGATCAAACCCTTGCGGGAATGTTGCGTCACACCCACCACAACCCCGGACGGATGCGCACACCCTTCACCCTTGCTCTTGCCCTGGCAGGTCACGCCGCGTTGGCGCAGGCGCTGCCTGACGCGATGTACCTGAGCCCCGACGGGCGCATTCTGTACACGAACGGGCAGGACGCCGGCGGCCTGTACCGCGAGGACACGGTGCGTGCGGTGTACCTCAACTTCAGCCAGCCCAACTACTGGGCACTGCTCACCGCCAACTACGCCTCGCAGACACCGATCCCGGCGTCCATGGTGGTGGATGGTGTCACCTACGACTCGGTGGCGGTTCGCTTCAAGGGCCAGACCTCGTACAGCCAGCTGCCTCCGGGCTCCCAGAAGAAGAGCTTCGACGTGGACATGAACGGCTACATCGCCGGCCAGGACCTGAAGGGGTACGAGTCCTTGAACTTCAACAACAGCTTCCAGGACAACTCGTTCATGCGCGAGGTGGTGTACCTGCACATGATCCGCAGGCACATCCCTGCCGCCAAGGCCAACTACATCAAGCTCTACCTCAACGGACAGAACTGGGGCCTCTACCCCAACGTGCAGGGGCTCGACGGGGAGTTCCTCAAGGAATGGTACTTCAACAACAACGGCACGCGCTGGCGCGCCGACCGTCCGACCGGTGGCATGGGCGGGCAGTGGGGCGATGGCACCGCGGCGCTCAACTACCTCGGCCCGGACACGGCCCTGTACCAGCAGTACTACACGCTGCAGCGAACGCAGAAGGCGAACCCGTGGGACGACCTCGTGCGTGTCTGCGACAAGCTGAACAACACCCCGCTGGCCTCGCTGCGTGACTCCCTTGAACTCTACATGGACGTGGACCGCGTGCTGTGGTTCCTGGCGTGCGAGATCGCCTTCAGCGATGACGACAGCTATGTGCACAAGGGGAAGATGGACTACTGCCTCTACTGGGACGAGGTGACCGGCCGCATGGTGACGCATGAGTACGATGGCAACAGCATGCTGTCGAGCAACGCGCTCACGTGGAGCCCCTTCTACAACGCCACGAACGCCAACTACCCATTGATGAACCGGTTGTTCGCGGTGCCGGAGCTGCGCCAGCGTTACCTCGCCCACCTGCGCGTCCTCATCGCGGAGCAACAGGACCCCACGCTGTTCAACCAGGTCACCAACGGCTACAAGGCCTTGATCGACACCATCGTGCAGAACGACCCGAAGAAGCTGATGACCTACACGCAGTTCAACAGCGGGGTCACCGCCCTGCAGGGGAACCTGAGCACGCGGCGCAATTACCTGCTGGGCAATGCCGAGGTGGCGCAGGTGGGTCCGGTGATCGGCGCTGTGGACCATTACGCGGGCGGTGTGCAGAACGCCGCGCCCACCGCCAGCGAGGCGGTCACGGTGCGCGCGTCGGTGAGCTCGGGCACCGGCATCAGTGGGGTGCGGCTCTTCTGGTGCGCACAGCTGTTCGGTCCCTTCGAGCGCGCCTCGATGTTCGACGACGGCGCGCACGACGATGGTGCGTCGGGTGATGGGGTCTACGGTGCGACCATACCGGCACAGGCCGCCGGCACCTGGGTGCGTTACTACATCGAAGCGAAGGCGAACAACGCGGCCCTTAGCGCGAGCTACGCGCCCCCCGGTGCCGAGCACGATGTGTACGTGTACCAAGTGCAGCTTCCCCCTCCCCCAGCGCCTTCCGTGGTGATCAACGAAGTGATGGCGAGCAACGCCGCCACCGCAGCGGACGACCACAACGAGTATGACGACTGGATCGAGCTCTACAACCCGTCCGGTGCCTCGGTGGACCTCAGCGGCTGGTTCCTCACGGACGACGCATTCAACCTCTACAAGTGGCCCTTCCCCCAAGGCACGGTGCTGGCCGATGGCGACTACCTGATCGTGTGGGCCGACGAGGACGGCTGGCAGGGCCCCCTCCATGCCAACTTCAAGCTGAGCGGGAGCGGTGAGGAGGTGCGCCTGATCAATTCCGACAGCATGCAGGTGGACCAGGCCACCTTCGGGGCGCAGACCACCGACCTCGGCTATGCACGTGTTCCGAACGGCTTCGGGCCGTTCGTGATCCAGACACCCACCTTCGGCGCCAACAACAACACGGTGGGCGTTGCCGAGAACGAACTGGCCTTGATGGCCTTGTTCCCCAATCCGACCACGGATGGCTTCACCCTCACGACCGGAAGCAGCGAGCCGCGCCCGGTGGAGGTTTACGATGCCATGCAGCGCCTGGTCTGGTCGGGGGTGGTGACCACGCGCCTTAGCGTGGACACGGACGGCTGGGCGGGCGGTACGTACGTGGTGCGTTGCGGCCCGCAGGCCTCGCGGCTCGTATTGGCCCGCTAGCGCAAGGCGGCCAGCGTGCGGTCGATCTGCAGCAGGTGACGCTCCTGGTGGGCCGTTGCGAAGCTGAAGGCATCGGCCGCCTTGAACCGGAAGATGGGTCCGAGCGTGCTCGTGATCAGCGGGCCCTCGAGCCCTTCGCGTTCCGCCCTGTCGAGCAGGTCGCGCTGGCGCTGCACCATGGCGATGCACTCGTCCAGCGCCTCAAGCCGCTTGGTCGGAGCCTTCCTGGGCTCGAAGATCCACAGGGTCGACATCGGCCTGGGCACGGAGCCGTCCGCACGCGGCCGCATCATGCGCGTGAGCTTGCCGCCCCAGTACCCCGGCCTGTGCTGAGCCACGCGGATGAAGCCGCCACGGGCATAGGCCCGCTCCAGGTGGCGGAGGTAGTGGCCGCTCAGGAGGTTGAGGTGCTCGCACACCTCCAGCACGCTCCATCGCTTCGAGGCGGGCCGGCGCTCAAGGGTGGTGAGCGGCAGTTCACGCAAGGCCTTCAAGCGCACCAGCTGGGCATCCAGGGTGCGGCGCAGCTCATCGATCAGGTGGTCGGTCTCCATGGCACAAAGGTCCTGGAAGCCTTGGGCGGTAAGGCTTGATCTGGATCAAGAAACGCTCACCGATGGCGGGCGCGCAGGCGGCTGAAGGTCTCGGGCGTCATGCGCAGGTAGCTGGCCACGTCCTTCTGTGGCACGAGCTGGAGCAGGCGCGGACTGCGACGCATGAACGCGTCGAACCGCTGCGCCGCATCGAAGGTGAGCTGCTCGATCTCGCGGGTGGCACGCCCCACCACCAGTTCCTCGAGGATCAGCCGGCCGAAGCGCTCCAGTTCCGGTACCTGCCGCCGCAGGGTGGCGAGGTCATCGTGGTGGATGCTGATGAGCACGGAATCGGTGACGGCCTGCAGGCCGAAGCGTGATGGCGCCCGCTGCACGAACGAGTCGAACACGCCGCTCCAACTGTGGTCGTACGAAAAGCCGATGCACACCTCCTCGCCATCGTGCGGGATGAACATGCGCTGCACGCCCTCTTCGACGATGCTGAACCAATGCTCGACCTGCCCGGGCGAGGTGATCATGTCACCCTTGCCGAACGCTCGTTCGCGCCAGTACGGCCGGATGAGCGCCCACTGGTCATCATCCAGGGGCACGTAACGCCCGATGGTACGGCGAACGAGCTCCATGCGGCCGGCGTATGGGAGCGCTCAGCGCACCTGGAGCGCCGTCGTCCAGCTCGCGGTGCCGTCCGTCACGCGCAGGCGGTACATGCCGGTGGCGAGCCCATGGAGCGAGAGGCGCTCTTGGGCGCCGCTGGCACGTTGCCGGAGCACGATCCGGCCCTGGGCATCGACCAGTTGCATCCAGGCCTGATCACCGAGCCCTGCGGGCAGTTGCACCATCACCTCCTGCTCCGCCGGCACCGGCCACACCGCGAGCCCTTCGCCGGCCACTTCGGCCACTCCGGTACTGAGCACGAAGAGCGTGTCGCTGTTGGCCGTACAGCCGTTGGCGTTGCTCACCTGCACGAAATAGTCGCCGGAGTCCCACACATCGAGGGTCTGGTCCGTGGCGCCCGGGATGGCGCCGCCGTTGTAGAACCATTGGTAACCCGCGGCCGGGCTGCTCTCGAGCGTGTAGCCCACCTGGGTGATCGTGGGCGTGGGGATGGGAGCGTCCTCGATCACACCATAGTCGTAGCTCCAGGCCTGGCAGCCGGACGGTGTGGTCACCGTGAGGTTCACAACCGCTTGCTGGGCGAACCACGTGGAAGCGGCATCCCCACCGTTGCTCCAGGTGTATGCGGCCATGCCCGTCGGCCCCTGCGCGAGCACGCTATCACCGGGGCAGATCACCGGCGAGGGCGAGAAGGTGACGGGCACCTCGCGCCGGCCCACCAGTGCCTCGTACGTGTTCACCTTGCCATGGCCCCAGCGGTTGTTGGGCACCATGCCCGTCCACTGGTCCTCGAACGATGCCAGCTCGAAGCTGCGCACGATGTCCTCGGCCATGGCCGTCGGGCACTTCTGCAGGTACAAGGCCACCGAGCCGGCCACCACAGGCGAGGCGATGGACGTGCCGCCGGCCCGCATGTGGTAACCGCCCGGAGCGATCTTGAAGGCCCCGTTGTTGGCGAGCAGCAGGCTGATGAACGAGGCCGGGCCTGCGGTGAGCGTGATGTCGCCGGGCGCTGCCAGGTCCGGCTTCATGCGCCCATCGCGCGTGGGACCGTTGCTGCTTGAGACGGCGATGTTGTCCTCCTGGCCCGACACGCTCTGCGGAGCGCCGTTGTAATCGATGTAGTTGGTCTCGTTCTGGTAGTTCGCCACGGTGATGGTGCTTTCCAGGCAGGCCCAGGAATCGACCATGCGCTGGTCGTTGTCGGGGAGCACGTACTTGGCGATGTCGGGGAACTGGACCGGGGAAGGCAGGTCGGTGGACACGATGGGTGAGCTGCCGAGGAAATAGCTGCTCCACACATCGAAGGAACCGTTGCCGGTGGTCATGAAGCGGAAGTAGAACTGCGAGCTGTCGGGCTCCACGGACACGACCTCAAGGTGGTACTGCGCACCCCGGAGCTCGGCCCGTGTCTGCACCACGCCGAGCAGGTTGCCATCGAAGCTCACGACCGAGTCGGTGAGCACCACGCCGAGATGGTCCTGGGCACGGTAGAACGGCGTGCGACCGCGGAAGTCCCAGATGTTCGCGATGGTACGGTCCACGCCCACGGCATACTCCACGTCGTTGAACTCGGCGGTATCGGCCCACACCTCGAAGAACACCGCGTCCACACCGAGGTTGTTGATGCTGGCGGGCTGCTGCTGGAACCAGGTGAAGGCGCTGTCGGGCGTCACATCGGTATGGAGGTGGTAGGACGGCAGCGTGTAGCTGTTGCCGGCGGCGCATACGAGTGCGCGTCCGCTGGCGGCGGTGATCATGCTATCGATCAGCAGCGCCGCGGCATCAAGCCCGTCGTGGCTGCCGTAGTAGTCCCCGAGGCTCGCGTTGATCACCACCGGTCGGCCCTGCGCCGCCGCCTCGTCGAGGATGTAGCGCACGGCGTCCACCACCGAGGCCTTCCAGTTCGCCCGGTTGAAGTCGCTGCTCACGGCGATGATGTCGCTGGCGGGCGCCACGCCGGTGAAGAAGCCCGTGGCCCGGCCATTGCCAACGGCCGTGCCCGCCACGGTGGTGCCGTGGCCGTACCACTGCGGCTGGTCCACCGCGGGGCAGTTGCCCGCGTTGATCGCCGCACTGTCCCAGGCTTGGCCGTAATCGTACGGTTGCGGCGTGAGCTGTGCATCATTGGGGAAGGTCTGGTCCCAATACTTGAGCACGCGGGTGTTGCCCAAGCTGTCTCGGAAGTCGGGATGGCCGAGGTCGATGCCGCTGTCGATGATGCCCACGAGCACGCCTTCGCCATCATAACCGGAGGGCAAGGGGGCAAGCCCGGCGTGCACCTGTTCCACCCGTGCCTTCACCCGCATGCTGTCGTTGAGGGCGTGGCCCTTGGACAAGGAGAACTCGAAGCCCGTGACGGCCGGGCTGGCCGCCAGGTCCCGGACGCGGTCCACCGGTACGGAGGCGCTCACCAGTCCGTCCATCACCAGCTTGACGCGCCCCCCCTGCTCCTTCACCGCGGCGGCGATGCCCTGCTCCTCACCGCGAACGAAGAGGTCCAGCTCGGCGCCGGCCGCATGCGGGCGGGCCAGGTAGTTCTCGAGCTGCAGGTTGAGCTTGGAGGGGCGTTGGGCCGTGGCGGAGAGGGCCACCAGTGCGGCCGCGACAAGTGCTTGTAGGCGCATGACGCGAAGTTAGGCCCGCTGATGGCCGCTCATGGCCGTGAAACCGGGTAATTCCTGAAGGAAATGAACAGCCCCCGTGGAATGTTCGATCCGGCAGCAGTAGTGCTGGAGACCGTTGGTGACGAAGAGCCAGGCCACGCGGAACACGATGTTGTAGCGTGCGGCCTGCTCGAACACCGCCTGGTCCAGCTTCACCTGGGGGGCCTTGCATTCCACGAGCGCCAGGGGCGCACCGTCCGTCCCGTGCACCACCAGGTCGGCGCGCTTGCTGAGGCCGTGCAGGGTGATGGCCTTCTCCACGGCGATGAGGGAGGCGGGACAGCCCAGGTCCTGCACCATGAACTGCAGGAAATGCTGGCGCACCCATTCCTCGGGGGTGAGGGCGACCCATTTGCGGCGCACGGGATCGAACACCTCCGCGCCGCCGGGAACCGGTTTAGTTTTGACACCGTGGTCGGGCAGGTTCAACGGCTGCATGGACCGCTAAACAACGAAGGAAGCGTGAAGACCAAGGAAGAGATCGTCAACAACTGGCTCCCCCGGTACACCGGCCTGGAGCTGGATGCGTTCAAGCGCCACATCCTGCTCACCAACTTCAGCAACTACCTGGAGCTGTTCGCCAACCTCACCGGAGCCACGATCCACGGCTCGGGAAAGGCCCTGCAATCGGCCATCGCCGAGGACATGATGATGATCAATTTCGGCATGGGCAGTCCCATGGCGGCCACCACCATGGACCTGCTGAGCGCGGTGGCGCCCGAGGCGGTCCTGTTCCTGGGCAAGTGCGGGGGCTTGAAGAAGAAGAACCAGCTGGGCGACCTGATCCTGCCCATCGCGGCCATCCGCGGCGAAGGCACGAGCAACGACTACTTCCCGCCTGAGGTGCCCGCCCTGCCCTCGTTCATGATCAACCGCGTGGTGAGCGGCCGGATCCGCGACATGGACCTCGACTACTGGAGCGGCACTGTGTACACCACCAACCGGCGTGTATGGGAGCACGACGACAGGTTCAAGGAAAGGCTGAGGGCCTACCGTGCCATGGGCATCGACATGGAGACGGCCACGCTCTTCATGACCGGCTTCGCCAACGAGATCCCGACCGGCGCGCTGCTGCTGGTGAGCGACCAACCCATGATCCCCGATGGGGTGAAGACCAGCGCCAGCGACGCGAAGGTCACCGGCAACTTCGCCGAGCTGCACGTGAAGGTGGGCATCGCCAGCCTGCGGCACATCATCACCGACGGGCGTTCGGTGAAGCACCTGCGGTACGAATGAGCACCACCGAGGACTTCAAGAAGATCGTGAAGGACGTGCGGGCGCGCACCTTCAAGCCCGTGTACCTGCTGCACGGCGAGGAGGCCTTCTTCATCGACCGCGTGGCCGAGGAGATCGAGCGCAATGCCCTGGAGGAGCACGAGCGCGACTTCAACCTCACGGTGCTCTATGGCAAGGACACCGACCCCGAGCAGGTGAAGGACGCCTGCCTGCGCTACCCCATGATGGCCGAGCGCCAGGTGGTGGTGGTGCGCGAGGCCAACGCGTGGCGCATCGACGCCTTCGACAAGCTGGAGGCCTATTTCAAGACGCCCACCCCCACCACCGTGCTGGTGATCATGTACAAGCACAAGAAGGTGGACGGGCGCAAGGCCTTCCTGAAGGACATCGCCAAGCGGGGCGTCGTCTTCACCAGCGACAAGCTCAAGGAGGAGCAGCTGCCCGAGTGGATCAGCAAGTACGTGGCCTTCCAGAAGCGCCGCATCGGGCAGCGCGAGGCCGTGCTGCTGGCCGAGCACCTGGGCAGCGACCTGGGCAAGATGACCAAGGAGGTGGAGAAGCTGTGCCTGGTGACCGAGGAGAACGGCACCATCAGCGCCGACCTCATCCAGCGCAACGTGGGCATCAGCAAGGAGTACAACATCTTCGAGCTGCAGAACGCCATCGGCCGCCGCGACCACGTGAAGGCGCAGACCATCGCGCACTACTTCGCGCAGGACCCCAAGGACCACCCGCTGGTGCTGACGCTCGGCCTGCTGAACAGCTACTTCAACAAGCTGATGGTGGTGCACGCCTCCGCGGGCCTGCCGCAGGGCGAGCTGGCCGCGGCGCTCAAGGTGCCCCCCTTCTTCGTGAAGGACTACGCCAACGCCGCGCGCAACTACACACCGGCCAAGCTGCGCGAGGTGCAGCACCTGCTGCGCGAGGCCGACCTGAAGAGCAAGGGCGTGAACAACGCCAGCGCCAACGACGGCGAGCTGCTGCGCGAGCTGCTGGCCCGCGTGATGAACTGAGCCATGGACGACGGGGAGCAGGAGATCCTGGAGCGGTTCCCCGCCTCGTTGCGCGCCCTCATCGACGCCGAGCTCGCCGCCGGCAACCGCATCCTGTCGATCGACATGGCCCACCCGGCCGCACCGGTGGGAGGGCGTGTGATGCTCGCGCACGACCTCCTCACGCGCGAACTGCCCGAAGGACTGCGCCTTCATGCGCGCTACGCCAGTTCGCACCACCAGGAGGTGACCGACGCCGCGGGGCATTGCCACGTGGTGACCGCACCCCTGCCCTCCTTGCCCGAGCCGGACATGGACGCCATCCGCAGGGCGCATGAGCCCGAGGCGCCGCCGAAGGAGGAGACCCACGCCCCGGCATGGACCGTGGAGCCCGACATCCGCGGCGAGGAGCTCATCTACCACGAGCCTGAACGGAAGGCCAGTGTGCGTTGGACCTGGAGCAGCGGGTCGCGCATCGCCACCGACAGCCTTGGGCCGTGGTGGTACACGGAGGAGCGCCGCGAGCAGGCCATGACCCCGGAGGAGCGCGCCCTTGTTCTTCAACGCCTGGAGCAACGCGCACAGCTGCTCTTCGGCCCCACCCGGATGGAACCATGAGCTGGAGCGTGGCCATCGCCGTGGCCGTGGTGAACGGCCTGATCTGCGGGGCGCTGGTGGTGCCGCTGTCCTTCGCCTTGATGCGTGCGCACAAGGTGCACGACCGCGACGGCGGCATGAGCATGGGCATCATCTTCCAGGTGGCACCGGTCACCTTCGTGCTGGCGGCCCTGCTCGGCCTTTGGGGCACGCACCTGGCCGGGGCATCGGGCTGGGACCGGTTCTGGGCGGCGGTCGGCTGGTCCGCGGGGATCGGACTGGGCGTGATGGGCCTTTTCGCGGCATTCTCGTTGCTCGGGATCCAACGGCCGCCGCGCATCGACGGTGCCGCGCTCGAGCTCCAGGTGGAAGTGACCGTTCCCGCGAGCAGCCTTCCCGAAGGCACGCTCGACCTGGACCAGCTGAAACTGAGCCTGTACGCCGGCCCGAGGGACAACCATTACGGCGACATCGATCGCCAGGGTATCCGCCGGGTGGGCGCGGACTGGGTGGTGCACGGTCGCGCCGCCATCAATTCCATCGCACCACAACGGATGCTCTCGCTCCAGGCCGCACCGGACACCAGCTTCGTGCTGGACATGCCGCTCGCCCCGCTGCCGACGAAGGCCGACCTGGCATGGGCCGGGCCTTTCACCACGCGGGAAGGCCGGCTGCGCGATGGCCAGCTGCTGCCCACGGCGGTGACCATGCGCTACCGCGTGGTGCGCTCGGCGGAGGCTGGAAAATGAAACGGCGCCCACCTCCGGTGGGCGCCGTCATCCGTTCAGGAACGAGCTTAGTGGGCCGGAGCGGCAGCAGGAGCAGCGGCGGGAGCACTGGTGGCCTCCACGGTGCCCTGGATGCGCACCACCTTGCTGGGAGCGTTGGTGGCGTTGCTGGTGATGGTCACGCTCTTGTTGATGGGGCCGACACGGTTGGTGTCGTACTTCACCGTGATCTGGCTCTTGGCACCCGGCTTGATGGGGGCCGTTTCGCACTTGGGCACGGTGCAGCCGCAGCTGCCCTGGCAGTTGCTGATGATCAGGGGCTGGTCACCGGAGTTGGTCACGGTGAACACGCATTCACCGTTGCCACCCTGCTTGATGGTGCCGTAGTCGTGCACCTCCTTGTCGATGGTGATCTGGGGACCGGTGCCGCCAACGGGCTTGGCGTTCTCCTGGGCCTGCACGCCGAGGAAGAGGGCGCTGAGACCGAGGGTGAGCAGGAACTTCTTCATGGGACGAGGTTGTGTTTCGTGGATTTCGTACGGCCAAGGTAGCGGGTGGTTACGGCTCGGGAAAGGGTTTAACACGGCATTAACAGGGCCCTACCGGCCCTCCGCCCCCACCGCCTCCAACGGACGTGGCTTCACCTCCCCCTTGATCGTGAGCACCACCACGGGAAGGTCGACGGCGCTGCTCCGCACGGTCACCGACTTGGTGAAGGGCCCCACGCGCTTGGTGTCGTACCGCACGCGCACGCGGCCCATACCGCCCGGGGCCACCGGATCCTTGTCCCAACTGGGAACGACGCATCCGCAGCTGCTCTGGCAGCTCGTGATCACCAGCGGCTCGTCGCCCGTGTTGGTGAAGGTGAAGGTGCATTGACCGTCGCCACCCTCGGGGATCACCCCAAATGGATGCACCACGTGATCGAAGGCGATGCGTGGGCCGTGGTCGGGCAGTGTGTCCTGGGCGGCTGCATGGCGGACAACGAGAAGCAGGAGGAGGAAGAACGTGTGTCGCATGATGGTGGGGGATGTTGGTACGGCAAGGATGCCGCGTTCGTCCCGGACGACCGTCGGATCTAACACCTCCTTCACAACGGCCCATCCCCGCGGGTCCGCGATGCGCTGCGCCTGCGGCTTGGGACCAGAGGGCTACCTTTGCGGCCCTTCCGCGCACACGCGCGCCACAGTGCACTTCGACCATGTCCACCACCGAGATCCCCAAGCGATACGAACCCGCCCAGGCCGAAGGCCACTGGTACGCCCACTGGATGGCGAAGGGCTACTTCCGCAGCGTGCCCGACCACCGCGAGCCCTACACCGTGGTGATCCCTCCGCCCAACGTGACGGGCGTGCTGCACATGGGGCATATGCTAAACAACACCATCCAGGACGTGCTGGTGCGTCGCGCCCGCATGCAGGGCAAGAACGCCTGCTGGGTACCGGGCACGGACCACGCCAGCATCGCCACCGAAGCGAAGGTGGTGCGGCTGCTGGGTGAGCAGGGGATCAAGAAGAGCGCCATCGGCCGCGAGGAGTTCCTGAAGCACGCCTTCGCGTGGAAGGAGAAGTACGGTGGCGTGATCCTCGAACAGTTGAAGAAGCTCGGCGCCAGCTGCGACTGGGACCGCACGCGCTTCACCATGGAGCCCGACCTGAGCGACGCGGTGATCGACGTGTTCATCGACCTGCACAGGAAGGGCCTGGTGTACCGCGGCCTGCGCATGGTGAACTGGGACCCCCAGGCCCTCACCGCAGTGAGCGACGAGGAGGTGATCTACAAGGAAGTGAACTCCAAGCTCTACTTCCTGCGCTACCAGGTGGTCAATGAGGATGTCACTCCGAGCGGAGTCGAGGAGTGGGTCACCATCGCCACCACGCGGCCCGAGACCATCCTGGGCGACACGGCCGTGGCCGTTCACCCCGAGGACGAGCGCTACGCGCACCTCAAGGGCAAGCGCGTGCTGGTGCCGTTGATCGGCCGCAGCATCCCCGTGATCTTCGACACCTACGTGGAGCGCGAGTTCGGTACGGGTGCGCTGAAGGTGACGCCCGCGCACGATGTGAACGACCACGAGCTCGGCAAGAAGCACGGGCTGGAGACCATCGACATCCTGGAGCCCAACGGCTCGCTGAGCGCCGCCGCGCAGCTGTACGTTGGTGAGGACCGCTTCGTGGTGCGCAAGAAGATCGCGAAGGAGCTTGAGGAGAAGGGCCACCTGGTGAAGGCCGAGGACATCGTGAACAAGGTGGGCACCAGCGAGCGCACCGATGCCGTGATCGAGCCGCGCCTGAGCCTGCAGTGGTTCGTGAAGATGGGCGAGCTCGCCAAGCCCGCACTGGAGGTGGTGAAGGACGGCCGCGTGAAGCTCCATCCGCAGAAGTTCGTGAACACCTACACGTACTGGATGGAGAACGTGCGCGACTGGTGCATCAGCCGCCAGTTGTGGTGGGGGCAGCAGATCCCGGCGTGGTACAACGAGGCCGGTGATGTGGCCGTGTGCCGCACCGAGGCCGAAGCCATCGCGCAGTTCACCGCCGAAGGCAAGAGCACCAAGGGCATCAAGCAGGACGAGGACGTGGTGGACACCTGGTTCAGCAGCTGGCTGTGGCCCATCAGCGTGTTCGACGGCTTCAAGGACCCGGACAACGCCGACATCAAGTACTACTACCCCACCAACGACCTGGTCACCGCGCCGGAGATCCTCTTCTTCTGGGTGGCGCGCATGATCATGGCGGGCATGGAGTACCGGGGCGAGATCCCCTTCAAGAACGTGTACCTCACCGGCATCGTGCGCGACAAGCTGGGCCGGAAGATGAGCAAGAGCCTCGGCAACAGCCCCGACCCGCTCGACCTCATCGCCAAGTACGGCGCGGACGGCGTGCGCACCGGCATGCTCTTCTCCTCGCCCGCCGGGAACGACCTGCCCTTCGACGAGGGTCTTTGCGAGCAGGGCCGCAACTTCAGCAACAAGATCTGGAACGCGTTCCGCCTGGTGAAGGGGTGGACGGTCGCAGAGCAGGAACAACCTGCGGGTAATGCCGCCGCCGTGTCCTGGATGCAGAGCCGTGTGCAGCGTGCCACCACCGAGCTCGACGGCCTGTACGACCAGTTCCGCATCAGCGAGGCACTGATGACCACCTACAAGCTGATCTGGGACGACCTCTGCAGCTGGTACCTGGAGAGCATCAAGCCCGCCTTCGTGGACGGCGTGGCGCAGCCGATCGACGCCGCGACCTACGAGGCCACAATCGGTCTCTTCGAGGACGTTCTGTGCTTGCTTCACCCGTACATGCCCTTCCTCACCGAGGAGCTGTGGCACCACCTGCGCGAGCGCAAGGAAGGCGAGGACATCATCATCGCGGCGTGGCCGAAGGGCGGCGCGGGCGATGCGAAGCTCGAGGCCGAGGTGCAGCACGCCTTCGACCTGGTGAGCGCCGTGCGCAACACCCGCAACGAGCGCGGCATGAGCCCGAAGGAAGCGCTGGACGTACAGGTGAAGGGCGCGGCGCCGATGCGCGCGTCGGTGGCCGCCCTGGTGAACAAGCTCGCCAACGTGGGCGCGCTCCACGCCGTGGAGAAGGCCAGCGAGGGCAGCGTCACCTTCCTGGTGGGCACCACCGAGTACGCCATCGACCTGGGCAGCAACGTGGACGCTGCCGCCGAGGCCAAGAAGGCCGAGGAGGAGCTCACGTACCTGCGCGGCTTCCTGGCCAGCGTGGACAAGAAGCTGAGCAACGAGCGCTTCGTGAACGGCGCGCCGCCGCAGGTGCTGGAGAACGAGCGGAAGAAGAAGGCCGACGCCGAGGCGAAGATCAAGGCGCTGGAGGAGCGGCTGGCGGTGCTGAAGTGATCAGATCTGTGTATTCATCCGGGACCTTGCATCCTACCCTGTGATGAAGGTCGTATTGCTCGCCATCACGCTGGTGCTTGGTGCGGGCACCGGTCTGCATGCGCAGGAAAGAGCCTTACGGACGATCTCTGCTAGCGTGGTGGATCGCACGAACAAGGAACCCATCCTTTTCGCAACGGTCAAGCTTGAAGGCTCCGAACTTTCGGCCTTGACCGATGAGTGCGGCCTGTTTACCCTGTGCATTCCAAGCGACCTTCCGGGCGGCAAGCACTACCTTACGATAAACTATGTGGGATACCAACCGATGCGCTACCGCGTACCTCGGTCCGTCAAGGGACGGGTGCTGTCCATCAAACTGCAACGGATCAAGTTCGACCTTGGGGACTACGAGTAGACATGGTCGGGCAAGGGCGGGCCACCGCTGATCGAAATCCGAGTGAAGTGTCCGCCGGTACTGCTGAACGCAAGAAGAAGGCCGACGCCGAGGCGAAGATCAAGGCCCTGGAGGAGCGGCTGGCGGTGCTGAAGTGATCAGCGCTTCACGAAGCGCGCGGAGCCCTGGGTTGTCCGAACCACGTACATGCCCGGCGCGAGGCCTGCCACATCCAGCTCCAGCCCATGTGCATGTGACCGTGATGCGACCTGTATCATGCGGCCATCCGCACCGTGCATGGTGAAGGCCCGTTCAGCTCCGTTGGCGAGCACCACCAGCACCACATCCTCCGCCGGGTTCGGGAGCAAGCGGAGCGTGGATGCTCCCTGCTCCACCACCGACGTGCTGAACTCCGCGGTGAGCAGGCTCGGCTGCGTGATCACCGGCGGGTTGAAGTCGAAGTAGATGTTGGCCACGTTCGCGATCACGGTGCCGGGCGCGATGGGCAGGTGCGGGCGGATGCGGAAGGAAACGAAGCCGTGGCTCAGCGGCTCATTGAGGTTGCTGTCCGGCAGCAGGATGTTGGGAAAGATGTACCTGAGCACGCCCTGGCCGTTCAACTCCCGGGTGTGCGCGTGCGAGCCAGCGCCCCACACGATGGTCGCAGGGTCGAGGGTCGACGGCAGCGTGTCCGTGATCACCACGTTGAACGCCGTGTCCGTGCCGGTGTTCTGGAAGCGGATGGTGTAGTCGATCCATTCATCCACGCCGATGTTCCAGTACAGTGTATCCCCGGTGTTCGTCGTGGCCCGCTTGTCGTTCGGGTCGTAGCTGCCCGTGATCGTGCGCAGGTCCGTGGCGGTGTTGTTCCCCGGCACGGGATCGTTGCCCACGCTCGTCACCACTGCGGTCGTCGCCAGCTGCGTGCCGAGCAGCGCCGGGTTGGCGGGCACCTGGAAGTTCACCACCACGCTCCGTTGCTGCCATGCGCTCAGTTGCGACTGGTTCCAGGTGATCGTGTTCCCCGAGACCGTGCCCGCAGGCGTGGAGCTCTGGTAGGTGAGCAAGGGGTCGAAGGTCATGACCAGGGTGACGGCGCCACTGCCGGTGGGCGTGAGGTTCCGCACGACGGCCGCGCACTGGAACTGGAAGCCCGGACGGGCCGCACCACTGGACACCATCACCTCCAGGTCCAGCGGCACCACCGAGGTGTCCGGCAGGTTCCTGGTAGCGGTGCCTCCCGCATTGATCGTGAACGGGATCGGCCCACCGGTGCAATGCTCGGTCACATCGGCGCTGATCTGGGTGAGCGTATAGCTCCCGGGTGGCAGGCAGATACCGTACTGGCCGTTGGACGTGAGCGTTGCGTAGTACGGTCCCGGAAGCACTTCGATGGTCCCGTTGGGCACACGCACTTCCGGACCGCCCAACAGGCAGTTCTGATCCGCATCGATGTGCGCGGTCCCCGCCACCATCCCACAATTGGGACCGAGGTCCGGGATCGTCACCGGCAGCAGGTCCACACAATCTCCCGAGTACAGGTTCTGGAACCGTCGCTCAACGAAATAGTCGCCCGGCTGCCGGCCGCCGATGGTGGTGATGTTCGCATAGGTCGATGGGTAACCGCCGATGTTGACGCCGGATACGGGCTGCATCGAAGCGTTGAGCAATGTTCGTTGCCAGTTCTGGCCGACTGGGCCATTGTCCCAACCCAGGTCCACCATCATGGAGCCGCCGTTCATACCCGAACAGGACGGCGTGGTGCTCAGCACGCTCATCGGACCCGGATCACTTTCCGGCACCGGGTAGATCAGTTGCAATTGGGCGGTGCAGCCCAATGCGTCCGTTACCGTGGTGAAGGTGCCTGAGAACCCCGGACAGAACCCCACCCAAGCCCCCTGCAGGATGTTGTTCGGGTCCAACCCGTACACGGGGGCAGTGCCGAAGCTGAACGGGGGAACGAGGTTCTGGGGCATGCAGACCTCTTGGTACCAGGTACCGCCGTTGCACTGCCCGTGACAACCCTGCAGCCCTAACGTGGTGCAGGAATAGTCCAGCACGGGGTTCATCCCCAAGTCGCCGATGGTGATGCTCTGCACGACCTGGTCGCTGTTCGCATCCGTCACAGTGACCGTATAGGTGCCGGGCGCAAGACCGGTGATCGTATCGTTCACGGACCCATTGCTCCAGAGGAAGCTGTACGGTGGTACGCCACCGTAGGCCCAGGCATAGGCATAGCCCGTGTTGTTCCCACAAGTGGCACTCGCGCCATCGACGGTCACGGTCAGTGCCGATGCTGGCATGCCCAGCGCATAGAGCGCAATGAGAAGGAGCGTCCTCATGGTCCTAAGTGGAGATGGTCCGATCGTGAAGGTAAGGCGACGAGCCTCGGGCATCTCGCTGCTTCAAGTAGACGCCGAGAAGCGTTCAGGGATGTGCGGATGCCCGTTCCGCCGGAGCGCACCGCCACCTACCTTCGCCCTATCGACCGCGACCTCACATACGCCGCCATCGACATCGGCTCGAACGCCGTGCGCCTGCTGGTGGGCGAGGTGATCGAGCGCGAGGACCATCCCATCATCAAGAAACAGACGCTCGTGCGCGTGCCCATCCGCCTGGGCGAGGACGTGTTCGACAGCGGCGCCATCAGCAACGCCAAGCGCGACTACCTGATCAAGACGCTGAAGGCCTTCCGCCTGCTGAGCGAGGTGTACGGCGTGCGCTACATGCGCTGCTGTGCCACCAGCGCCATGCGCGAGGCCACCAACAGCGACGAGGTGCGCACGCGCGTGGAGATGGAGAGCGGCGTGCACATCGAGACCATCGCCGGCAAGCTCGAGGCCGACCTGATCGTGAGCACCTTCTGGACCCAGGACCTGCTGAAGGACCGCAGCTACCTCTACATCGACGTGGGCGGCGGCAGCACCGAGCTCACCTGGCTGGAGAAGGGCCACCGCGTGAAGAGCGCGAGCTTCAAGGTGGGCACCGTGCGCACGCTGAAGGGCAAGGTGAACCCCGGCGTGTGGGACGACATCCGGGCCTTCCTCGAAGACCTGCGCAAGGAGCATGGGCAGCTGATGGCGATCGGTACGGGCGGCAACATCAACCGCATCTTCAAGGAGAACGGCAACCTCTTCGGCGAGCCGCTCACGCACGCCGACATCCAGCGCCAGCGCGACCGGATCGCCGGCTTCAGCTACGAGGACCGCATCAAGCTGCTGCGCCTGCGCCCCGACCGCGCGGACGTGATCATCCCCGCCGCCGACATCTTCCTGCGCATCCTGGCCGATGCGGAGATCGAGGAGATCTTCGTTCCCAAGGTGGGCCTGGCCGATGGGATCATCTACGACCTGTACATGAAGCAGTACGGCCACGTGAAGTACCCGAAGGCCGAGCCGGTGGGGGCCTGAGCAAGCTTCAAGTCGCAAGTGTCCATGCCATCGCCGGAGGCTACGGCAGGCGAGGCAAGTGACAAGGGAACAAGTTCGTCGGGGCCGATGCTGGGCTGAGCTCCTCCCCTATGCATCGCAGCAAGACGGTTCCGCGCGACCCAGGTCCTCCCATGCCTTTGCACTGGATGAGCGGCAACCGCGCGTGCCGACCGGCGCCAATGGGAAGCCTTACCCTTCGATCTTCGTGATTCGATGAGCAACAAGGCGATCAAGGCCAAGGCGGAGGAGCTCTTGTCCTTCGGCATCCCCAAGCAGCAGGTGTTCGACAACCTGGTGCTGCAGTTCCCCGAGGCCAAGCCGAAGAAGGTGGCCGAGGTGGTGCGCTACATGCCCTCGTTGCTGGCCCGTGAGCGCTACCGTATCCTGCATCTCGCCCTCTTGGGCCTGATCGCGGCGTCCGCAATGCTGCGTCTGGCACGCCCTCTGTTGAACGGGGTCATCGGCATGGACCAGGCCACGGCCTACCTGAGCCTTGTTCCTATCGCCTCGCTGCTGATGGGGTATAGCCTGTACCGGTGGCAGGGGCAGGTCTTCGAATGGGTCGGCTGGGGCAACGCGGTGGGGGTCTTCGGTCTGTTGAACGACCTGAGCCATTTCGTGAAGGACGGCGGGGATCCGTGGACCTTGTCCGGGCGCCTCCTGAGCGTTTCCATCGGGGCCGTGGCGCTCTACCTCGCCTATCGTGTGTTCACCAAGCCGAAGATGGAGAAGGACCCGATGACAGGTGCGGAGCGTGCGGTGTTCCAGGAGGAGGGGATGTTCTGAGCCCGGGCTCATGCCCGGATGCCGGGCAGGAGGAGATCACTCCTTCACCCATGTCACGCCCATCACCGCGCCCTGCGGATCGCTCACGGCGATGCGGTAAAGGCCCGCAGGTAACGCTTCCGTGCCAACTACCGGTCGTGCCTCCGAAGTGCGCTGCTGCAGCACCATGCGGCCCGTGGCATCGAAGAGCGTGATGGTGTGCGGACCGCCCGGCAGATGCATGGAGAACCGTTCACCGCCGGGGTTCGGGAACACAGTGAGGTCCCCCATCGCTGTCTCCGGCAACGCGGTGACGGAACCACAACCGAAGGTCCAGTCCGGTGCGCGGTAGTCGATTTGGCTGTCATCGTAGCACCGCAGCGACTCGCCATGCTCAATGATCAGGCAAGCGCCAGGAAGGATGGTGAAGCCTCCGAGGTAGCCCAAGCGCTCGATCACCGGGTAAAGTGGCCACGCGGGGTCGCCGTTCGCTTGGAGAAAGGTCATGTCCCATTGGCGCAGTGGCACTCCGTCGATCACTACCACGCTGGTATCGACCACTTCCAACATGCCTTCCAGGCCGTCCATGCAGACCGAATCCGCACCCGGTGGGAACCAGCGGTCACCGATCACCGCATCGAACCGGTACAGGGTATCCCAAGCGGGCTGGCCGTTCCATGATACACGGGTGAACACCACACTGTCCTGGACAGCGGTGTAGACCATCTCATCGATTGCGAACGTATCGTTCGCCAGGTAGTCGATCACCACGCCCGCCTCATGGATCCGTTGCGCTGAAAGACCGTCAATGACCGTATCACCGAGATAGGTCCGGACGACGTGACCATCGACCGCGAAAGCCTGGATCGCGAAGTTCCACCGGGCCCCTGGCGGGCACCAGCTTTGGGCCTGCGCCAGCGAAGCCGCCAGCAAGAACAGGTGGAGGATCAGCGCTCGCGCCACGGTCTAAAGCTAAGGTCATCCCTTGGACAGCTCATCCCGTCGCATCGCTGCCCCGCCTACTTTCTGACCAGCATCAACAATGAAGGAGCGCACACCTGCGAACTTCGTTCCGTGCGCATCCTGTCGACCGTCCTGTTGACGATGCTGCTGGCTGCTTGCAGCCGGGGCCAGGACAGCAAGCACATCGCCCCGAAGTGGGCGAACAACCTATTCACCATCACCGAACTGCCCGGTGAAGCCATGCGGCCTAACTCACCGCACCAAGGCGGCATCGGTGTCCCGATCACGCCGAGGCGCCCTGCCGGAACTGCCCGGGCGTTACCCCGACCATCTTCCGGAACAGCCGGCAGAAGTAGTTGGGATCGCTGAAGCCGCTGGCGTAGCACACCTCCTTGATGGGGACCGATGGGTCCATCAGCAGGCGCTTCGCATACCCGATGCGCTCGTGCAGCACCAGCTGGTTCGGCCCCATGCCGAACTGATCGGTGAAGGCGCGGTAGAAGGCGCTGCGGCTCATGCCGGCCAGTTCGCACAGCTTCTGCACGGCGATGGGCTCGGTGAGGTTCCTGCGGATGTGCTCCACCACGGCCTTGAAGCGCAGGTTCCATGGCGCATCGGCCCCGTTGTGGAACACGTCGGCGCGGTTCTGCAGGCGGATGATGGCCAGCACGATCTCCTTGATCAGCAGGTCGGCGAGGATGTCCTTCAGCGGATCGGTGCCGCTGAGCACGCGCACCATACGGTCGCTGAGCCGCGCCAGCTCCTCATCGTTCTGCAGGAAGGCCCTGTCGGGGTCGACGCTCCAGGCATGGCCATCGGGCATCGGCCGCTGCTCGTTCAGGTAGTCCAGCTGCCGTGTGAAGTGGGCCTGCTCGATCACCAGGGCGGTGCATTGCGTGGGCTTCCACGGCGTGGCATCGGGGAAGTCGATGTCCATGGCCCCGTTGTGCGGCACGAGCACGGTCTGTCCGGGCACATAGTCCAGCACACGCTGTTCACCGCCCATGTGCAGGCCCTTGCGGCCGCGCAGCATGCTGGTGATGGTGAAGCCCTCGAAGGTGAGGTGGATGTTGCGGGCCACCTGCCGCGTCTCGAACACATTGAGCTCACAGCGCTCCAGCGTGTAGGCACGCCGGTGTTCGATGGTGGTGCTCACGCGCGCCTCGGGGGTGAGGGCGACCGGCGTCAAGTGGCAGGGCTGTTCCATGGCGCTCCACCCAAGGTAGCTGCTCCGGGCACGGGCATGACCTGACGAAGGTCACTTGGGACGAATGTGCTGTTCGCTGGGACGGCGATGAAGGTGGCCCGGTGCCATGCGCCTTCACCTTGGCGGACCTAAAACACCCTGATCATGGCGACCGCGACCCTTTCCAAGCCGGCGACCTTCCCCGGCACCGACATCCGTTTCAAGGACCGCTACGACCATTACATCGGTGGCCGGTGGGTGAAGCCCGCCAGCGGCCAGTACTTCGACAACATCAGCCCCATCAACGGCCAGGTCTTCACACAGGCCGCGCGGGGCAATGCCGCCGACATCGACCACGCGCTCGATGCCGCCCACGCCGCCTTCGCCACCTGGAGCCGCACCAGCGTTACCGAGCGCAGCAACACCCTCCTCCGCATCGCGCAGCGCATCGAGGACCACCTGAAGCTGCTCGCCACGGTGGAGACCATCGACAACGGCAAGCCCATCCGGGAGACCATGGCCGCGGACCTGCCCCTGGTGGTGGACCACTTCCGCTATTTCGCCGGCGTGATCCGCAGCGAGGAGGGCGGCATCAGCGAGCACGACAGCACCACGGTGAGCATCAACCTGCACGAGCCCATCGGCGTGGTGGGGCAGATCATCCCCTGGAACTTCCCGCTTCTGATGGCCGCGTGGAAGATCGCGCCCGCCCTGGCGGCCGGCAACACCGTGGTGGTGAAGCCCGCCGAGCAGACGCCCACGAGCATCATGGTGATGCTGGAGCTGATCGGCGACCTGCTGCCCCCCGGCGTTCTGAACGTGGTCACCGGTTTCGGCGTGGAGGCCGGCAAGCCACTGGCCCAGAGCCCGCGCGTGGCCAAGGTGGCCTTCACCGGTGAGACCACCACCGGTCGCCTGATCATACAGTACGCCAGCGAGAACCTGGTCCCCGTGACCATGGAGCTCGGCGGCAAGAGCCCCAACATCTTCTTCCCGAGCGTTGTCGACGCCGACGATGACTTCTTCGACAAGGCCGTGGAAGGCGCGGTGATGTTCGCCCTGAACCAGGGTGAAGTATGCACCTGTCCCTCGCGCATCCTCGTGCATGAGGACGCGTACCAGAAGTTCATGGAGCGTGTGGTGGCCCGCACCAAGGCCATCAAGGCCGGCAACCCGCTCGACCCCGCCACCATGATCGGCGCGCAGGCCAGCAACGACCAGTACGAGAAGATCCTAGGGTACATCAACGTTGGCAAGGACGAAGGCGCGCAGGTGCTGTGCGGCGGTGCCAAGGCCGGCCTGAACAGCGGACTGGAGAACGGCTACTACATCCAGCCCACGATCCTGAAGGGCCACAACAAGATGCGCGTGTTCCAGGAGGAGATCTTCGGCCCCGTCACCTGCGTCACCACCTTCAAGAGCACCGAGGAGGCCATCGCCATCGCCAACGACAGCGCCTATGGCCTCGGCGCCGGTGTGTGGACGCGCGATGCGCATGAGCTCTACGAGGTGCCGCGCGCCATCCAGGCCGGACGTGTGTGGGTGAACTGCTATCACGCCTACCCTGCGCACGCGCCGTTCGGCGGCTACAAGAAGAGCGGCTTCGGGCGCGAGACGCACAAGATGATGCTGAACCACTACCGCCAGACGAAGAACATGCTGATCAGCTACAGCAAGCAGAAGCTCGGGTTCTTCTAGGAAGCTGAAGAGAGCGTGTGTGAAAGAGTGAGAGGGTGAAAGGGGCGAGCTCCTTCACTCTTTCGCTCCTTCACTACATCTCCCGCTCATCCTCACCCCTCCGCACCTCCCCGCCACATGCTCACCTCCATCACCTTCTTCGATCCCGCGCAGTACACCATGGAACCGGCGCCCATCCCCCGCATCACCGCCACGTTCGAGGCGCTGGACCTGCTGGAGGTGATCCGCGCCGCCCATGGCCCGGTGGTCTTCCACCAGAGCGGTGGCTGCTGCGATGGGTCACAGCCCATGTGTTTCCCGGTTGATGAGTTCAAGATGGGCACGCAGGACGTGAAGCTCGGCGAGATCGACGGTGCGGGCTTCTGGATGCATGCCGAGCAGTTCGAATACTGGAAGCACTGCCAGCTCACCCTTGACGTGGTGACCGGCCGCGGCAGCAGCTTCAGCTTGGAGATCCCCTACGGCAAGCGCTTCCATATCCGCTCGCGGCTGTTCACGGAGGAGGAGTTGCAGCGGGTCTTGCCCCCCGGTGGATCAGTGCCGCCGCAGCGCCCAGTAGACAAGCCGGCAGGGGGATAGAGCTGCAGTACGGCCAGCCCCGCCGCTCAATGCGGCAGGAAGAAACCCCAGTACGCGCACCCGACCAGCACGGGTAGCAAGAGGACCAGCGCAGGGAATAATGGCCACCGCTCGCTCCGGTGCCGGCGCAACCTAAGGACCAGCACCACCACCACCACGAGCAGGAAGTAGGGCAGCGCGGCCAGCGCGGGATGCGCATCGCCCAGGCCGAAGTAGAAGACCTGCTCCAACGTGAGCAGCACGCCCACCAGCCCCACCAGGGCCACCAGCCCGAGACCGGCCAGCACCAGAGGCCAGTTCGCGCGCACCGGGAGCCGGCGCAAGCGGCGCATCGCGTTCACGAGCGCCCACACGCCGAGGATGACGCCCCACAATACCGCCAGCCCACCCCATCCCATCAGGCTCCAGAACAGCCAGCGGTCGTGGAAGGGCGTGCGGTAGGCCTGCAGCGCCAGGAAGGCCTTGTTCGGCGGGAAGAGCGAAGGCAGGTCCAGCGTGTGTACGCCCATCTGAAGTTCCTCGCGCAGGTCGAAGGTGATCCGGTGGTCGTAGTCGTGGTAGAAGGCCAGGTGCACCTGGCCGCTGTCGGGTTCGAAGAGCGTGCTGAAGAAGGTGCCGTTCCCCAGGAACTTCCGGCAGGACCGCATGCCCTCCAGCACGGACCATGCACCATCGACCGTCGGCGCCACACCCGCCTTCAGCAGCTCGCGGCCCTGTTGCACGCGAGGGATGGGGATCGCATCGTGGTCCGTGCCACCGTCCAGCCGCCAGTTACCCACCGCGAAGTACGGCTCGTCGCCCAAGAGGATGGTGTCGTTCTGCACCACGGCATACCGGCCCTGCGCATCGGCCAGGAAGATCATGCTCTTGTGCAGGAGGATCAGGTCATGCTTCTGCAGGAAGGCGACCGCTTCCGGCACATCGCGGCATTGCTCCAGCACCCGGTTGGTCAGTTCGCTGAACTCCAGCGCCGGTTTGCCCGGTGAAGGCACCATGTCCTTCGGCTGGACCGTGAGACCGTCGAACACCAGTCCGGCCTCGTTCATGCCCAGCTGATCGATCCAGGGCATGTACGGGTGGCCCCGCCAACTGCTGAAGTACACCGCGCCGAGCCGTCCGGCCTCGCCGGGCACGAAGCGCACGCGTCCATGCACGCACCACGAATCCTCGTTGTTGCCCACGAAGGTGCGGCCGCCCTCGTGGAGGAGGAAGGCGGTGCATGGGCGGGCTATCAAGGGCAGGCCGACGGCGAGCAGCAGGATCCAACGCATGCACATGGAATGAACGAGGCCGGGCAAGGTAACGGAGCACCAACAGCGTGCTGCCTTGGGCCACCCCGAACGCTTGCCGATGCTGTGGTCGAACCGCCGTAACCAAGTGGCCGGGCGCAACATGGCACACACCCGCTGCAAAGGCATAGGTACCTTCGCCATCCTCATGTTCAACGATCTGAGGGAGGAGGACATCAAGCGCGTGCGTGCGGTGCGCAAGGGCCAAGTGCTGCTGCGCCCGGGCGACCCCGTGAAGCACGGCTACATCGTACGCGAGGGGTGCCTGCGCGCCTATGTGATCGATGCCGCCGGCAAGGAGCACGTACTGCAGTTCGCTCCGGAGGGCTGGGCCATCGGCGACATGAAGGCCACGATCCGCAAGGAACCCGCCACCCTGTTCGTGGATGCCTTGGAGGACAGCGAGGTGCTGGAGGTGGACATGGACCTGATGGAGGATGCGGTGCATGAACGGCCCGAGCTCACCGGCGCCATCCTGAACAAGCTGCGGCGCAACATCGTGGCCCTGAACGAGCGCATCGTGGACCTGATGGCCGCCACCGGCGAGGAGCGCTACCTCCGCTTCATGACCACCTACCCCGGCCTCTTCCAGCGCCTGCCGCAGAAGCTCATCGCCAGTTACCTGGGCCTCACGCCCGAATCGCTGAGCCGCATCCGCAACGGCATCGCCAAGGGCGGCAGCGGGAAGCACAGCGGCCTTGACCGGTCCTGACGCAGCGAGGGCGGGAACACCTATGCGCCCCCGCCCTCCGCGTTCGCCGGATCACGTTCAGGCTTGCGCCGGCTCGAACAGCGGTGAGCTCACGTGCCAGAACAGCTGCGGGAACAGGTGCGTGGGCACGACCATCCCGATGAAGAGCTCAGGCGCTTCCACCGTGAGCGGCAGCGTCATGCCGAAGACGGGTGCGATGGAGGCGAAGGTGAGCACGGTGAAGATCGCGTTGAACGAGACCTCCGTGCCGCGCTTGACCCAACGGCCCCAGAAATGGCGGCCCAGGCCGGCGAGCAGCACGCCGATGAGCGTGGAGAATGCGGCGCCCATGGGGTTGGCCACGCTGCTGAAGTCCACCGCGAGGGCCGCAGAGTAGACCTGCAGGTAGATGATCGCAGCGATGGCGGCGAGCACGCCAGCGACCACGGCATGGATGAGGTGGGTGCGCATGGCCTTAGTGTTTCACAGGTACGGTCACGTCCACCTTCAGCACATCGGGCACCTTCTTGCTGGGCTCGCCCACACCGAAGGCACTGCGCGACACCTCGAAGGTGCCCGCGAACACGCCGCCCGTTCCGCTGGGGGTGTAGGTGAAGGGGATCGTGAGGTCCTTGGTGACGCCGTGCATGGTGATCTTGCCGGTGGTCTCGTAGCCGGTGGCGGTCCTCTTCGCACCGGTGGAGGCGAAGGTGATCTCCGGGTACTGCTCGGCATCGAACCACTTGGCGCTCTTCGCATGGCGGTTCTGCATGCCATTGCCGCAGTTGATGCTGGCCACATCGATGCTCACGTTGAAGCTGGCGGCCGCGAGGTCCTGCTCGTTGAAGACCACGGTGCCCTTCATCTTCTCGAAGACCCCGCTCGGGTCCGTGCTGGTGAACTTCACCGCGTAGCCATCGGCGATGGACATCGGCGCGTTGAGGGAGGTGGCGGCGGTGAAGGCCGAGAGGCCGATCAGCGCTGCGAAGGCGACTGGAATGACGACTGGTTTCATGGCGTGTTCGTTTTGTGAGGGCAAAAATGCCGGGGCGAGGAGGGGCGCTCCATTGATGTATGGTAAGAAGTGCGGCGGACGTCCTCCCGTGTTCTTACCATAGGTCAATTCCCACGCTGTTCGCCCCCTGTACGTTCGCACCATCCTTCACACCATGCAACGACGCACCTTCCTCACAGGCCTCGCCGGAGCATCCATCTTCACTGCCATGGACGGTTTCTCTTCCGTTGTGAACGCCCTCGCGGCCGCGCGGCCACAACCCGCATCGGAGCGCTTCGCCACCTTCGGCGCGGTGCACCTCAACGTCACCTCCGTTGAACGCGCCATCGGCTTCTGGACCCGCATCGGCGGCATGAAGGTGCGGAGCTCAAATGCTCAACAGGCCGAGTTAGGCTCTGAGCGCCACACACTGGTAGTGGTGCACCAGACCGCGCGCGTCCCTTACCAGGAAGGCTTCAGCGGGCTCTACCACGTGGCCGTCCACGCGCGCGATGCGGCCGAGTTCGCGCAAATGCTGCAACGCGTGCTGGAAAACAAGTATCCCTGCTCGCCCATCGACCACACGATGTCGCAGTCGGTGTACATGCAGGACCCGGACGGCATCACCATCGAGTTCACGTTGGAGACACCGCAGCGCTTCAAACGGGTGATCACCACGGGCGGGCTGCGCATGGAGGATGTGGACGGCACGGTGCGCCATGCATCCGCATCACTGGATGTGCAGGCTGTGCTGAGGCACCTGCCCTCCACCGGTTCTGCAGGGATGCTCAGCGATGACGCGTACATCGGGCATATCCACCTCTACGCGAACAACGTGGAGCGCTCCGATGCCTTCTACAAACGGCTCGGTTTCCAGCAGTTCAATTTCATGCCGGAATACCGGTATGCCGATGTGGGCGCGGGTGGGCCCTACCAGCACCGCGTGGCCATGAACAGCTGGCATGGCGTGAACAAGCCGCTCGCACCCGCGGACAGCGCCGGACTGCGCCACTTCCACATCGTGTACACCACGAAGGCCAAGCTGGAGGAAGCACTGCGGAACGTCGGTGCGCATGAGACCACTCCGGAAGGGCATTGGGTGCTGGACCCCACCGGCAACCCCGTGCTTTTGAGCCACGCATGAACCCATCGCTGCTTCCCATGTTCATACTGCCTTTCATCATGGCCGCATTGATGACACCGTCCACCGCACCTTCACAGCCGATCGCGACCGCACCAACGGAGCTCGTGCACGTGCAACGCGCGGCACAGGGCGAGGGTCCTGCGCCGCTCCTGGTGCTGCTGCACGGCTATGGCAGCAACGAGCGTGACCTCTTCGCGCTGGCCGACCGCATCCCACCGGCGTGGATGGTGGTATCGGTGCGCGGTCCGCTCACGCTGGGCCCGGGCAGCCACGCGTGGTATCCGGTGAGCCGCCAGGGCGACCGCATCGTGATCGACCCGGCGGTGGAGGTCGAAAGCCGTGCCGCCGTGGTGGCCTTGATCGCACGGTTGGTGAAGCAGGGTACCGTCGATGCGCGGCGCTTGGTGGTGGCGGGCTTCAGCCAGGGTGCCAGCCTTGCGGAGAACATCGCGCTCACCCACCCGGACCGCCTAGCGGGCTTCGGAGTGTTCAGTGGGCGCTACGTGCAGGAGATCGCGCCTGCGGTGGCCGCGAGGCCCGCGCTCGCGCACCTGAAGGCGTTCGTATCCCACGGCAACGGCGACCACCTGCTGCCGGCCGAGCTGGCCGCTGCCAACCGGGCGCAGTTGCAGGCCTTGGGCATTCCTGTGACCTACGCGGAGGACAGCACTGCGCACACCATCTCACCTGCGCAGCTGGATGCCTTCGTGGTGTGGCTGGGGAGTTTCCAGTGATCCCATGGCAGCAATGCGCTCTTCAGACAGACCGAACGGGCACTGTGACGGACACGCGGGCAAGTTGGTGCCGGTGGTGGACCACGACCGCTGTGGCAGCAAGGAGGACTGCATGGCTGTTTGCCCATACAATGTCTTCGAGATGGACACGATCACCAAGGAAGAGAAGGCCGACTTGAGCCTGAAGGGCCGGGTGAAGGCCTACTTCCTACCGGACAAGGCTTACGTGGTGCGCCCGGAGGCGTGCCACGCCTGCGGGTTGTGCGTGCCTGCATGTCCCGAGCGGGCCATCACGCTAAGGCGCCTTCCGGTCGGTCCACTGTGATCGATCACTCCTTCACCCACGTCGCGCCCAGCACTGCGCCTTGCTCATCGCGCACGGCGACCCTGTACAGCCCCGAAGGCAGTGCCCCCGTGTCGATCATAGGTCGGACATCAGCGGTGCGCTGTTGCAGCACTATGCGCCCCGTGGCATCGAAGAGGGTGATCGTGTGGCGGCCGGGCGGGAGATACCCTTCGACTCCGCTCAGGGTAAAGTGGTCGGTGCCGGGATTGGGTGCGACCACAAGGGCCTGCCCTTGCAAGTCCATTTCGACAGCCGTGGCCAGGTCAAGGTGGTCACAGGGCAGCGTTAAGCCGGGCCTCACATAGCTCAGGGAATCGTCCCGGTAACAGCGCAGGTCGCAGGAGCATTCCGGCACGAAACATCCCTCGAACATCACCATGCCCAAGGACCAGCCGAGCCGCTCGGTGATGCGGCCATCGTAGAAGCCGCAATGGACATCAACGTACCGTAAGACCATACCATCGATCACCACGGTACCGGTATCGAGCACTTCGATCACATCCCCGTTCCCGGGAGGGCAAATGCCGGGGTCGGCATGTGGAGGGAGCCACTTGTCGCCTGGGACGACCGCAAAGTCGTACAACGTGTCCCAGCTCTGCGTCAAGCCCGACCACAGGAACACTTGATCGGCCGTGTAACGCGTGATCGCCGACGGTGTTGGCCACGGCAGCGTGTCCACCACCTGGTTCACGTCCACGCCGATCACCACCAGATCGATCAGCTGGCCCACTTCGCCGGCCAGGACCGTGTCGTGCGTGTAGGTCATCACACTGTATCCCTGCAGGCCGACGAACCCTGTATGGTCGTAGGTCCATGTGGCCCCCGGTGGGCACCAGCTCTGGGCGCATGCCAGCAGAGGCAGCAAGGCCAGTGTGAGGAGGGCGGCGCGCATGACGACCGAATGTACGGAGGGGATGGGTGGGGGGATGCGGCTTGCGCCTGAACGCATCCATTCAGGAATGAACCCGTAGCTCGAATGCAGGGAATGAAGAATGAAGAATGAAAAATGTAGAATGTAGAATGTGAAATGCCCTGAGCGTCAGTGGACACCGCGCCGTAACTGCCCCTCCGGTAACTTCGCGCCTATCCCGGGCACCAGCCCGCCTCCATAGCCATGTCCACCTTCGTGCAAGCCGCCCCCTACGTCCCCAAGAACAAGATCCGCGTCGTCACCGCCGCCTCGCTGTTCGACGGCCATGATGCCGCCATCAACATCATGCGGCGCATCATCCAGAGCACCGGCGCCGAGGTGATCCACCTGGGGCATGACCGCAGCGTGGAGGATGTGGTGAACACCGCGATCCAGGAGGACGCGCACGCCATCGCCATGACCAGCTACCAGGGCGGGCACAACGAGTACTTCAAGTACATGTACGACCTGCTGAAGGAGAAGGGCGCGGGTCACATCAAGATCTTCGGCGGCGGCGGCGGCACCATCCTGCCCAGCGAGATCGAAGAACTGCACGCATACGGCATCACGCGCATCTACCACCCGGACGACGGCCGCGCGATGGGCCTGCAGGGCATGATCAACGACCTGCTGGAGAAGGCCGACTTCGACCTCAGCGACAAGGTGAACGGCGAGGCGAAGAAGCTCAGTCCTAGCAACTGGCCGGCCATCGCCAAGCTGATCAGCACCGCCGAGAACCACCCCGAGGTGTTCGGCAAGATCGCCGACGAGATCCACAAGAAGGCCGAGGCGAACAAGGCCCCGATCCTGGGCATCACGGGCACGGGTGGCGCGGGCAAGAGCAGCATGGTGGACGAGCTGATCCGCCGCTTCATCCTGGACCAGCCCACCAAGACCATCGGCGTCATCTCTGTTGACCCGAGCAAGCGCAAGACCGGCGGCGCGCTGCTGGGCGACCGCATCCGCATGAACAGCATCCGCGGGGAGCGCGTGTACATGCGCAGCCTCGCCACGCGCCAGAGCAACCTCGCGCTCAGCAAGCACGTGAAGGAGGCCGTGGAGATCCTCAAAGCCGCGGGCTTCGACCTGATCATCCTGGAGACCAGCGGCATCGGCCAGAGCGACACCGAGATCCTCGACCACAGCGATGTCTCGCTCTACATCATGACGCCGGAGTTCGGCGCGGCCACGCAATTGGAGAAGATCGACATGCTCGACTTCGCCGATGTGGTGGCGATCAACAAGTTCGACAAGCGCGGCGCCCTCGATGCCCTGCGCGATGTGAAGAAGCAGTACAAGCGCAACCACCAGCTGTGGGACGCC
>JAEUSV010000043.1 GCA_016788485.1 Flavobacteriales bacterium
TGAGCGGAAGGCTCCTGCTCCTGCCTCCTTTAGTTGTCCACAGAGGACGCAGAGAACGCAGATGCAGCTCAGCTGGCGATGCTCCTTGACGATCGATGGACGCAGATGGCCAACTCGCTTCCGATCGCTCCTGCCACCTGCTCCTGCCTTGCACGCGGGCCGTCGCCGGAGCGCTTTGGCGCAGGCGCCCAAAGCTCCAAGCGAAGGCGTTGTCCCTGCCGCCTGACTACTGTCCTCGTGGGCTGCGCCCGCCGAAGCACGCCGAAAGTTCAGCCTTCGCTTGAGCTTCGGCGGACGAAAGCCCGACTTCGCCAAGGCTACGTCGGGCGCTGTGGGCCCAGCAGGATTTGAACCTGCGACCAAGGGATTATGAGTCCCCTGCTCTGACCGCTGAGCTATAGGCCCGGTCTGTCCGGCCGCGTGCCGAACGGCGCCAAAAGTAGGCCGATGCCCTCTAGTTTCGCGGCCCGTGAACGGCACCATCGACACCCTGCTGCTCGACCTGGGCGGCGTGCTCATCGACGTGGACTACCAGCGCACGGCGCGCGCCTTCCACGCCCTCGGCTTCGAGGACTTCGAGGCCCAGTTCAGCAAGGCGCGGCAGACACCGTTGTTCGACCGCTTCGAGGTGGGCGCCATCAGCCCGGCGGAGTTCCGGGACGGCGTGCGTGCGTTGTTCCGCCCCGACCTCACCGACCGCGAGATCGATGCGTGCTGGAACGCGATGCTCGGCTCCATACCGCCCGCCCGCATCGACCTGCTGCTGGCCTTGGGTCAACGCTACCGCTTGTTGCTCCTGAGCAACACCAACGCGATCCACGTACCGGCCTTCGAGGCCATCATCGCCCGCGAGAACGGCATCGCCGACTTCAAGGGCCTGTTCCAAGGGGCCTACTACAGCTGCGCCATCGGCCGGCGCAAGCCCGATGCCGACGCCTTCCACTTCGCCCTGGCACAGCACGGCGCATCACCCGAAAGCACGCTCTTCATCGACGACAGCATCCAGCACGTGGTGGGCGCGCGCCAGGCCGGCCTGCATGCCGAGCACCTCGAACTGGCGAACGAGGATGTGCTCGCGATGGTGGCGCGGCTGGGGCTGCTGGACTGACCCAAGCCACCCTCACTTCTTCTTGCGCTTCACCTTCGGCAGGGGCAAGGCCTCGCCCATGCGCAGCAGCATGCCCGCAAGCTTGCTCTCGCCGGTGATCAGGTCCTCGGGAACGAGGTAGTGATCCTTCGAGCCGGGGTAGGCGGGAGCGCGCTCACAGCGCCCTTCCAGGGCCGCGCTTTCGGGCATGATCTTCACGAAGAGCTGGTCGTCGCAGATGAAGGCCACCGGCTTGCCATCGGCGTAGAGGGCGAACTCGCCGAACATGGCTTTCACGCTGAAGCGGTCGGGCAGGCCCAGCTGCTGCAGGATGAAGGCGGCGGTCTCCTTGCGGGTGGCCATCAGCGGATCTCCTGTGTGAGCTCCACGAGCACCCCGTTGGCGTTCTTCGGGTGGATGAAGCACACCAGCTTGTTGTCGGCGCCGCGCTTGGGCTCCTCGTTGAGCAGCTGGAAGCCGTCTGCCTTCAGGCGGGCCATCTCGGCGCGGATGTCGGCCACCTCGAAGGCCACGTGGTGGATGCCTTCGCCACGCTTCTCGATGGCCTTGGCGATGGGTCCATCGGGACGCGTGCTCTCCAGCAGCTCGATCTTGTTGGGGCCCACCTGGAAGAAGCTGGTGACCACGCCCTCGCTCTCCACGGCCTCGCGCTTGTACGGCGCCACGCCCAGCAGCTTCGTATAGGTCTCTTCAGCGGCCGCCAGGTCCTTCACGGCGATGCCCAGGTGTTCAATGCGGATCATGGGAGTAAAGATCGGTCGCCAAGAAGACTCACCGCAACGGCGCCAAGGACGCAACGATATGCGGAAGCAGTGGGCGACCACGTTGCGCTCGTGGCGTCGTTGCGGTGAACCCTGAAAAAAGAAAGCCCCCCATTGCCGGGAGGCTTTCAAGCTTGGGTCCGGTGCGGTCACTTCTTGATGAAGGTCTCGCCCATCTTGTTGTCGTAGTTGAGGTAGTAGAGGTCCTTCTTCAGGCTGGTGACATCGAGCGTGTTGGCGTAGCCGCGCTTCACGATGTTGCCGTACTGGTCGTACACCTCGTACAGGGTGGGCGCGCTGAAGGTGATCACGTCCTTCACCTTCTGGGGGCCCCAGGTCACCGCCGCCACCGAGGCATCGGTGAAGGTGACGTTCTGGCCCATGCGCGACTTCTTGGTGAGGTCGGTCTGGCGCACGCGGAAGGTGTTCTCGCCGCTGTGCGGGGTCACCTTGAACTCGTAGGTGTGCTCGCCCGGGGTGCCCACGCCCATCACCTCACCCACCTTCACCCACTTGTTCCAGCGCTTCTGCTCCACGATGAAGGGCAGCTCGCCGGTCTCGTTGGTGGCGGTCCAGGTGTAGGTACGGTCGCTCTTGATCTCCTGGCGAACGATGTCGAAGGTGCTCTTGGGCTTCAGCACTTCGGGGTTCAGCACCACGGGGGTGCAGCCGTCCTTGTGCTTGACCTTCACCACCACCGGGGCGCCGATCTTCAGGCCGAAGTTGCCCAGGTCGATCTCGAAGGCACTGGAGTTGATCTCGTCGGTGGCGACCTGGTCGTTCACCGTGACCTCGAACACGCAGAAACCCACCCCCGCTTCGGAGAAAGGGTTCT
Organism: Flavobacteriales bacterium; assembly: GCA_016788485.1. Classification (GTDB taxonomy): domain Bacteria; phylum Bacteroidota; class Bacteroidia; order Flavobacteriales_F; family PHOS-HE28; genus PHOS-HE28. The sequence goes on from JAEUSV010000043.1 coordinate 2,705, forward strand.
GGATGAAGAGGTTCTTGCCTTGGTAATTGCCTTCCAGCACGATCACGCCAGCCATGGACGACAGGCTGAGCAACGCGGCCAGGGTAAGGGTGAAGAGGCGCATCGTGTTCGGTCTAACTAAGTCGCAATGATACGGATCAAGGCGGGCTTTTCCACGGTTCGTCGACCGGTATACGGCCTTGGCCCCCGAATGTTGCGCCCGGCTCGGCAGGGAGCTCAGTGGTCGAAGGCCTTCACCCCCGCTTGCACCGCCACAGGCAGGTGGTTCTCGGCCGGGGGGATGGGGCAGGAATACTTGCCGCCGTAGGCGCAATACGGGTTGTAGGCCTTGTTGAAGTCCAGTTCCACGGTGGCGCCCAAGGGTCCCTCCAGGTCGAGGTAGCGGCCACCGCCGTAGGTGCTTTCCCCGTTAGTGAGGTCGGTGAAGGGCACGAAAAGGTAGTTGGCGTACTCGGGCCGGGCGCTCAGTTCGGGGTTGCGGTACACGCTGAGCTTCAGCTTCTTACCGTCCAGCACGAAGCTCAGGCGCCCCACGGCCTGGTAGGTGGGCAGGCGGTCGGTGCTGGTCTTCATCTTGAAGGCCTTGCCCTCCCTGGCCTTGAAGGTGGCCGTGACCCGGTAGCGGGGGTCGGGGGCGTAGCGCTCCAGGGCGGTGAAGTGCGCCCGGTCGGCGGGCAGCAGGGGGCTGTGCTTGGGATCGCGGTACTCGGCGTTGATCCGGCCCCAGTACGCCTCCAGGCTGTCGCGCCACACGGGGTCGGGGGCCTGGGCCCGAAGGACGGTGGCCAGCAGCAGTGCCGTGAGCAGGGGAAGCGCGCGCATCAGGCGGGCTGCTTGGGTGCCACCGCGGCGGTCATCCGTTCCACGTCCTGCTCGTTGAACTTGAGCTCGGGGATGTCCTCCACCACGAAGCTGCGGTCGCCGGCCCGCACGAGCTGGTGGAAGCGGATGTACACCAGGCTCGGGTCGTCGGGGAACTCGCTGCGGTACACGAGCAGTTCGGGCGTCTCCTTCAGGATGGTGTTCTTCCGCAGCAGGTCGCGGTCCAGATCGGCCTTCTTGCGGGCGATGTCGCCGGGCTCCTCGATGATGGTGAGGCCGAAGTGCTCGCCGGCGCGCACCTCGAGCAGGCCCACCTGGTCCTTCCACACCACCTGGGCCTCCGCGCCGCCGAGCAGCTGCTTGTCGGGCAGGTTGAGCACCAGGGGCAGGTCGTGGGCGGCCAGGTCCAGGGTGTTGGTGGGCGCAGCGACGGCGGTGGAATCCTCACCACCGGTCTCACCGCTGCCCGAGCCGCCACCGCAGCCCAGAAGGATCGCGCTGCCCACGAGGGCTAGGAGCACCTGTTTCATGGGCACGAAAATGGCGCGCGGCCGGCGCTGGGGAGCACCGGCCACGCGCCGAGTATCAACGGCGGGCTGTCAAGGGTGGTCCGAAGGACCTCGAACGGACCGCACGGATGCGTCCGGAGCGAGGTCCTCTGGACCAGCCTCAAGGCAGCTGCTCGGTGCGCGTGTTCGTGGGCACCGTGCCGCCGATGTTCACCAGGATGGGGTCGCGGTCGTTGCCGCCGCCGGTGTACTGCACCACCCCGCTCAGGTTCACATCCTCGTTGAAATAGCCGGCGACCGTGCTGGTGGGCACCGTGCCCCCGATGCGCGCCAGGATGGGGTCGCGGTCGTTGCCGCTGCCGGTGTACTGGACCGTGCGGTTGAAGGTGACATCGCCCGCCCACATGGCCTGCGCGGGGAAGGTGCCGGTGAGCGCCTTGCGCGCCTCGGTGCCGTACACCGCCGTGGCGGAGAGGGTGAGGTCGACCGTGCTGGTGGTGCCCGTGAGCGCCACGGCGGCAGCGGTCATCACGCCCAGGTGATTGCGGTGCCGCACGGCCACGAAGTAGTTGCCCGGCGGACGGCCGTTGAAGAGCACCCCAGAGGTGCCGTCCACATCCACCACATCGCCATCTCGCTGCAACAGGGCGCACCGCGAGGCCAGCACCTGCGCGCTGTTCGCTGAATTGCGGAGCTCCACCAGCACCCAGTCGACAATGGCGTTGTTGCCGGTGGTGGCCAGTACGGCGCTGCTCACCGTTTCACCACCGCCACCACCTACGTGCGCATAGCCCAGGCCTGTGTATGGCTCGGTGGTGGGGATCAACGAGGCACTGCGCAGCGCGTCGGTCATGAGGCCGGTGCTGGTGCTGTACGGTCCCTCCAACACCACGCGAGGGGTCACGCGAACACTGGGCGAGGAGAGCGTCGGCAGCAGGCACCAGCTGTTCAACGTGCCCTGGTCCTGTGTCGCCACATCCTGCACGCTCAAGGTCCAGGTGCCTTGGAACAGCTGCCCGTTGAAGCCTGCCAGGGAGACCGACGGTACCACGAAGAGGTTGTTGAGCGGACAGGTGGCCCCCACCGCGCCGTTGGCACCGGTCTGGTCGAACTCCACGTTCATGTTCTGGTTGCTGCCGCATGCACCGGTGTTCACCAGCGCCACGGCCGTGCCTTGCGGACTGGTGAGGGTGAGCCGAAGATCGCTGATGTACGTGTGGGTGATGTTCACGTACACGTTGAGGTCGGTGATCGTGGCCCCGCTCTGCGACGGCACCGTGATGGTGCTGGTGGCCGTGGTGTTGTCGGTGATGTTGACCACGGTGCTGCTGGAGAACGCGCCGCAGGTGGCGCCGGGCGAATTGCAGTCCTTGGTGTAGTTGTTGAACGCAAGGCTGCATTGTGCGTACACATTGTGCACCAGCACCACGTTGATGAGGCTGGCGCTGGCATAGGGACCGAAGGGGCCGTACACGCCCGGTGCGGTCACCGTCTGCACCGTGGTGGCCGTGGCCGGCCCGCCCGCATCGGGGTCGATCTGGATGGCGATGCTGGTGGCGCTGCCCATGCTGGTGAGATTCACCGTGGTGGTGTACTGCGAGGTGCCATTGCAGTTGGCGGTGAGCGTGGCCACCGGCGCGGTGCAGCACGAGGTGCCGTTGGAGGTGACGGCCGCGAGCTGCTGGTTGCAGGCCGCGTTCACCGTGTGGCGCACCTGCACCACAACGCTGGTGCCGAAGGCGTAGGTGCCCACCGTGTAAGCACCCGGGACCTGGTTGGCCACGAAGGTGAAGGCACCACCGTTCACCGAGGTGTAGATGTCGTAGTTGGGCGCATCGCCGTTGGCACCGATGGTGATGCCCACGCTGAAGGTGCCGGCGCCGCAGTTATCCGTCACTGTCTGGCTCACGCTCGGGGCCGTGCAGCCCAGGGGCGCGAAGCTGAACTTGAACATGCGCGTGCGCCAGCTGGTGGCCGGGTTGTAGCAGCCGGTGCCGAAGAACGACACGCCATCGGCGGGGTCCACATCGAGCGAGAAGTAATCGCCCCAGCGGTTGCTCGCGTTGGCGGCGGTGCCGGCCACGATGCTGGTCTCGGCGATGGTCATCTGCCCCAGCGGATCGTTGGCGTATCGACCGGTGTAGCGCAGGCTCGGGTACACGTTACCGCCCGTGGTGCCGCTCACGCTGTAGGCCAGCGCGATGTCGCCGTTGTTGTTGATGGCGATGCCGGCCATCCAGCGGTCGTTGGCATCGGGGCTGTATGTGCCCTGCTGCCGGATGGACCACGGGTTCGCGATGCCGCCCGTTCGCCGCAGCTCGTACCAGCGGATGCCACCGCGGTCGGTGTTGTTCACGTCGGTCACGTGGTCGCACACGATGGTCTCGCCCGCCGGCAGGTTGCGGTAGTGCACCTTGTTCATGAGCACCTCGCGCAGCGGATCGAGCGTGGTGGTGCTGCCCGGCTGGTTCATGCAGTTGAACGAGGTGTAGCCGCAAAGGCCCGAATCGAAGGGGTCGGTGCTCAGCAACGCCGGACCGGTGATGGTGGAGCTGGCCGGTGTGGTGGCGTTGTAGTTGATGTTCCAGATCTCCAGCCGGTCGGCCGGCGCGCCCCAGGCGTCATCGGCCATGCGCATGAACATGGCCGGCGCCCCGGTCGGCGGGGCCGTGCCGCCATCGAAGGTCACCGGAGTGGTGGCCTGGAAACCGATGGTGCCATAGGATGAAACGGAGAAGCGCACCGCGGTGCCGGTGGTGCCGGCCAGCATGTTGGCCTTGGGCAGCACGTAGATCGCCGGGGTGGTCTCGTTGGTGGTCACCGTGTAGCAGTCGGTCCACACCCCGTACTTGGGGTAGTCGGGGAAATTGGTGGCCTGGTAACTGTACGCGTACCAGCTGCCCAAGGGGTTGTTCGTCTGGCTGATCGCGACGAGCAGGCGGTTACCGCTCGCGCTGAACTCGCTCATCAGCCAGCGGTCGGCCAGCGCGTCGTACTGCACGATGGGGTCGCCCGCCCCGCCCACCGAAGCGGTGAAATTGTCCAGGTAGGTCTGCGCCCCCAGCGCGGTGAAGCTCTTGTCGTAGATGCGGAAGTACGCGCCCGAACCACCGTTGATCATGAGGATCACGTGGTTGGGGCCGACGTCCATGCACGGGTCCGCGGGATTCACACTGGTGTAGAGCAGGCCATCCACGCTCAGGTCAAGGGCCTTGTTCGTACCGTGCAGGGGCTTGGCCTTCTGCCAGGCGGGGTCGTCGCCCTGCGGCAGCGCGGCCGGGTTCACGGGCCTGTGCAGCCGCTTGGCCTTGGCCCCGGGCTCCTCGTCCTTGGGGATCAGCCAGCCGTTCTCGCCGCGCACCAGGTCGTTGCGGAACTGCGCGGTGCTGTCCCACAGGATGAAAGGCTGCGTGACACCCAGGAACTCCACGGGCACCGTGCGTTCCACGGTGTAACGCTGCGTGCCGTCGGGCAGGTTGGTAACGAGCTTGCGCTGGTCCTGCGCAATGGCTGCATGGCCGCACCACAGGGCGGCGAGCAGGAAAGAACGGTGGATCATGGTCGTACGGACGTGCCGGTTCCGGCGGCACCGCAAATTAGGAGGTTGTGCGGGGGTGGCAAGTGAGGCCTGTCATGCCGCTACGAGCGCCAGACGCACCGACCTCCACACCATCACTGCTCCACGACCTTCACACGCACCCCTTCGCTGTGGGAACCGAACTCAGGAGCGTACATGCACTGGGCCGTGGTGATGCCGTTGCTGAAGTCACCGGCGTGCGTGACGCGCAGCGCGTACTCGAACACGTAGGTGCCCGGCGCGATGCGGTCGAAGAAGAAGTCCATGCTGGCATCGCGGATGCTCTGGTAGTAGCCCAGGCCGCCCTGGTAGCGGTACCCGCTCAGTGCCTCCGTGGGCTCCAGGCCGGCTGCGCGCAGGTCCTTCAGGTGTACGAAGTCAAGGTACCGGTCGGTGCGCAGTTCGATGCGGATGGTCACCTGGTCCCCTACCTTCAGCTGGCGCGGCCCGTCGAGGGCCACCAGCCGCGTGCCTTCATCGGTGCGCTCGGCCAGCATCACCTGCTTGCGGATGCTGAAGGGGCTTTCATGCGCGGTGACCTTGTCCATACGCTCGAGGTACTGCCAGTGCAGCGCGCCCCATTGCACGCCATCCTTCGCTGTGGTCACGCGCACATCGCCCATGGCGGGTTTCACCTCGGTACCGCTCCAACGCTGCTCGAAGCGGCCCGTGCCGGGCTCCACGTTCTGCGGGTCCACCTTCACCCCACCAACGGTGATCGCCGGCGCGTCCTTCGCCTCCAGCCAGTTATCGCCTGTGAGCAGCAGCGCGTAGCACGCATCCGCGGTGGCCTTGGTGGTCTTCCAGTCGGTGGTCTGCTTCAGCTTCAGTAGATACTGGCGCAGGGCGTTCACCGCGTCCTTGTCCTTCGCCACCTCGTGGAAGGCCTCGATCATCAGGGCGTGGGTCTCCGTGGGGAAGCTCCACCATTCGTAGCCGCCGTTGAAGTTCGGCCAGTACATGCCCAGCTCCTCGTTCACGGTGGCCCTTTCCTTCAGGCTCTTCATCACCTGCGCGGCCTGCGGCATGTTGAAGCGCTGGAACACGATCGCCAGCATGGTCTGTTCCTGCAAGCCGTGCTCGAGCCAGGTGGCCCCGAGCCGTTCGCGGTAATAGTTGGCCGCAGTGGCCGTGGCGCCATCGATGGGCCAGCGCTGGAAGAAGCTGCGCGCGTAAAGCCAGTGGATGATGTCGGAGCCGGGGCGGAACTTCTTCTCCTCCTCGGCACTGAGGTCCTTCCGCAGCGCGCGGTAGCCGCGCTCCAGGTCCTGGTCCATCCAGCGCACGGCCTTCTTCAGCATGGCGCTCAACTCGCCATCTTCACGTAGGTCCGCTGCGTTCAAGTGCTCCAGGTGGCCCATTCCGGCCACGATGTGCGCGGTGATCCACGCGCTC
>JAEUSV010000046.1 GCA_016788485.1 Flavobacteriales bacterium
TACTTTTGCGACAATGGCCACTTCTTCCAACAAGTCCAACATGGACAAGACCTTCGAGGCGTTGCTCTCGGCGGACGATGCACGCATTCTGAAAGCCCTGGCGCCGGTGGATGAGCGCGGCGATGCGCGTTCGATCATGCCCCTGCTGAACGCACTGGCGAAGACCTCGGAGCAGAAGGTGCAGCAACGCATCACCGAAATGCTCTACCAGGTGAAAGTGAGCGGCGCCGTGGAAGAGTTGATGAAGGCCCTGCAGGATCCGGCTTTGCGCTCCGTACGGCGTACCATCCTCGCCACCTTCTGGAATGCAGGCCTCGATGTGCGTGATCAAGTGGACGCGCTGGTGGCGGTGGCCGTGGAAGGCGACGCCGAGGAGTGCTTCGAGTGCCTCACCGTGCTGGAGAACAACGAATTCCTCAACGACAAGGGCGTGCTGGCCGGCATCAAGCGCCTGAACGCGGCCATCGCCAGCAACACCGACGAGTACAAGGGCGCCATGCTCGGCACCCTGCTGGTGGAGCTGCAGGCGCGGGTGGGGAAGGAATGAACTTGTTGCATAACCCTGAAGTAAACGTGCAGGTGTTCCAGTAAGAGGCCTGGGCAGAACTCATGGACTGACCGCAATGCAATGAGTGATCACGGGACCAGCCTTCGATCCGGTGCAGCCACCTTCAGGACCGCGCTCATCCTCTGGCTTTTCGCGACCCTGCTTGAATCGTTCATGTACGAGACCTTCCGAACGCTGATCATGCGATCCATCGAGGGGTCTTCCTACCTCTCCTTACTACTCAGGTACTATCTTTTCCGGGTATCCTTTTCCATTATCCCAGCTCTGGTCGGTGCCGCGTTGATCGGAAGTTCCAAGCCCGAGAGACATTGGTCCTACATCATCATGACCATAGCGAGCCTGCTGGTGCCGGCTTATTTTTCACTCGCCGAATCTGCCATGTTCGACGCTTCGATCATGGGATGGTGTATCGCTTCCTATGCGCTCCTATATTTTCTTAGAACACAGGGTCGCCACAGCTCAGCGAATGCTTGAATACTTGATCGGGCGGAAGATCGCAGGAGAGTAGTTCGCGACCACGTGCAGTCGATAGACATGCTCGGCGTCTTGCGTTTAATCCACAGGCGCGGGTGGGGCACGCCTAGGACCTACCCCTTCAAATACCCCTCCACCGCCCGCTGGATCCGGCCGGTGATGTCGTTCGTATCCGCAGGCACGAAACGCTGGCCGGTGATCGTCTCGTACAGCTCGATGTAGCGCTCGCTCACGGTGCGGACGAAGGCATCGTTCATGTGCGGCACCGCCTGGCCTTCCTTGCCCATGAAGCCGTTGGCCATGAGCCATTCGCGCACGAACTCCTTGCTGAGCTGCTTCTGGGCCTCGCCCCGCTCCTGCCGTTCGGCGTAGCCCTCGAGGTGGAAGTAGCGCGAGCTGTCGGGCGTGTGGATCTCGTCGATCACGATGATCTCCCCGTCGCGGCGACCGAACTCGTACTTGGTGTCCACCAGGATGAGCCCTCGCTCCTTGGCGATGCGCGTGCCCTCGGCGAAGAGCGTGAGGGCGTACTGCTTCATGGTGGCCCACTCCTGCGGCGTGCAGAGGCCGCGCGCCAGGATCTCGTCGGGCGTGATGTCCTCGTCGTGCCCTTCGTCGGCCTTGGTGCTGGGCGTGATGATGGGTTCGGGGAAGCGGTCGTTCTCGCGCAGTCCATCGGGCATGGCGGCGCCGCAGAGCACGCGGTGGCCGGCCTTGTACTGGCGCCAGGCGTGGCCACTGAGGTAGCCGCGCACCACCATCTCCACCTTCACCGGGTCGCAGGCGTGGCCCACGATCACCTGCGGGTCGGGCATGGCGATGGTCCAGTTGGGCACCTTGGCCGCCGTGGCCTGCAACATGTGCCAGCTCACCTGGCTCAGCACCTGGCCCTTGTGGGGGATGCCGCGCGGCAGGATCACGTCGAAGGCGCTGATGCGGTCGCTGGCCACCATCACCAAGCGGCCATCGGCCAGGGTGTACACATCGCGCACCTTGCCGTGGTACACCTTGGTTACACCGGGCAGCTTCAGTTCGGAGCGCGTGAGCGTGGCGGGAAGGGTCATGGGGATCATGGGGCGGGTGCGGCCGGGGGCTCCGGCGCGGGCGGGTCGAACTCCTTAAAGGCGGTGAGCACACGCGTCACCAGCTCGTGGCGGATCACGTCCTTCTCATCGAGCTCGATGATGCTGATGCCGTCCACGCCGCGCAGCTTCTGCACGGTGGGCACCAGGCCGCTGCGCTGCCGGTCGGGCAGGTCCACCTGGGTGACGTCGCCGGTGATGACGAACTTGGCGTTGCGGCCCATACGCGTGAGGAACATCTTGAGCTGGGGCAGCGTGGCGTTCTGGGCCTCGTCGAGGATCACGAAGGCGTGGTCGAGCGTGCGGCCGCGCATGAAGGCCAGCGGGGCGATCTGGATGACGCCGTTCTCCAGGTGCTCGGCCAAGCGCTGCGCGGGGATCATGTCCTTGAGCGCGTCGTAGAGCGGCTGCAGGTAGGGATCGAGCTTCTCGCGCAGGTCGCCGGGCAGGAAGCCGAGGTTCTCCCCCGCCTCCACCGCAGGCCTGGTGAGGATGATACGGCGCACGCTGCGGTCCTTCAGCGCCTTCACCGCGAGGGCAACGGCCGTGTAGGTCTTGCCCGTGCCGGCCGGACCGATGGCGAAGACCATGTCGCTCGCGCTCACCGCTTCCACGAGCCGCTGCTGGTTCGGCGTGCGGGCCTTGACGCGCAGACCGGAGTTCCCGTACACGATCACATCGTCCTCCGGCTCGCCGCCGCGCGGGCCCTCGCCGCCGCCCATGATATCATCGAGCACCTTGCGTGGCAGCTCATTGTAGCGCGCAAGATGCGCGACCAGCTCGCTGAAGCGCTCCTCGAAGAGGGCGATGTCATCCGGTGCGCCGCTCACCTTCACGGTATCGCCGCGCGCCACGAGGCTGAGTTTGGGGAAGAGGCCGCGGATGATCCGCAGGTTGGCGTCGTTCGCGCCGAGGATGTCCACGGGATCCACGCCCGTGATCGTGATCTGCTTCTCGCTCAAGCGCTGCGACGGTGTGTTGAGATCTTTCGGGAAAGGCGATCGACCGCCCTCTAGTTTTGACCGCCCGAAAGTAGGAGCGCGATGGCGATCAT
>JAEUSV010000168.1 GCA_016788485.1 Flavobacteriales bacterium
GTGATCCAGTCGGTGGTCCAGGCGGGGGAGAGGCTCATTTTCACCTCCACGGCCGGTACGCCCGCCTCCAGCAGTTCCTTCTTGATGTCGGCCGCCATCACGTCCATAGCCGGGCAGCCGGTGTAGGTGGGGGTGATGGTGATGATGGCCTTGCCGTCCGCCTCCACCTCCACCTGCCGCACCACGCCCAGCTCCAGCACGTTGATGGCCGGGATCTCCGGGTCCTTCACGTAGTCGAGGAGCTCGAGGATGCGGTCCTTGGTGATCATGGGTCAAATGCGTTCACCGCCACGGCGCTGCGGACGCAACGCCAACGCGACGATGGAACAACGTAGCGCTCGTCGCGTCGTTGCGGTACTTTTCTACCACTCGGCCCCGGGGTAGGCCCGCTGCAGGTACTGCATCTCGGCCAGGATGAAGCCCAGGTGCTCGCTGTGCTTGCCCTCGCGGCCGCCTGTGGCCATGAAGCCGTCGTCGGGGCGCTTCAGCGTGGCTTCGGCCAGCACACGGTCCAACGTGGCGTCGAAGGCGGCCTTGATCTTCGTGAGGTCGGGCGCGATGCCGGCCTTCACGAGCTCCTGGTGCACCGCGTCCATCACGAACAGGTCGCCGGAGTAGGTCCACAGGTTGTCCAGGGCCTCCTGGGCGCGGCGGTGGCTCTCCTCCGTGCCGTCGCCGAAGCGGATCAGCCAGTCGCTGCTGTGCTTCGCGTGGTACTGGGCCTCCTTCACGGCCTTGGCGGCGATGGCGGCCAGCTGGGCATCGGTGCTCTTGGTGAGGGCCTCGGCCAGCGGCAGGTGGTAGGCGTCAAAGAGGAAGCTGCGCACGATGGTGTGCGCGTAGTCGCAGTTGGGCTGCTCCACCAACTTGGTGTTCACGAACTGCCGTTCGTTGCGCAGGTAGGCCAGGGCGTCCTCATCACGCCCCTTGCCTTCCACCTGACCGGCGTACGTGTACAGGTTGCGGGCCTCGCCGATGTGGTCCAGCGCCCGGTTGGTGAGGGCGATGTCCTCCTCGAGCACGGGTCCGTGCCCGCACCATTCGCTCAGGCGATGGCTCAGGATGAGGAGATCGTCCGCGAGGCGGAGGCTGTAGGTGAAGAGGGCGTCCTGCTGGCTCATGGATGCGGCCATCGCTCAGATGTACTTGGCCCCCTCGGGCATGGTGTAGAAGGTGGGGTGCCGGTAGGTCTTGTCGTCGGCGGGGTCGAAGAGCATCGCCGCATCATCGGGCTGGCTGCTGCTGATGGCGCCGGCGGGCACCACCCAGATGCTCTGGCCTTCCTGGCGGCGGGTGTACACGTCGCGGGCGTTCTCGATGGCCATCTGCGCGTCGGCGGCGTGCAGGCTGCCCACGTGCTTGTGTTCCAGGCCGCGCTTGCTCTGGATGAAGATCTCCCAGAGGGGCCAGTTGTTCGGGTTGTCGGTCATGGGGTCCGGTGATATGATCGGCGGCCTGGTTCAGGCGGCCACTTTCTCTTTCTTCGCCTTCTTGGCGGCATGGGCGAGGGCGGCCTCGCGCACCCACGCGCCATCGTCGTGGGCCTTGTTGCGGGCGGCCAGGCGCTCCTTGTTGCAGGGACCGTTGCCGGCCACCACGTTGTTGAACTCGGTCCAGTCGATCTCGCCCCAATCGTAGTGCTGGGTGGACTCGTTCCACTTCAGCTTGGGGTCGGGGATCGTGAGGCCGATCACCTCGGCCTGCTGCACGGTGCGGTCGATGAAGGTCTGGCGCAGCTCGTCGTTGCTCTGGCGCTTGATCTTCCACTTCATGCTCTCGGCGCTGTGCGGGCTGTTGGCGTCCGTGGGGCCGAACATCATCAGGCTGGGCCACCACCAACGGTTCAGGGCATCCTGGGCCATCTCCTTCTGCTCGGGCGTGCCCTTGGCCAGCACGGCCATGATCTCGTAGCCCTGGCGTTGGTGGAAGCTCTCCTCCTTGCAGATCCGCACCATGGCGCGGGCGTACGGGCCG
>JAEUSV010000051.1 GCA_016788485.1 Flavobacteriales bacterium
CACCGTGAAGAGCGCGCAGTTCCTGACCCTGGTCATCCGCAAGGAGGACGGCTCCTCCGTGGAGCTCCTTTTCCTGGACCACGCCGACGGTGTGGACCAGGTGCTGCGCAAGCCCGACCAGGGCCGTGGCACCACGGGCACATGGACCTATGTGACCCAGGACCTCTTCGACCCGGTGACGCGCAGCTATCGCCCCTTCTATGTGGTGAAGGGCGTGGAGGCCCGTCCTTAGGCCCGTTCAGAGGAGCTCGAGCATCGCGGGGTGCCGCTCGGCCAGCCGGGCGAGGTCCGCAGCATCGTGCATGAAGGTGAAGTCCGCGAACTCGAACCCGGGCGCGACCAGGCAGGAGCACAGGGCGTAAGACCCCAGGGGCCGCGCCGCCTGCCACCAGAAGGCCGGCACCACCACCATCGGCGCGTGGCCATCGGCGAGCGGGCCCAGTGTCATTCGCTTCAGTTCCACCATGTCCGGTGAAAGGAGCAGCAGTTCCAGCGGGCCGCCGTCCGCGTGATGCCAGACCTCATCGGACCGTACGCGGTGCCAGCGGGAGCGCTCCCCTTCGCAGAGCAGGTAGTGGATGGCGGTGAGGGCCGCCCGGTCCGCCCCCGTGGCTGGAACGCTCACTCGGTGCTCGCTGCGGAAGACCTCACTGTACTGCCCGCCCTCCGGATGGGGCTTCAACCCCAGGCGTTCGATCAGCTCGCGTGGTCCCATGGTTCAGGCGAGCACGCGCTCGGCGCGTTTCGGGCGAAGTCGGTCGCGCACCAGCACCAGGTGCACCTCGTCGCATTCCAGCGTGGCCGTCGCTCCGATGGCTGACGGTGTTGCCCAGGCACGGCGCTCCGCGATGCCTTCGCGGTCGCAGAACTCATGCACGTGCTTCACGAAGTGCTCAGCGGTGGGCACGGCGTCGGGGCCGAAGAAGTCCCAGTGGAAGCGGAGGGTGGGCATGGGAACGTGAATCGTTCGATCAAAGGAACGTACCTTTTGCAGTGCACACTATCAGGCAGTGTCCAACGTTTTGCAAACGTCCATGGGAGATCTCAACATCATGAATTGGTTCACTCTCCTTGCGAGCCTACTGTTGAGCAGCATTGCCCGACCACAGTCGGACATGGTAGGGACCTCACGGCAGGGCGGCGCGGACATGCTTGGCGTCCTGTTCCGTATCAATGACCAGGGTCTGGAGAAGGCGTATGAACTGAAGTACACCTATCGCACTACGGGCAGCTACACAGGCAGGCTCACCATCGGACCTCAAGGAATGCTGTTCGGCACGGCTCAGTGCCGCCCCCACGATGGGAACGGCCTGATCTTTTCGTACGATCCGATCACGAACGTGTTCAATGAGCAAAGATCCTTCGACGCTCCTGATGTGTGGGGTACGGACCCGAGGTGTCCGTTGCTCCTGGAGTCCGGAGGGACCTTCCTAGGCGCCTGCGCAGGCGGGGGCGCCCATGGTTTCGGAACGATCTATCGCTATGACCCCGCGACGAGCGCGATCGTCAAGCTGCATGATCTGGACAGTGTGAACGGCGATGGGCCGATAGGCAGGCTGATGTTACACTCGAACGGCATGCTCTACGGATGTACTGTTCGGGGCGGGCAGTTCGACCGAGGGGTGCTCTATCAGTTCAACCCGAACACCAACGATTATACGGTCCTGCATTCCTTCCAAGGACCAGAGGGCTATGAGCCCTGCGGAGGCGTGGTTGAGGAACAGGACGGCTCGCTTGTGGGCATGTGTAACTATGGTGGGTTTTATCTGGGCGGGAGCATCTATCGGTACAACCTGAGCAATTCAAGCCTGACTGTCGTCTTCGACCTCGGGAATGACGGATACCGTCCGCTTGGCGAAGTGGTCATTTCTCCTACCGGTCTCTTCTACGGGTCCGTCGGCAAAGGCGTATGGCCATCTTTTGGCGGTCTATTCCGGTTTGATCCGACGCTCTCGACATTCACTATGGTTCATTCATGTTTCGCTGAAGGCCCCCCGGCCGGAACACCGACCATGCTATCAGATGGTCGTGTCGCATTCCTGACCCATGGCTACAACTGGCAGACCCCTGCGGGCGGTTTTCGGATATATGATCCGGTCGCTGACGTGATGGACGTGACCACCACCACACAAGCGAACAGCGATCTCCTGGAATATACCAACGGTCGTCTTTATGCACACGGGCCTTGGTCCATCATCTCACTGTCGGTGCAAGATGGCAGTGTATCAGGGGGGCCCTATTTCGGGGATAAGTCCCTGGGGGACCAATTCAACTCCCATCTCGTCAACCTGAGCTCCGGACATCTTCTGGGGAGCGTGGCCCAAGGCTGCGCTCATAATCGAGGCGGGCTGTTCACGTTCGATCCCGTCGCGATCCGATACGATACACTTTTCTCATTCACGGATAGCACGGGGTTCGGCAATGACCTTCCCCGGACCTATGCCGAGCTCGCCTCCGGACAGATACTTGGAATATCAACTCTCAACAATGGGTACATCTTCACGATCGACCCCCAGACCCGTGTCTTTACGAGATTACTATCGTTCGACACCCTTCTTTGCTCCGACCCACGAGAAGCATTCACATTGACCGCGAACGGCCACGTGGTCGGCGCAGCTAAGACCGGGGGGTCGTTCAACAAGGGCGCCCTATGGGACTATGATCTTTCCACAGGGGTCTTCCGCATCGTGCGTTCCTTCAATTCCTCATTCGGCAGCGCTATACCTTCCGGCGAGCTTACTTTCCTGTCTTCGGGTCAATACATCGGCACAACACGCTCTGGAGGCACGAATTCGGTCGGCAGCATCTTCCGCTATGATCCCAGTGATTCCAGTTGCGTCGATCTGTACAGCTTTCATACAGCCAGTTGCCACCGACCGGATCATGGGTTGGCTCAGATGCCCAACGGCTTGTTGGTCGGCAATACCACTGAAGGCGGCGACTACGACGATGGAGGTCTTTTCACGTTCAACATCTCCAATTCATCGTTCGAGGAGGTCGATCTTGCATTCCAATCGAGTGTAGGTGGTGTTTCGGTCGTCGACTCAACAGTGATCGGCTTCACGCTGAACTCATGGTACACATGGACACCGGGACAGAACGGAGTCCTCCACCACCCAACCAATTACATGGCAGATGGACTCAGGCATCTGGGTGGTTTGCTCAACACCGCTCCTTTGCACGTAACGGTTCCCGAACCATCCTACGGACCAACCACGCTGCTCTATCCGGATCCCGCCCACGACGTGCTGACGATCGAACGCAGCACAGATGCGCGTTGCACAGCCCACATCTTCGATCAGACAGGGCGAAGGGTATCCACCGTACAGCTCGAGCGGGTCACGACCATTGCCCTTCATAGCCTTGCGGCCGGCACCTACGTGATCCGTTTCGATGATCGGCCAGGTGCGCAGAAGTTCATCAAGCTCGACTGACCGGCCTAGGCAAGCCGTTCGCTCAACAACCGCATCTCCATCATCGGCGCCATGCGCTCGTAGAGCATGCGGTAGGTTGACTCGGTGATCGGCATGTCCACCTTGAGCTTGGCGTTGATCTCGTGGACGCACTTCACGGCGTAGTAGCCTTCGGCCACCATGTTCATCTCCAGCTGGGCGGCGCGCACGCTGTAGCCCTTGCCGATCATGGTGCCGAACTCGCGGTTGCGGCTGAAGGTTGAATAGGCCGTCACCAGCAGGTCGCCGAGGTAGGCGGGCTCGTTGATGTCGCGGTCGATGGGGTGCACGGCCTTCACGAAGCGCGCGATCTCCTGGATGGCGCGGCTCACCAGCACCGCCCGGAAGTTGTCGCCGTAGCCGAGGCCCACGCTGATTCCCGCGCACACGGCCACCACGTTCTTGAGGATCGCGCCGTATTCGGTGCCGTAGATGTCGTCGCTGAGCGTGGTCTTGAGGAAGCGCCCGTTGAGCGCCTCGCCCATGGCCTTCGCTGTGCCGGGGTCCTGACAGGCGATGGTGAGGTAGCTGAGCCGCTCCATGGCGACCTCTTCGGCGTGGCAAGGGCCGCAGATCACCCCGAAGTCGTTCTCCTTCACGCCCCAGTGCTGGAAGAGGTACTCGCCCACGATCTGGTTGGTCTCGGGCACGATACCCTTCACCGCGCTGAAGATGGTCTTGCCGGCGAGCTCACCGGGCACCAGCTGGTCCATGGTGGCCTTGAGGAAGGCACTGGGTACGGCGATCACGAGCACGTCGGCGGCCTTCACCACCGCATGGATGTCGGCGTCCATCGCCAGCCGCTCCACATCGAACTGGGCCGCGCTGATGTAGTCGGGGTTGTGTCCGTACTTCGTGATGTGCGCGATGGTGTCCGGCCGGCGCACCCACCAGCCCACCTGCGGCGCGTTGGCGCTGAGCAGCTTCACCAGGGCCGTGCCCCAGGAACCGGCGCCGATCACGGCGATGCGTGGTGCGCTCATCAGAAGGTGACGTTGGCTTCGACCTCGCTGCCCTTGCGCAGCACCTTCACCGGCACCGTGTCGCCCTTGCTGAACGCGCTGAGCGCCTTCATGTAGCTCATCATGTCGGTCACGTCCTTGTCGCCGATGCGCACCACCACATCGCCCACCTGCAGGCCGGCCTTGGCGGCGGGCTTTCCATCGGTGATGCCGTCGATGCGCATGCCCTTGCCGTCGAACATATAATCGGGCACCACGCCCAGGGTCACCTTGAAGCGCGGGGCATCCTCGGTGCTCACCTCCTGGGTCTTGGTGAAGGCGACCTTGCCATCGTCGTTGAGGTTGGTCACCAGGCTCTCGATGAAGCGCGCGGTGCGGAGCATGCCGTCGTAATTGACCTTGTCCTCGTCGTCACTGGGTTTGTGGTAGTCGGCGTGCGTGCCGCTGAAGAAGTGGATGGCCGGCACCCCCTGCAGGTAGAAGCTGGTGTGGTCGCTGGGGCCGATGCCGCTGTCGGTCGTCTTGAGCGTGAACCCGCCCACCTTGATCCGCTGCAGTTCGGCCCATGCGGGAGAGGTTCCGACGCCGTTGATGCCCATGTTGCCCGCGGAGTCCACACGGCCCACCATGTCCAGGTTGATCATGTAGTTGAGGCGCTCGATGGGCACGGTGGGATGCTTGGTCCAGTAGTTCGATCCGTAGAGCCCCTTCTCCTCGCCGCTGAAGGCGATGAAGAGGTAGTTGTTGCCGCGGGCCTCGTCCATCTCCGCCAGGTCGCGGGCCAGCTGCAGCAGCACGGCCACCCCGCTGGCGTTGTCATCAGCACCGTTGTGGACGGCGGGTTCTCCGCGGTGCAGCGAGCCCTCATCGCCGAAGCCAAGGTGATCGAAGTGCGCGCCGATCACCACCACGTCCTTCCGGCCGTTGTCGATCATGCCCACCACGTTGTGGCCGGTGCGCTGCGGTCGGCGGATCTCCACCCCGATCGCGACGGGGTTGCCGTCCTGGCCCAGCTTCTTCAGTCCGTTCTTCGTGAGGAACACGACAGGCACGGAACAGGGCTCCACCTTGCTGCTGAGGCGCTCGCGCGGGTCCTCGGCGTTGGGGTCCTCGTTGAAGAGGATCACCGCCGCGGCACCATGCTTGATCGCGTTGTCGATGCGGGCACGCAGGTCGTGGTGGGCCAGGAACTTGCTGTGGGGATGGATGCCATCGGGCGAGCTGATGGAGAAGGCGACGGCCTTGCCGGTGACGTCGACCCCCTCGTACTCGTTACGCCCCAGGTCCGGCGCCTCGATGCCGAACTCGAGCCGTTGCAGCTTGGTGAAGGCCTGGATGCTGGCGGAACTGCTGAGCGGGTAGAAATCCTCGTGCAGCGCGAGCTTCTTCCGCCCGATCTGCAGGACGGTGCCGGGCCCCACCTCAGGCTCCGCGGCGAAGGTGTACGCCTGGAGGTAGGTGGCACTGTCGCCGTAGGGCATCAGGCCGATGCTGGCGTACTTCTGCGCGATGTAGGTGTAGGCGAGCTGCTCGCCGCGCGTGCCGGTCTCGCGCCCTTCGAGCAGGTCGCTGGCGAGGTACTGCACGTCGTACTTCATCTGGTCGCGCGCGTCCTGATCGCTGAGCAGCTGCGCCTGGATCAGGGGCGCCGCACCGATCAACAGGAGCGTGGCAAGGGTCCGTCGGGTCATGGTCGGGAAAGGATCCGCAAGGTACGCGGCGGCGGTCCGCTGCCCACCTTTGCGGCACCATGCGCCACCTGCTCCTTGCCCTGCTCCTCCTCCCCCTGCTCCCGTCCTGCGACGCCCAAGGCGACCAAGTCGCTCGCAGCGCCGCCGCGCCCACAGGCCCCTGGTCCGGACCGGGGTTGCGCGCCGTGCTCGACGCACAGGACCACCGCCGTACCGCCGACCTCTGCGCGATGCTGAAGGACAGCTCGGCCACCGTGCGCGCCGCTGCGGCCCTGGCCCTGGCCAGCGTGCAGGACACCACGGCTCGGCCATGCCTTCTCTCCGCCCTCGGCGATGCGGACGGCGCGGTGCGCAGCAATTCCGCATTCGCCCTCGGCTGGGTGGCCGACAGCACCGCGCTCGTGCTGCTCAACAAGGCCTCCGACACCGAGCGCGACACCACCGTGCTGCGCGTCATGCTCGAGTCGGGCTTCCGGGCCGAATTGCGCTTGAACAAGCATGATGCGATGTGGTGCATCAGCTACCTGCAGAGCGGCAACACCGACATCCGCACGCGCGCGGCGCAGGCCCTGGCGAGACTGTCGAAGGAGGAGCTGGTCGGCTCCGCCAACGACGTGATGATGGCGGTGGACAGCGAGCACGACCCCGCCGTGCGCATGTTCTTGGTCGGGGCGCTGAAGCACAACGCCACACCAGCCGTGACGGAGAAGCTGAAAGCGCTCGCGCAGAACGACAGCCTTGCGATGATCCGCATCGCCGCGGTGCGCGCGCTCGGCGCGAAGGAGGACCCCGCGCTCGCGCCCTTCCTGCTGGCCCGAGTGGACGACAGCGACCCCGGCGTTCAGCAGGTCGCGGTGGAGCAGTTGCAGCGGATCAAGGCCTCGCTCGACGGCGATGCGTTTTGGAAGACCGCACAGGAGCATGGCGACTACGGCATCAAGCTGCCGCTCTATGGGCTGGTGATGAGGCATGGCACCGAGCAAACGCGGATGGTGTGCCGCTCGCTGATGGAGAGCATGAGCCGGCAGGACCTGGGACCCTATTGGAACGCCGCGCTCATCACCGCGCTCGGCCCGTCGATGGCGGAGGACTCGCTGATGGCGTTGGTGCGCTCGGACCGTCACCCGGCGGAACGCCAGGCCGCATGCGTGGTCGCGATCGCCCAGATACGCGAGCGGATGGCCGTGAGCCGCTTCGCTTCGCCCGACGCTCAATACGCCGGATTGCGCAACGTGGTGCAGCAGATGATCCAGACCGGCGATGCCGGGCTCATCAGCAGTGCGGCTGAATTGCTGGAGCAGGAAGATCCCGCCACGATCGCGTTGCTGCTGCCTGTTGGAGCGGAACAGGGGGCCTATGCACCCTTGCATACGGTGCGCGACCTGGAGACACGCATCCTGTTGGACAAGGCCGTGGCCAAGCGCGACAGCAAGTCCGTTCCTGCGCATACCGCACCACCCTTCAACCACCCGATCGACCTTGCGCGGCTCGATGGCCTGAAGGAGGGCCAGCGCTACCGGATCACCACCACCGAGGGTGAGATCGTGCTCGAGCTGGAACCCGGCACGGCGCCTGGCAGCTGCGTGGCCTTCGATTCGCTCGTCACCGCAGGCTATTACAACGGCAAGGCCTTCCACCGCATCGTGCCCAACTTCGTGGCGCAGGGCGGCTGCCCGCGCGGCGATGGCTACGGTGGCATGCCGTGGACGCTGCGCACCGAGATCGGTCCGAAGGGCTTCACTGAAGGCGCGGTGGGCCTGGCCTCCGCCGGGCACGACACCGAGAGCTGCCAGTTCTTCATCATGACCGCCGCGGCACCCCACCTCGACGGCAAGTACACGCGTTTCGCGCATGTGGTGAGCGGCCTGGACGTCGCGAAGAAGCTCCAGGTGGGCGATGTGATCGCGGGTGTGGAGCGGATGCCCTAGAGTCCCACAGGCGTCCCGCCTGAGGAAGAAGATCATCAACACATACAGGGCACCTGTGGGCTATGGCCGATGCGCCGCAAGCAACTGGTTCAACAGGTCGGAGAGCTCCTGGTGCTTGTAGCCGTAATTGTCGGATAACGCGCCGTGATAGCCCACCATCGCTTCGGACAGCAGGGAAGCCCGGCGCCATCGCTTACACACCTGGGAGCCCGCCTTGAATCGTATGCCCACCAGGCGATGCCGCTGTCGGAACGGCCCATGCCACTGCGTCCATTCGGCCACACCGAAACGCTCGATGTCGGTCCATGCGAAGAAGCGCCGCCGGTACATCGCCGTATGATAGATCCCCTTGGAGGTGACCACCACACGTGATGAGCCAGGGATCAACTGGATGATGGCCACAAGAGATGACAGACCGAAGAGCACGAGACAGAACCACCCCATCCCTTGCCGGGCATCAGTGTCGGGGTCGGTGATCATCAGCCATCCACCGAAGCCGAGCACAAGCGAGCCCATCAGCACCCCGAGCCACTTCCACGGACGTGGGGTCAGGACGAGAAGCGGGTGTTCAACGACGGTCATATAGCATATACAGGCAGGATGACCGTGCGACCTCAATCGAACTTCTCCGGCCGCATCTGCGGGAACAGCAGCACCTCCTGGATCGCGGGGTTGTCGGTGAGCAGCATCACCAGGCGGTCCATGCCGATGCCGATGCCGCTGGTGGGCGGCATGCCGTACTCCAGGGCGCGCAGGAAGTCCTGGTCGATGTACATGGCCTCGTCGTCGCCGCGCTGTTGCAGCTTCAGCTGGTCCTCGAAGCGTTCGCGCTGGTCGATGGGGTCGTTGAGCTCGCTGTAGGCGTTGGCCACCTCGAAGCCGGCCACGAAGAGCTCGAAGCGCTCGGTGAGGCGCGGGTCCTCGCGGTGCTTCTTGCACAGCGGGCTCATCTCCACCGGGAAGTCGGTGACGAAGGTGGGCTGGATGAGCTCAGGCTGCACCAGCGCGCTGAAGAGCTCGTCGATCAGCTTGCCCTTGCCCATGGCCGCGGTGACCTCGATGCCGTGCTGCTTGCACAGCTCGCCCAGCGCACGCTCGTCCATGTTGAGCACATCGGCGCCGGTCTTCTCCTGGATGCTGCCGCACATGGTGATGCGCTTGAACGGCGCGCCGAAGTCGATCGCCTTGCCCTGGAACTGCGCGGTGGGCGCACCGTTGGCCGCCGTGGCCACGCGCTTGAACACGCCCTCGATGAAGTCCATCATCCAGCGGTAGTCCTTGTAGGCCACGTACAGCTCCATCACCGTGAACTCCGGGTTGTGGGTGCGGTCCATGCCCTCGTTCCGGAAGTTGCGGCTGAACTCGAACACGCCGTCGAAGCCGCCCACGATGAGACGCTTCAGGTAGAGCTCGTTGGCGATGCGCAGGAAGAAGGGCACATCGAGCGCGTTGTGGTGCGTGACGAACGGGCGCGCCGCCGCACCGCCGGGGATGGCCTGCAGCACCGGGGTGTCCACCTCGATGTAGCCGGCCTGCTGGAAGGCGTTGCGCATGGCGTCGAACACGCGGGCGCGCTTCAGGAAGGTCTCCTTCACGTGGTGGTTCACCACCAGGTCCACGTAGCGCATGCGGTAGCGCTGCTCGGGGTCCGTGAAGGCGTCGTGCACGTTGCCCTGCTCATCGGTCTTCACCACGGGCAGCGGGCGAAGGGCCTTGCTGAGCACGGTAAGCTGCTTCACGTGCACGGTGATCTCGCCGGTGCGCGTCCTGAACACATGGCCTTGCACGCCGATGAAATCGCCGAGGTGGAGCAGGTGCTTCCACACCTCGTCGTACAGGGTCTTGTCCTCGCCGGGCGACACCTCGTCGCGGGCCACGTAGATCTGCTGGTCGCCGGTGTGGTCGCGCAGCACGGCGAAGCTGGCCTTGCCCATCACGCGCACGCTCATGATCCGGCCCGCGATGGTCACCTGAGTGGGCTCGCCCTCCTCCTTGAACAGGCCCTTGACCGCATCGGCGGTGGCCGTCACCTTGAACTCGGCGGCGGGGAAGGGTTCGATGCCGTGGGCACGGAGCTTCTGGAGCGCCTCGCGGCGCACCAGCTCCTGTTCGGAAAGGGCGTGGGACATGGCCTAGCGGAAATGGAGCGCGAAGATACCGGGCCCGGGCGAAGCCATAGGAACCCAAGACGGCGTGTTTTCGTATCACGCGCCTACTTTTGACACGTTCCCCAAGACCATGTACAACCTCATCGATGGGTTCCCCCGCCAGCTGAAGGAAGCATTGGAGATCGGCCGCAAGGCCCAATTGAAGGCCCCGGGCGGGCCGTACAGCAACGTGGTGGTCACGGGACTGGGCGGCAGCGGCATCGGCGGACGCATCGCGGCCCAACTGGTGCACAAGGAGGCCAAGTGCCCGATCGAGGTCTACAACAACTACTACCTGCCGGGCTACGTGAACCACAAGAGCCTGGTGATCGCCTGCAGCTACAGCGGGAACACCGAGGAGACCCTCGCCGCCATGGAGCAGGCGCTGGCCAAGGGCGCCCGGGTGTGCGTGATCACCAGCGGCGGCACCATGCTGGAGACCGCCAAGGCACGCGGGCTCGACCACGTCGTGATCCCCGGCGGCAACCCGCCCCGCACCATGCTGGCCTACTCCCTGGTGCAGCAGTTCTTCGTGCTGCACCATTTCGGCATCATCGGTGACGGCTTCGAGGGGGCCATCAAGGTGGCCGCCGACATGCTCGAGCGCGACAAGGCCGAGATCCAGAAGGCCGCCCAGGAGCTCACCGCCAAGCTGGTGGGCAAGCGCCTGGTGATCTACAGCGAAGCCTCCACCGAGGCCGTGAGCATCCGCTTCCGCCAGCAGGTGAACGAGAACAGCAAGGAGCTGTGCTGGCACCACGCCATCCCCGAGATGAACCACAACGAGCTCGTGGGCTGGGCCGGTGGCAGCGACCAGTTCGCCGTGGTGATCTTCCGCCACAAGGAGGACCTGGAGCGCAACCAGACCCGCATCGAGATCAACAAGGAGGTGATCCAGCGCTACACGCCCCACATCCACGAGGTGTGGAGCAAGGGCGATACCGCTTTCGCGCGCCAATTGTACCTGATCAACCTGGGCGACTGGGTGAGCTACTACTGGGCCGAGAAGAAAGGCGTGGACCCCATCGAGATCGCTGTGATCAATATGCTGAAAGGCAAGCTCGCCGAAGTGAAGTAGCGAGCAACGACGCGATACCGAGCGGCAAGTGGGTGCGCCTGCTTGCCGCTCGTCGCTTCCGGACCCGCCCTCGAAGCCAGACCTTTGCACCCGTGAGAACCGTACACTTCAAGGACCTCGGCCGCATCGACTACGCCACGGCCTGGGACCTGCAGACCAAGCTCTTCCAGGCCACCATCGACCGGAAGATGGCCAACCGCGGCCTGCCCGAGGACCAGCTGGTGCCCACCGAGGACCACCTGCTCTTCTGCGAGCACAACCCGGTCTACACCCTGGGCAAGAGCGGCAAGCAGAGCCACCTGCTGCTGAACGAACAGGGGCTGCGCGAGAAAGGCGTGCAGTTCTTCCCCATCGACCGCGGCGGCGACATCACCTACCACGGCCCGGGGCAGATCGTGGGCTACCCCATCTTCGATCTCGACCACCACTTCACGGACATCCACCGCTACCTGCGCACGCTGGAGGAGGCCATCATCGGCACGCTGGAGGCCTACGGCATCAAGGCGGGTCGCATCGAGGGGCTCACCGGCGTGTGGCTCGATGGGAGCGACCCCTTCAAGGCCCGGAAGATCTGCGCCTTCGGCATCCGCGCCAGCCGCTGGGTCACCATGCACGGCTTCGCCTTCAACGTGAACACCGACCTGGGCTACTTCGAGAACATCGTGCCCTGCGGCATCACCGACAAGGGGGTGACGAGCATGGCGAAGGAGCTGGGCGGGCCGGTGGACTTCGAGGCCGTGAAACAGCGCCTGAAGCTGGAGCTGGCCGACCTGTTCGACGTGGAGCTGGTCGAAGCCCCGTGACCATGGAACGCACGCTGCGCACCCTGGCCCTTCTGTTCATTGTGCTGCTCGCGATCCGCGCCTTTCACTGGTATCCCCTTCTCCCCGACCCCTTCCCCATCCACTTCAACGGCGCCGGCGAGGCGGATGGCTGGGCGCAAAAGAGCCCGGTGACCTGGGGGCTGATGGCCCTGATGGGTCCGGTGCTCGCCGCCGGGCTCGGATACCTTGCGGGTCGCCTACCCGGGATGGCCGCCAAGGACGCGGGGCTCATCAACCTGCCCGACAAGGAGCGCTTCCTCCGGCTCGATGCGCCGCGCAGGGCCGATGCCATGCGCCCCACGGCCCTCTACCTGCGCGCCGTGTCGGTGTTGCTGCTGGCGCTCTTCCTCTACATCATCGAAGGCACGGGGCGCATGGCCACCGGCGCATGGAGCGTCCTGCCTTCATGGCCGGTGTTCGTGTTCATCGGGGGGGTGGTCGGCGGGTTGCCGCTGTTGCTGCGCGCCACCCGCAAGGCCATGGACCGGTAGGGCTGCTGGCCGTTACACCGCCGTACCTTCGACGCGAACGCTTCCGTCATGCGCATCCTGAAGAAGATCCTGTTCTGGACCATCGGCATCGTGCTCCTGCTCATCGCCCTGGCCTACCTCACCGGCAATGGGCACCTGGTGCGCGGTGTGCGGTACACCTACCTCATCGGCCGCACCTCCCCCGAGATCGACGACCGCGACTTCTTCCCCTCGAGCCCGATCGCCGCGAGCAACGCACAGCCCTGGCCCCAGGGTTCGCGTTACGGCAGGCTCGCCCTGCGGCCCGAACAGGAGCAGCAGCTCAAGGACCTGTACAGCGTGGGCTTCGCGGTGTTCCAGCACGACAGCCTGATCTTCGAGCAGTACTGGAACGGCTGGGATGTCGACAGCGTGAGCAACAGCTTCAGCGTGGCCAAGAGCTACGTGAGCGTGCTCACCGGCATCGCCATCAAGGAAGGCGTGATCAAGAGCGTGCAGCAGCCCGTGAGCGACTTCCTGCCCGATTTCACCGAGCTCGACCCGTGCCACGCGGGCATCACCATCGAGCATGTGCTCACCATGAGCACCGGCCTCGACTGGAGCGAGAGCGGCGCCGACCCCTTCAGCGACAACGCCAAGGGGTATTACGGCACGAACGTGCGCGAGCTCAGCCTGGACCAGCCCTGCCGCACGCCACCGGGACAGGAGTTCGACTACATCAGCGGGGCCACCCAGATCATGGCCGAGGTGCTCGAGGCGGCATACAAGCGCCCGCTCGACGAACTGGTCGCCGAAAAGCTCTGGGGACCCTTGGGCTGCGAGCATCCGGCCTGGTGGGGCAAGGACCGCGCGGACGGCGACCTCAAGGCCTTCTGCTGCCTGTACGCCACCGCGCGCGACTTCGGTCGCATCGGACAGCTCTACCTCGACAGCGGGATGTGGCAGGGCCGCGAGATCGTGCCGCGCGACTACTTCCTAGCCTCGGTGGCCCCCGCCAAGGTGCTGGACAAGGGAAAGCCCAACGCGCGCTACGGCTATTTCTGGTGGCTGGCGGAGCTTGACGGCAGGCCCATCCACTACTGCCGTGGCTTCCACGGCGAGTACGTGGTGGTGATCCCGCACGAGGACCTGGTGCTCGTGCGTACCGGCATGAAACGCGAGGAGGTGAACGACGAAGGGCACCCGAAGGACGTGTTCCAGTGGATCGCCATCGCCCGCGAGCTGGCCGCACGCAAGGCCTGAGCCCCGATGCGCAAGGACATCAAGCCCCCGAAGGTCGAAGGCGTGGCCATGGCCGTGGTGCGCGAGCCCGATCCCGATGGCGGCGAGGGCTGGTACGTGTACCTCGTGAACCAGAACGACTTCACGCTGGAGAACGTGCTCATCAGCTCGCGCGGTTACGGTGAACTGGGCGGTGAAACCCGCCGCACGAGCGAAATGCGCCATTTCCTGGGACGGCTGGGGCCGAAGAGCTGGGCGCGCATCGAGCGCATCGTGGAGGATGTGTTCGGGCTGAACAACCAGTACTGGCTCAGTTTCTACATCGGCCGCGACCTGCACGACAAGAAGTACATTTTCCTGCCGGAGAGCATCCAGGAGGCCAACTTCACCAACGTGCCCCTGATGAAGGTGCGTGGGGTGATGATCCAGTGAGCGGCGGGTACTTTCGCGGCGTGCCCACCATTGTGAAGCGCGTGATCAAGCTGCTGGCCCTGCCGGGCATCCTGTTGCTGTTGGTGATGGGTGCGGAGGCCTGGGTGCGTTCGCGGATCTTCGGCACCGACCCCGCCTACGCCAGCTGGCGCGAGCCCGACCTGTACACCTGGCGCTATCGCCTCAACGGCCGCGTGATCCGCTCCGACGATCATGCGAAGCTCGCCGCACGCTGGGGGCTCCTGATGCCCAAGGCAGAGCACGCGCACGCCCTGCTCGGATGGCACGGGGCGTTGGACAGCCTCACCCTGCTGCCCCCCGGCTTCGTGCGCGACAGCGCCCGCACACCCCTGGTGCTGCTGGGCTGGGGTTGGCAACGTCACAGCGTGGCCGAGCTCCTGATGCGCGACAGCGCACTGCTGCGCACGCATCAACCGGTGCTGCTCGCGGTGGAAGGCTTCTCCCTGGACCAGGACCTGCTGCTGCTCGAGCGCACACGTCCGTTGCTTTCAGGCGCGCGGGTGATGCTGTGGGTGGAGCTCGATGCGCTCGATCGCCTGCAACGCAGCTTCCTCGACCGGCCCAAGCCCCGCTTCACGTCCGATGTCTATGTCGGTGTGTTGGAGGACGCGCCCGTGCCCACCGACCCGACCGCTTACGTCACCACCCATCCACCGGACCCGGGGCTCTACGCCTATCACCTTTTCCGCAGCCGCGTGCTGAACGACACCTTGATGTCGAGGAGCGCGATGGAAAGCCGGGAACGCCAGCTCGCCGAGCTCACGGGCAAGCTGCTGATGCCCACGCTCCAGGCCGCCACCAAACACGGCCAACAGGTCGTGGTGCTGATCGAACAGGGCGAAGCGGGCGAACACACCGACCGAAGACGATGGGCCGTTGGTGAGGCGTGCCGCAAGGTGAAGGCCGCCCATCACCCGCTGGAGCGCAGATCAGGCGCGGATCCCGGCCGGCAGGGCGCACTGTTCGTACAACGATCGCTGGGCGGCGGGGTCCTGCTGGAAGGCATGGACAGCCTGCGCGCCGAGCTTGACAGGCCCGCTGAGTTCCTCACCCCGCTCCAAAGACACATGGCCTCCATCCTGCACGATCCGTCCTGGCTGGAGAAAGTGCGCGCAAAGGCCAGCGAGCAAGGTGTGCCTTTGGCGACCATGGTGGAGCGCGATGCCCACTACATGCTGGACATGGCCAACAGCGAACACCCATGAGCGACCACCGCCTGACGGAGCAGGACCGGCGCTTGGGCCGCTGGCTCTTCGGCGTGGTCGCCGTGTTCGTGGCCGCACGGGGCCTCAGGCTGCACGCGCACGACCTGTACCGGGTGATCGGTGTGCCCGGCGATGGCTGGGGATACTACCAGTACATCGCGTCCCTCTTCGGCTCGCACCGGTTCACCCAGATGCCCTGGACGCACCACCTCGACGGCGACCACTTCCTGAGCATGTTCACCTGCGGCGTGGCCTACCTGCAACTGCCGTGGGCCCTGCTGGGCCATCTGCTGGCCTGGGCCACCGGCTCGCCCATGGACGGCTACAGCGCGCCCTATGTGGTGAGCCTGTTCATCGGGCTCGGCGTGTACATGGGCCTCGCGGCGAACCTCCTGTTCCGCACGCTGCGCATGCGGTTCCCGACGCACCTGGCCCTCGCCGTGCCCTTGCTGCTGCTCGCCGGCACCAACCTGTATTACTACGCATCGCGCGAACCGGCGATGTCGCATGCCTACATGTACCTCGTGTTCAGCGTGCTGGTCCACCTCGTGGAGCGCAACCTGGCCGAACCCTCTCCATGGCGCACCGCCGGCATCCTGATCACCTGCTCGCTGGCCGTGCTGATCCGTCAGCTCCATGTGGTCATCGTGCTCTATCCGCTGCTGCACGCTGCGCATGACCGCACCGCGGTGATCGAACGGCTGCGGTGGCTCACCCAACGGCCCGGGGTGGTGCTCGCCGGGGCCTTCGTCGCCGCGCTGCTCTGGGTACCCCAATCGTTCTACTGGCACGCGGTGACCGGCAAGTGGTTCGTGTTCACTTATGGGTACAAGGGGGAGCATTTCGACCACGTGACGGACCCGCACTTCGGCGGCGTGCTGTGGAGCGTGCGCAACGGCTGG
>JAEUSV010000064.1 GCA_016788485.1 Flavobacteriales bacterium
CATGTAGATCACGTCCTCGATCAGCGGCTGGCGGTTGCCGTCCAGGTATTTCACGAACTCCACCAGGCCCTTCTCGCTGTAGAAGGTCTCGCTCACGAAGCTGCCGTCCTCGTTGGTGCGGCGCTCGTCGGTGAGGGAGAGCTTGATGCCCTTGTTGAGGTAGGCCAGCTCGCGCAGGCGGGCCGCCAGGGTGTCGAAGTTGTACTCACCGACCTGGAAGATGCTGAGGTCGGGTTGGAAGGTGACGATGGTGCCGCGGTAATCCGTGGTGCCCACCTCCTTCACGGCGTACTTGGGCTTGCCTTCGCTGTACTCCTGCTGGTACTTCTTGCCACCGCGGTGCACTTCGGCCAGCAGCATGGTGCTCAGCGCGTTCACGCAGCTCACGCCCACGCCGTGCAGACCGCCGGACACCTTGTAGCTGTCCTTGTCGAACTTGCCACCGGCGTGCAGCACGGTCATCACCACCTCCAGGGCGCTGCGGCCCTCCTTGGCGTGCATGTCCACGGGGATGCCGCGGCCATTGTCCTTCACGCGGATGCCGTTCGTGGGGGTGATGCTCACTTCAACCGTATCGCAATGGCCCGCGAGGGCCTCGTCGATCGAGTTGTCGACCACCTCGTACACCAGGTGGTGCAGGCCCTTCACGCCGATGTCGCCGATGTACATCGCCGGACGCTTCCGCACGGCCTCCAGGCCCTCCAGCACCTGGATGCTGTCGGCCGAATAGGCGGTGGCGGCCTTCTTCTTCGCTTCGCTCATTTCTGCGGTCTCTGCCATGTTTCCTTGAGGTCTCGCCCCCCTGTTCCGGAGGGCACGCGAAGATACCCCGATCGCCCCCGCCCGCGGACACATTTCCTCAACAACGGCGCGGCTTCTGTTGATATTTCGTGGGAGCGCTGAACTTGCTTTTCCCGGGGGGATCGCTATGCAAGGGGGAAGCCCCCTCCGGCACGGGACCGAAGGGGGCTTCCGGGGGGATGAACGGGCCTAGAACGCGAACGTGGCCCCGCCCAGGATCAGGCTGCGCTGCACGGGGTAGCGGAACCAGCGCTCGTACTTGCTGGCGCTGAGGTTGCTGGCGTCGAGGAACACGCTGATGCGCTTGGTGTAGCGGTACTCCACGCCCAGGTACAGGTCCATGAAGCCGTCGAGGTCCTGGGTGGCGGGGGCCACGGCCGTGATGTTCTGGTCGCCCTGTGCGTAGGGATAGCCGAAGGCCTTCCGGGGCCCCAGGAACTGCACCTCGAGCTTGGCGATGAGCTTCTGGCGCAGGTCGTAGGTGGCGCCCAGACCGATCTTGTACGGAGGCAGGTTCCAGGGCTCGGCCTGCAGGTCGGTGGTGTACTGGTAGAAGTCTACACGGCCGGTGGCGGTGATGCTGCGCCCGGCGTGGTAGTGGAGCTCGCCGCTGATGTCGGTCTGGTCCACGCGGTCGTACACCACCGTGTAGCGGTCGCCGAAGGCCGGGCTGCCCGGGGGCAGGCTCACGTAAAGGGGCCGGTTCTTCATGCGGCTGCGGCTGATGCGCACATCGAAGCCCATGCGGCTGCTGAAGCTGCCGCGCAGGCCGCCGTACACGTCGTAGTTGAGGCTGCTGTTGGCCAGGAATGGCGCGTCCTCCAGCCAGGGGTTCTCGCGGGTGAGGCTGCGGAAGCTGTTGCGGATGCGGCGGCCGTCCACGCCCACGTAGGGCAGCAGGATGTCGTCGAAGAGGCGGTAGCTGGCCTCGGCCTGCGGGAAGAAGTGGAAGGTGGTCTTGCCAAGGGCATCGACGTAGATGCCGGCGCCCACGCGCACGGCGTACTTGTCGCTGGCGGTGCGCACGTTGGGGGTAAGGCCGAAGAGCGTGCCGTTCTGCCGCAGGTCGTCGAGGCCTTCACCGGGTTTGCCGCGGTAGGCGTTGTTGTCGAGCACCACGCCCAGGCCGTAGGTCTCGGTGCCCTCCTCCTTGCTGAGGTCGGCGGTGAGCTTGATGTTGGTCTCGGTGCTGCGCACGTCATTGCTGTAGGCATGCACCTCGAGGGCCACATCGTGGGCGATCTTGGTGCTGTCCTTGTAAAGGCTCTTGATGCGCGCCTGGAAGCCGATGTCGTTGTAGAAGCGCTCCAGCTCATCGTCCGTGGGCTGCGCGATGGTGTCGGCATCGAGGGCGAGCGGCAGGTACCCGTAGTTGTTGAAGCGGCGACGGTCGTAGGTGAGGCGGCCACCGACCTCGTGGTGCTGCAGGAACTGCTTGTAGAAGCCGTCGATGCTGTTGTAGCCGTAGTCGCTCTCGCCCACGTTGTCGAGCCCGCCGTTGCTGCTCAGGTGCTTCACGTGCAGGCCGTAGGCGTTCTCGCGGGAGCGCGTCTGGTCGTAGTAGGCCTCCACCAGGGGCGTGGTGTACAGGCCGAAGCCGGCCTTCACGAAGCCGTGGTACAGCTTCTCCTGGGCCGTGGCGATGTTGAGGCGCGCGGCGCTGATGGTGTCCACCTTGGCCGGCACCTGGCCCTTCACCGGCAGAAGGTCGTAGGTGACGGCGCGCTCGGGCAGCACGGTGTCGAACACGGTGGGCCGCAGATCGATCTTCTGCGCGTTGGCGATGGTGGGCGCGTACTCGCCGTTGATGATGTACTGCCCGCCGGGCGTGCCGTCGCTGTTGGTCTGCGCGAAGGCGGCGGCCGCGAGGACCAGGACGGCGGAAAGGGCGATGGGGCGTGCGGTGCTCATTGGTCCTTGCCGTCGTTGGTGTTGCCGTCCAGGGGGATCTCGACGGGGTCCTGGGGCGTGGGCGTGGTCTGCTGGATCTCGCTGGCGTTGATGGCGTCGAGGCGTCGTCGGGCCTCGGCCACCAGGTCGGGCTCGTCGCTGTGGTCGATCACGCCCTGCAGCGCGGTCTTGGCCTGGAAGCGGTCGTCGAGCTGCAGGTACACGTCGCCGAGCAGGATGAAGGCCTTGCTGATCCAGTGCTTGTGGCCACCGAAGTCCTTGGCGAGCGCGAAGACCTCCTTCTCGGCCTCGCGGTACTTCTTCTGCAGGTGCCGCACGTAGGCCATGTGGTACTTGGCCTCGGCCCCGTAGGCGCCCTTGTTCGCCGCGACCACGGCCTTGAACTTGGTGAAGGCGGCATCGAGCTCGTTGCGGTACAGCAGCCCGTGCGCGGTGGCGAGCCCGGCCTCGGCCTTCAGGTCGGCGCGCTGGTTGTTGTCGGAGAGGGCCTTGTCCGCCGTGGCGGCGACCTTTTCGGCCATCCTCCCCGCCTCCTCCACGCGGCCCAGCTCTCGCAGGCAGCGCATCTGGCCCACCTGCGCCACCAGGGTGTTCTGCGGCGTGCCTGCCACGGTCTCCAGCTGCGCGAAGCGGTCGAGCGCGCCCTCCCACCGCTGCTCGCGGTAGAGGATGTCGCTGGCACCGAACAGCGCCGATTCCAGGAACTGCGTGGCATTGGCCGTGATCACGGCCTCGAAACCGGGCAGGGCCTCGGCGTACTGCTTGGCCCGGTAAGCGCATTCGGCCTGGTAGAAGCGCGCGTTGAGGGCATAGCCGCCGTTGGGGTACTTGGCCAGGTAGTCCTTGAAGGCGCCGATGGCCTTCTCGCAGTTGCCGTCCATGTAGAGCTTCTCTGCGCTCTGGTAGTAGTCGTTGTCGAGGTCCTGCGTGGCGGGGTCCACGAAGCTCAGGCCGTTCACATAGGCCTCGTACTCGGCCACGCGCCCCTGCTCCACGTAGATGCTCTTCAGGCCGGCGAGGGCATCGCGCGCACCATCGGCGGTGGGGTACTTGGCCACGATGGCCTTGAACTCGCCGATGGCCTGTTCCGCCTGGCCCTGGCGCTTGTGGATCAGCGCCACCTGCAGCATGCTCTCACGGATGTGCGGGCAGTTCGGATGGCCTTCGAGCACCTGCTTGTAGTACTTGAGCGCCTCGGCGTCGTTCTCCTGGTTGAGGTGGGTCTGGCCCAGCTGGAACTTGGCATCGGCGGCGTACTGCGAGGTCGGTCGCTCGGCGAGCAGCGTCTTCAGCACGCCGATCTTCTCGTTCCACTTCTGCTGCAGGCCCAGGCACAGGCCCTTCTGGTACTGCGCATAGTCCTTGTCGGGGCCGCCGGCCTTGATGGCCTCGTCGTAGTACTTGATGGCGGTGGCCCAGTCGCGGCCCACGAAGGCGCAGTCGCCGGTGCGGATGATGGCGTCGGCGCGCTGGCGGGCGTCCACGCGCGGCGCCCCGGCGAAGCGGCGGAAGGACACGCTGGCCTCGTCGTACTGCTGCTTCTTGAAGTAGCAGTAGCCCATGCTGTAGCTGGCCTGCTCGTAGAGCTCGGTGGCGTAGGCCCCGCTGGTGTTGCGCAGCGCGTCGAAGCCGGCGAGCGCCTTGTCGTATTCACCGAGCGCGTAGTGGCTCTCGGCCGCCCAGTAACGGGCCATGGCGTTGGCCTGCTTGTTCACCGGGTACTTCAACGCCTTCTCGAAGAAAGGCACGGCCTCGGCGTACTTGCGGCCCTCGTAAAGCTCCACGCCACGGTCGTAGGCGAGCTTCTGGTAGGCCTCCTGCAGGCGCAGGTCCTTGTTCTTGATGGCGTCGAGGCTGGCGAGCGCGTCCTCGTAGTTGCGGGTCTTCAGGAACACGTTGAGCAGGAACTCCTGGGCCTCGTCGTGCCGAGGGCTGTCCGGGTAGGCCTTGAGGTAGTCGCGCAGGGCGATGATGGCCTCGTTGTACGGATCGAAGCTCACCTCGTAGCTGAGCTTGGCGTAGTTGAAGAGCGCGTCCTCGGTGAGCTTGGGGTCGGCACCGGAGACCGTGCCCAGGTCGTAGGCGCGCTTGAAGGCATTGCGGGAGTAGGTCTTCTCTTTCAGGTTGAGGTAGCAGTCGCCCATGTGGTAGGCCGCGGCCTGCGCCAGGCTGTCATCCACATTGGACACGAGGTTGAACTGGTCGAGCGCGGCCTTGAACTCGCCGGTGCGGTAGTACGTGTAGCCAAGGATGTAGCGCTCCCCGCGGTCCACGCCGGGGCGTTGGGCGCTCTTCTGCAGGTAGGGCAGCGCCTCCTTGTACTTGCCGCTGCGGTAGTAGGCCTCGCCGGCAAGCCTGTTGATCTGGCCCACCTGCTTGGCCCCGTTGGGATCCTTCAGCAGCGGGTCCACGTAATTGAGCAGCGCATCGTAATCGCCCTGCAGGAACTTCACCTGGGCGATGTAGTAGGGCACGATGCGGCCGAAGTTGGGGTCGTTGGTAAGCTTCTCGAAGCCCTGCAGCGCGGTGGCGTGGTTGCCACGCTCGTAGTGGATGTGCGCGGCATAGTAGGTGGCCGGCGCCGCGTAGAGGCTCTGCCCGTCCTTCACCTTGTTGAGCTCGATGAGCGCCTTGTCGGGCTGGCCCAGCTGGAAGTAGGCGTAGCCCTTCTTGAACACGAGCTCGTCGCGCTCCTCGGCCTCGAGCTCGGCCTCCTGCACGCGCCCTGCCCAGGCCATGGCATCGTCGTAACGCTTGCGGTCGAAGTAGAAACGGAAGAGCTCGAAGCTGCAGCCGCGCACATGGTTGTTCTCGGGGTGCGCGTCGATGAAGGCGAGCAGGCGATGGCTGGCGTCGTTGTGGAAGAGGCGCACGGCGCAGAGGGCGCCCATGTACTCGGCCTCGGTGCGGGTGGGGTCCTGCGCATCGGGGATGCGGGCCACGACCTGTTCGAACTCGTATTGGGCCGCGGCGTACTTGGCCTTGGCGAAGAGCTCCTGGGCGTGCGCGAGGTCGGCGTTGGCGTGGTCGTAATGGGCGGGGCGCTGGGCCTGCAGGAACAGCGCGCCGCACAGGGCCACCACCACCGCCACCGGACGCCGGAGCGAAGTGCGGATGAGGCTGTGCATCAGGGGTTCAAAGTTGCCGGGGCGCCTGCCGGGCGGGGCCCTTGGGCGCGGTGTACTTATCCACGCGGACGTGTTCACGCGGAAGCACGTCCCGTGCCATTCCCAACGCACGCACCCCCTTCCGAATTTCTTCCTTTGGGGCGTCGAGATCCCTCACCGATGTCCACCCCCATCATCCAGCTGCACGAAGCACGCATCTTCCAGCGCGAGAACCTGGTGCTCAACAACGTGGACCTGTCGGTGCGACCGGGGGAGTTCATCTACCTCATCGGCCGCACGGGCACGGGCAAGAGCAGCCTCATGCGCACGCTTTACGGCGACCTGCCGCTCACCCAGGGCGAAGGCCACGTGTGCGGCTTCGACCTGCGGAAGCTCCCGCGCAAGCAGGTGCCCTTCCTGCGCCGCAAGCTGGGCATCGTGTTCCAGGACTTCCAATTGCTCACCGACCGCACGGTGAACGACAACCTGCTCTTCGTGATGAAGGCCACCGGCTGGACCGACGCCAAGCGGATGGACCAGCGCATTCAGGCCGTGCTGGAGAAGGTGGGCCTGGGCAACAAGGGCTACAAGATGCCGCATGAGCTCAGCGGGGGCGAGCAGCAGCGCGTGAGCATCGCCCGCGCGCTGGTGAACGAGCCCGAACTGATCCTCGCCGACGAGCCCACCGGCAACCTCGACCCCGAGACCACGGGCGAGATCGTGGACCTGCTGTACTCCATCAGCCAGAGCCTGGGCGAGGACGGCAGGCCCGACCGCGCCGTGATCATGGCCACGCACGACTACACCTACATGAAGAAGCTGAACGCCCGCGTGGTGCGCTGCCACGACGGCAAGCTGCTGGAGGAAGGGGCCGTGACGGCTTAGGCGCTCAGCGCAGGAGCTTCACGATCGCCTCGGCGTTCCGGCGGTTGCTGAAACGCTCTTCCAGAACGGCCGTGCGGCGCTCGAGCGTGCTGCCGTTGGCGGGCTTGCCCATGCAGGCCTGGATCGCCATGCGGAACTGCGCGGGGTCGTCCTTCACGTGGCAGAGCTCCTCCAGTCCGGTACCGAGCACCATGGGCGTGTTGCACACCACGTGCCGCCCGCTGAACAGGCACAACAGCAGTTTCAGCTTGATGCCGGTGGCCTGGAAGGTGGGCAGCACGTTCACCTGGGCGGTGCGCACCAGCTCCGTGATCTCGGCGGTGCTGATGCCTTCGCGCAGCTCCACGTTGGTGCTCTTGGCCACCGCGTCGCGCAGCTCACCGCTGGCGTTGCTGCCCGCCACCACCAGCTTCACGTTGAGCTCGTTGAACACCTCCCGCACCAGGAAGAGCGCGGCCTGGTCGTTCTCGGGCACCCCCAGCGCACCGTGGTACAGCGCGAAATCGCCGATGCCGCCGGGCACCTCCACCTTCTCGCTCGGGTGGAAGGCCGGGATGTGCGTGACGTTGCGGTAGTGCGAGGCGAAATGGTCCTCGTCCTTGGGCGATATGGCAAGGATGTGGCCCGCCTCGGCCAGCACCGGCTCGAACTTCTGCAGCTTGCGTGCCTCGTTGGCGAAGTAGGTCCGCTTGAACGTGCTGCGCTCGGCACGGGCCAGCGCGGCATAGTAGGCGTGCTCCACGTTGTGGGTGCGCACGATCCGCATGCGCGCATGCAGCCGTGGATCGCCCAGGTGGTGGCAGGTGTGCAGCCCCTCGAACAGGATGGGGTGCTCATCCTGGCACAGGCGCTCCACCAGCTCCTCGCTGCGGCGGCTCACCACCACGTACGGAAGGCTGTTCAGCAGCTGGTGCTTGCCCGTGTGGCGCTCGTAGTAGTGCACCGCGTGGCACAGGGCCTCCAGCTCCGGGGCGTGCGCGCGGCCGTACTCGAAGCAGTGCAGGTGCACCTTCACGCCCAGCGAGGCCAGCGCCTTCACCTTGTAGTACACGTCGATCACGCCCCCATAGTCCGCGGGGAACGGGATGTCGAAACTGACGATATGGAGGTGCTGCTCAGCCAAGGTTCGCGAGGAAGGCCTTGAGGACCTCCTTCTCCCGCTCCCCATCCAGCGAGCGGGCCGCGAAAATAGCCCTTTGCCGCAAGGGTTCGTGCTGGGCCGGATCGGCCGTAAGTCGCTGAACCGCAGCGGCGATGATCGCAGGGTCCGGACCGGGTATCACCAGGCCGCATTCATGCGCGCGAACGATGGCGGCCACCTCGGGCAGGTCCGTGGCCACCACGGGCACCCCGGCATGCAGGTAATCGAAGAGCTTGTTGGGCAGGCTGAAGCGGTAGTTCAGGTTGGTGTCCTTGTCGAGCGTGAGGCCCACCAGGGCGTGGCGGGTGTGCGCCATCATGCGGTCGTAGGGCATGCGCCCCAGCAGCCGCACGCGGTCCTGCAGGGCATGCTCGACCACCAGGCGCTGCAGCACCGGCCAGGCATCGCCGCCGCCGATCACCAGAAGCAGGTGGCCCGGCAGCTGCTTCATGGCCAGCACGGCCTCCTCGGCCCCGCGGTCCACGTTGATGCCCGCGCCCTGCAGCACCACCAGCTTCACGTCCTCGGGCAGGCCAAGCTCAGCGCGCGTGGGCTGCGGACCCGGCTCGCGCCGCATGGGGATGTTGCGCACCACTGCGATGGCCGCGCCCTTCCGCTGCGGATAACGCTCCGCGTAGGCATTGGCGATGCTGCGGTTCACCGTGAGCACGTGCGCCAGCTTGGGGAACACCCAACGCTCAATGGCCAGCCACACGGCCCGCACCCGCGGCCTGTTCACGAGCTCCGGCACCTCGGTGTAGAACTCATGTGTGTCGTACACCAGCCTCCTGCCCCGCAGCCGCGCGACCAGGTAGTTGGGCAACAGCGTGTCCAGGTCGTTCGATACCAGCAACGAGGCCCGGGCGAACAGCAGCAGCAGGAAAAGCCGAAGGTTGAACTCCGCGTAGAACAACGGCCCCTTGCGTAACAGCAGCCGCATCCGCTTGGTGGCGTAAGGCCGCTCCAGCGCCGGACTCCCGGGAAGCAGTCGGCCCACCAGCAGCACGTCATAGCCAAGCTCCTGCAGCACGGAACAGGTGCGGTGAACGCGGTTGTCGGTGGCCAGGTCGTTGGTCACTGAGACGATCGCGCGCTTGGGCGTGGAGGGCATCGGGCCAAAGTAACGCGGCCCCGACCGTAAACTTGCCCGCGATGGACATCCTGCGCGACGCCGACCTCAAGCCCTTCAACACCTTCGGGATCACCGCCAAGGCCGAGGCCCTGGCCCGTTTCCGCGACGTGGACCAGCTGCGTACGCTGCTGGCGGCACCGGAGCTGGCCGGCATGCCCCGCATGATCCTTGGTGGGGGCAGCAACGTGCTTTTCACGCGCGACTGGCCCGGAGCCATGCTGCTGAACGAGGTTCCCGGCCTGGACGTGGTGCGCGAGGATGACGACCACGTGTGGCTGAAGGCAGGCGCCGGTGTGGTGTGGCACGACCTGGTGATGCACACCGTGGCCCATGGCTGGGGCGGCCTGGAGAACATGAGCCTGATCCCCGGCAAGGTGGGCGCCGCCCCCATGCAGAACATCGGCGCCTACGGCGTGGAGCTGAAGGACACCTTCGATGTGCTGGAAGCGCTGAAGGTCGACGACGGCACCGTGGTCACCTTCCGCAAGGACGATTGCCGCTTCGGCTACCGCGAGAGCTACTTCAAGCGTGAGGGCAGGGACCGCTTCGTGATCCTCAACGTCACCTTCTGCTTGAGCAAGCACCCGGTGCTCAACACCAGCTACGGCAACATCGCGCAGGAATTGGCGAAACGCGGGATCACCGCCCCCACCCTGCGCGACGTGAGCGATGCGGTGATCGCCATCCGCAGCAGCAAGCTGCCCGATCCGCGCGTGTTGGGCAATGCCGGCAGCTTCTTCAAGAACCCCGTGGTGCCCGCGGCGGTGGCCGATCGCATCCGAGCGCATCATCCGGATGTTTCCGCCTACCCCGCCGGCGAAGGCCAGGTGAAGCTGGCCGCTGGCTGGCTCATCGAGAAGGCCGGCTGGAAGGGCTTCCGCGAGGACGGCTACGGCGTGCACAAGGACCAGGCCCTGGTGCTGGTGAACCATGGCGGCGCCACCGGGCGCAACATCTTCGACCTCAGCACCCGGATCCTCCGAAGCGTTCACGAGCGGTTCGGGGTGGACCTCGAACGCGAGGTGAACATCATCTGAGGCCGTCCCGCTTCCGGCTGGCCGTCCCGCGATGAAGGTCCCGATCGGCACGGGATCCGCATCTTCGCGGTCCAACCCTGTTGCGCATGGCATTTCCCCGTTCCCTGGCGCCGCTGCTGGCCGCCGGTCTGCTCACCCTCACCGTTTCCGCCCAGCAGAAAGAGCTCACCCTGAAGGACGCCGTGCTGAAGGCGGGCACCGACCTGGCCCCCCAGCGCCTCAGCGGCCTGCAGTGGATCCCGAACACGGAGACCTATTGCTACGTGAAGAACGACACGCTGCTGCGCGCCGGCGTGGGCAAGATGGCCGAGGTGCCGCTCTTCAGCCTGAAACGGCTGAATGAGGAGCTGAAGCGCAAGGAGCCGCTCAAGCGCCTGCCGCCCATCACGTGGACCGGGGCCGACCTGTTGTATTTCGATGTGGACAGCGTGACCTACCAGTACGACCTGTCGAAGCAGGCGCTGCTGCAGCACATGGCGCTCCCCGGCGATGCCGAGAACCAGGACCATGACGAGCGCTACACCCAGGTGGCCTACACGCGCGGCAACGACCTCTACATCCACACCAACCGCGAGCGCGAACACACCATCCGCGTCACCACCGACGGCGCCGACGGCATCGTGAACGGTGCGAGCAACGTGCACCGCAACGAGTACGGCGTGGAGAAGGGCACCTTCTGGAGCCCGCAGGGCGACCTGCTCGCCTTCTACCGCCTCGATGAGACGATGGTGACCAAGTACCAGCTGGAGGACATCAGCACCAAGCCGAGCACCTTCAACGCCATCCGCTACCCGATGGCGGGGCAGACGAGCCACCACGCCACCATCGGGGTGTTCGACACGCGCACGCAGCGTACCGTGTTCCTCAACACCGGCGAGCCGAAGGACCAATACCTCACCAACGTGGCCTGGTCGCCCGACCAGAAGAGCATCTTCGTGGTGCACCTGAACCGCGCGACGGACCACCTGCGCGTGGTGCAATACGACGCGGCCACCGGCAAGGTGGTGAAGCAAGTGCTCGAGGAGCGCGATCCCAAGTGGCTCGAACCGATGCATCCCATGCGGTTCCTCAAGAGCGACCCGGACAAGTTCATCTGGTGGAGCCAGCGCGACGGGTTCCCGCACCTCTACCTGTACAGCTTGAGCAAGGGGCTCGTACGCCCGCTCACCAGCGGCAACTGGGTGGTGAAGCACGTGGTGGGGCTCGATGCGAAGGAGCGGCAGCTGTTCGTGGAGGGCACGGCGATGATCGACCCGAAGGACCCGCGCGGAGCCACCGAGACGCATCTGTACCGCATCGACATCGGCAGCGGCAAGAGCATGCGCCTTACCAGCGACATCGGCACGCACGCGGCCCAGGTGAGCACCAGCGGGGCCCTCTTCATCGACGCATGGAGCAGCCTGAAGGTCCCGGGACGCGTGGACCTGCGCGAGACCGTGGGCGGCAAGCTCATGCGCACCCTGCTCACCAGCACCGACCCGCTCGCGGCCTACAAGGTGGGCGCCATCGAGCTGCTCACCATCCCCGGCGAGAACGGCGACGTGCTGAACGCGCGCCTCGTCAAGCCGAGCAGCTTCGATGCGAAACGCAAGTATCCGGTGTTGGTGTATACCTACAACGGCCCGCACGTGCAGCTGGTCACCAACAGCTTCCTGGGCGGCGCTTCGCACTGGATGCTCGAGGCGGCCGAGCGCGGTTACCTCGTGTTCACCGTGGACGGGCATGGCAGCGACAACCGCGGCCGCGACTTCGAGCAGGCCATTCACCGACGCCTGGGCGAGGTGGAGGTGAAGGACCAGCTGCGCGGCGTGGAATACCTCAAAGGCCTGCCCTACGTCGACGACAAGCGCCTGGCGGTGCACGGCTGGAGCTTCGGCGGCTTCATGACCACCTCGCTGATGGTGAAGGCGCCCGGCACCTTTGCGGTGGGCGTGGCCGGCGGACCGGTGATGGACTGGAGCATGTACGAGGTGATGTACACCGAACGCTACATGGACACACCGCAGGAGAACCCCGATGGTTACGCCACAAGCGCCCTGCCCGACAAGTGCGACAAGCTCGCTGGCAAGCTGCTGCTGATCCACGGCGGCATCGACAACGTGGTGCTGCCCGAGCACAGCTACGCCTTCATCAAGAACAGCGTGAGCAAGGGCGTGCAGCTCGACTTCTTCGTCTACCCCGGCCACGAGCATAACGTGCGCGGGCGCGACCGCCTGCACCTCATGACCAAGGTGCTGGACTACGTGGACGGCGCCATCAAGCCGCTGCGCTGATCAGGGGGTCACCACCAGGCGCGTGGTGTTCCGGCGGCCATCGATGTCCACGGCCACGAGGTAACTGCCCGGGGCGAGCTGATCCACGGGCAGTTCGAACACCTGTGCACCTGCCGACAGCTGCCCCCTGTGGACCACGGTGTTCTCCCGGCCCATGGCATCGAACAGGATGACCTGCACGGCCGAGGATGATCGGAGCTCGAACCAGAGCCGAGCCACCTGCACCGCCGGGTTCGGGTAAACGCGCAAGCCTCCAACCGCGACCGAGCGAGCCTCCTGCACTGATGCGGGGCCGTTCACAGGCACTGCGAGCGCTGCGGTCGTGCCGATGCTGAGCTTGGTAAGATCGAGCCAGTACGGCAGGTCCATGTACTGCAACAGGTCCGTGGGGGTGTGGTAATGCGGGTTGCCATCGTTGTCGAAGTCCTCGATCACCAGGATGGCGCCATAGCCCTCGCTCCAGAACGAAGCATGATCGCTGTAGGTGGCGCCGGGGTTGTTGATGGCGATGTTGAGGTTGAGGCCGTAGGTGGTGTTCACCATCAGGGCGGTGTCCTTGATGGCCAGGCTGTTCGCCACGGGCCGCGTATGGACCCGCAACAGCCCGTCCGCATTGCCGTCATAGGCGATGGCGTCCATGTTCACCACGGCGGCGATGGTATCGTCGTTGGCCGCGGCCACGCCGGCGTAGTAGGCGCTTCCCACCTTGCCCTGCTCCTCCTCATCCCATAGGGCGAACACGATCGTGTGCTCGAAGCTGTACGGCGCCAGCACGCGTGCGGCTTCCAGCACAGAGCAGGTACCGCTGCCATCATCATCCGCGGCGGGCGCGTTCACCGGCCCGCCCGGCATGGCATCGTAATGGCCGCAGATGATCACCTTGCGGTCCGGGTGCACGACACCGGGCTTCTCCACCAGGATGTTCTCCCCGGTGCCCGCGCTGAAGGTCTGCACCACCGGCGTGTAGCCCATGGCCAGGAGCCTCTGCTGCAGCCAGTCCGCTGCGAGCGCATTACCCGCGTTCAGCTTGTGCCGGCTCAGGATCGTCTCCGGCCCATTACCGATATCCACCGGCTGCTCACCCGTAAGACGCTCGAGGTCCCACACGAGCGAGTCGATATCGACCGCGTTGAGCGCATCCACGATCACCGGCGACTGGCCCCTCAGGGACGCGGCGGTGAGCAGGAGGAACGCGGTAAGGCAGGGCAGCAGGCGATGGCGCATGCCGCAAGATAAGGCCCCTCAGGCCGGCGTGTTTCCGCTCCAGGTGGCGCGCACACCGCGGGTGTTCAGGTGCTTGGGACCGGCCACTGCGATGATGGCCAGGGCCCCCACGAAGAAGGCGCACACGAAGGCGATGACATAGGCGGGATCGAGCTCATGCCAGCCGGGGAGCACCGGGATCATGATGAAG
>JAEUSV010000074.1 GCA_016788485.1 Flavobacteriales bacterium
GCGGCCTTCTTCTCCTGCAGGAAGGGTTCGAGGTAGGCCACGGCGCGCTTCATCACGCGGGCGCTCTTCACCACCTGCGGCAGGAACATCTTGCCGCTGCCGAAGAGATCGCCCACTACGTTCATGCCGGCCATCAGCGGGCCTTCGATCACCAGCACGGGGTCCACGTAATGCACGCGGGCCTCCTCGGTGTCCTGCTCGATGAACTCGGTGACGCCATGCACCAGGGCGTGCTTCAAGCGTTCCTCCACGGAACCTTCGCGCCAGGCGGCCTGCGCGGCCACGGCCTCTGCGGAAGGCGCGCCCTTGAACTGCTCCGCGAAGGCGACCATGCGCTCGGTGGCATCGGGGCGGCGCGCGAGCAACACATCCTCGACATGCTCCAGCAGGTCCTTCGGGATGTCGTCGTACACGCCGATCTGCCCGGCGTTGACGATGCCCATGTCGAGCCCGGCCTTGATGGCGTGGTAGAGGAAGGCGGTGTGGATGGCCTCGCGCACGGGCTCGTTGCCGCGGAAGCTGAAGCTGACGTTGCTGACGCCGCCGCTGGTAAGCGCACCGGGGAGGTTCTGCTTGATCCAGCGCACGGCCTCGATGAAGTCGATGGCGTAGCGGTCGTGCTCGGCCATGCCGGTGGCCACGGTGAGGATGTTCGCGTCGATGATGATGTCGTGCGGCGCAAAGCCGGCCTTCTGCGTGAGCAGGTCGTAGCTGCGCTTGGCGATGGCGATGCGGCGCTCGAAGGTGTCGGCCTGGCCCTGCTCGTCGAAGCACATCACCACGGTGGCGGCACCCAGGCGACGGATGATCTTGGCCTGCCGCAGGAACTCGGCCTCCCCTTCCTTCAGGCTGATGCTGTTGGCGATGCCCTTGCCTTGCAGGCACTTCAGGCCCGCTTCGATCACGCTGAACTTGCTGCTGTCCACCATCACCGGCACGCGCGCGATGTCGGGCTCGGCGGCGATGAGGTTGAGGAACTTGCGCATGGCCTCCACGCCATCGATCATGCCCTCGTCGAGGTTCACGTCGATCACTTGTGCGCCGTTCTCCACCTGCTGGCGGGCCACGCTCACGGCCTCATCGTACTGGCCGTTCTTGATCAGCTTGCGGAAGGCCGCGCTGCCCGTGACGTTGGTACGCTCGCCGATG
The DNA here is from genome assembly GCA_016788485.1 of Flavobacteriales bacterium. GTDB lineage: Bacteria > Bacteroidota > Bacteroidia > Flavobacteriales_F > PHOS-HE28 > PHOS-HE28. The sequence goes on from JAEUSV010000074.1 coordinate 1,150, forward strand.
TTGACGAAGTTGGAACCGGGGAAGATGCGGAGGGGCTCGAGGCCGGAGTACTGAGGGATCATGTCGATCAGAGGATCAGAAGATCAGAGAATGGGGCTTCAAGCGACAGATACCAAACCCCAATCGGCGAATTGGAAATCCTCCTTCTTGTTCACGCCGTCGTGAAGTTTTGCGACATCATCGACAAGAACGAGGTACGACACCTGAGCTACCGAACCCCGCTTATAGATGCCATCCTCCTTCGGCTTGACGAGCAGATGTGAGTATGTACGGCCTGCATATGCGAGCGGTGCGATGAGTTGAACCAGCAGCCAGTGTTTCTCCTTGCCCAACGTGACCGTACGAAGCACTGAACCCGACAAGGGAAAGACGTCTCCGAGCTTGTTGTCCTGTCGGAATTTCTTGATGGTCACGGCTCCACCTACCAATCCTTGGAGCATCAACAAACGGAATAGGATGAGTAGACCGATAGGAACGACATTCACCTTCAAGTCAAGGTCACCGGACTTTGTGCCTAGGGTCAACCCAACATCGAAAGTGAAGGCCTGACCAGCGTCGACATAGTGCTGCTCGGTCACTATCTCCGAACCGTTCTCCAACACTTCGCTAGTTGTCTTGGAGATCGCAGGGATTTGAGCGTAGATCCAGACCTGAAGAAGCGTTGACGCGAACTTGTTCTTCAGGAAGTAGGCCGCACCACCGGCGAGACCGACCAGCGAAACCACGAACCCCAACACATTCGACAAGTCATAGTTGCTGGACAGCGCTATAGCACTCATGAGTATGGCCAGTCCGGGCAGGATCATATGAGTCGTCTTCTTGTCCATTGTCCTAATTGTTCGATGATGAGTGGTCCATGGAAGGAGTGCTCCGCGTGAGCGATTGAAGCGGAAAGCCCGCAAGCCCGGTAATCCGGGCGCGGACTTGTAGCGGAAAGCGCGACCCCGGCCGCATTTGGGACGGGGGCACGCCCGCATAACCAACAACCTGCATGCCCATGCCTATCGTCATGTTCAACGGTCGACCCCGTGGGTCGACGCTACGGGTGCGACGATCGGGCGTGGTGCGTGCCGCTTGGCCTCAGCCGCCAGCGCCGCGACATGCTCCGGCGTCGTTCCACAACACCCGCCCACCACGTTCACCCAGCCGTTGGCCATGAACTCGCCCACGAGGCGGGCGGTGACCTCGGGCGTTTCGCGGTATTCGCCCATCTGGTCGGGCAGGCCGGCGTTGGGGTAAATGCTCACGCGGCAGGGGCTCTGCTCGGCGATCACCTCCAGGTAGGGCCGCATCTGGGCCGCGCCCAGCGCGCAGTTGAGGCCCATGCTGAAGAGCGGCACGTGCTGCATGCTGATGAGGAAGGCCTCGATGGTCTGGCC
>JAEUSV010000125.1 GCA_016788485.1 Flavobacteriales bacterium
GGGTCACCTTGCCCGGGTCGCTGTAGTTGGAGGAGAACCGGAAGCGCAGGATGGCCCAGAGGATCGCGATGGAATCGGTCCAGCGGATCTTCTTTCCCTCGTCGTAGCGTCGGCCGTTGTAGCTGATGGGCACCTCGAAGAGCCGGAACTTGTTCAAGGCGCATTTGGCGGCCAGCTCAGGCTCGATGCCGAAGCCGTTGCTCACCAGAGGCATGGTGCGCAGGGCCTCTCCTGTGAAGGCCTTGTAGCACGTGAGCATGTCCGTCCAGTTGGTGTCGTTCAGCAGGTTGCTCGCACCCGTGATGAAACGGTTGAACAAGGCGTGCCAGAAGAAGAGCACCTTGCGCTCCGCACCCGCGAAACGGCTGCCGAACACCACATCGGCGCGCCCGTCCATGACGGGGGCAAGCAGGCGCCCATACTCCCGGGGGTCGTATTCCAGGTCCGCATCCTGGATGATGGCCAGGTCGCCGGTCATGGCCGCCACGGCCGTTCTTATGGCCGCTCCCTTGCCCCTGTTGCGATCATGCGCGAGCAGCTTGATGTGCGCAGGATGAGCGGCGGCCAGCTCGTCCATCACCTGCCGGGTGCCGTCCGTGCTGCCGTCATCAACGATGATCACCTCGCGCTCCAGCTCGCCGGGCAAAGGCGCGCGCAGCACTCGCTCCACGCAGCCGTAAAGACTGTCCTCCTCGTTGTATGCCGCCACCAGGATGGACAGCTTGCGGAACTTCTGTGCGGACATGTTGCTGGTGGTGCCAGTACGCAAGTGCGCGGTTCGCGGGGCGATGTGGACCTGTCGGATGAGAGGGTCGGAGCCCCGTCCCCTACAGGACGATCAACTGCCGCGCTGGCTGCCTTTCCGCATGGTGGAACCAGCCGTCTTGGCCTTGGTACCGCCACCGGGCTTCGGTGCGTTCGCCTTCTTCACGGCCACATCGGGCTTGGCGGCACCGGCCTTGGGGGCCTTCTTCTCCTTCACCCCTTCCGAGGGGGCCTCCGCCTTCGGCTCCTCCTTGGCATCGAGCACACCGGCCTTGCTCATCTGCGCGTACCAGCTGAACAGCTTGCGCAGGTCGCTGGGGTAGATGCGGCCGCGGTCGTGGGTGGGAAGCGCCTCGGCAAGCTTCTTCCACAGGGTCTCCTCATCGCCCTTGGGGTCCACGCTCAACGTGCCTTTCTCGATCGCATGCAGGTTCGCCAGCACCTCGCGCAGGGGCACATCATCACCGGTGGTGAACATGCTGATCTCGTCGAGCGAGCTCACCTTCATGGTCGGATGCACGGGGATGCGCCGGCCATCCTCCAGGGATTCGGCGATGAGCGCCTGGCGCCCTTGCGCCACGATGCGGAACAGGCCGGACTTGCCGGCGATGGAGATGATCTTGGTGAGGTCCATGCGGTCGCTTGATGGGGCGAAAGTAAGGCCGATCCCTGGCATCGGAGGGCCCGCCTAACTTCGGCCGCCATGGCCAAAGGACCGAACTCCAGCCCCGACAAGCGTACCGAACGCATCATCTTCCTCGCCGCCCTGCTGGTGCGCGGGGCCTTCCTGCTGGCAACGGTGCTGCTTGGCAT